>JACQZS010000208.1 GCA_016213725.1 Acidobacteriota bacterium | reverse complement strand
GTCTTGAAGAGCTTCTCGGGCGGCCCCGCGCTGAATTGTGGGCCCGGCTTCAGCGGCGCGGACATCAGCGTGTTGTCAGGCGCCACGAAAAACAGCTCCCTGCCGTCGCGGCTCCAGCGCGGGTCACTGCCGCCGTCGGTGGACACTACGGTCACAGAGCCGCGAGAGTACTCGCCCGTCCCGGCGTCCGGGGTGAAAGGCGCGACGTGAACCTCAGCCGAGCCGGAGTCGAGCGAGGTGTAGGCGATCCAGTGGCCATCCGGCGAGAACTTCGCTTCCGCCTGGCCGCCCTGCGTGTTCCGGAAAGGGAGCGGCCGATGGTCGCCGCCTGCCAACGGCAGGATCATGAGCTTCGGCGCGGCGCCCGACTGACTCAACAGCAGGAATTTGCCGTCGGGCGAGACGTCGTTCAGGTAAAAGATGCTCTGCGATTCGTAGATCAACTCCTCCTGGCCCGAGCCGTCGGCCGGCCGGATGGCCACATGGAACCGCCTGGGCTTGTTGCGGAACCACGTGAACGCGATTCTGGTTCCTCCGGGCAGGAACAGCGGTGTGAACTCCCAACCGTCGTCGCTCGTCAGGCGCTGCCGGGTTTTACGCGCCATGTCCCCCAGCCAGAGATTGCCGAAGTCGTGCTGAGGCGTCATCTGTTCCCAAGCCACGCGCCTGTCATCCGCAGAGAGGGTGTGGCCCATCAGGGCCTCCGGCCCGAAGACGGTCTCGAGTTCCTTTCCATCGCGGCCGTACCAGGCCAGCCGGCTGCGTGTCTGCTTGACTTGCGCCAGTAGCGTCATGCCGGAGGAGACGACGGAAAGACCGGCGATTCCGGGCATCGAGGCCATCGCCTGGGGCGCACCCACCAGACGGCCGGCGGCCAGGTCGAATTCCCGTGACTCGCAGGCGTTGGCGGCGCAGGAGACCAGGTAGTACTTGCCGCTGCCAGGGTGAACGGCGCCCTGCGTGTAGGTGACGCCAGCGCTGCGGCGCAGCAGCGTTCTGGAGGAACCGTCGAGAGCTGCCAGGTAGGTGCCGGCGTCGACTTCGGCCCCCGAGTAATACAGGAATCTCTTGCCGTCGGGCAGAAACTGAGCGCCGGTCTGCGTGAACTCCCTCCTCTTCTCATCGAAGGGAAAGATGCTCTGGGGGGCGCCGCCGGCAGCCTCCACCTTCATGAGCTGGCGTTTGCGGTCGGGCTCGAGGCGCGTGAAGAGGATGGTCCCCTGCGCATTCCAGTCCCACACCCAGCCAATGGCAGAATCGCAGACGACTCGGACAGTTCCTGTCGAAAGGTCCACGGTCTCCATCCGGCCCTGGTGGATGTAGACGATGCTCCGGCCGTCGGAGGACCAGCAGAAGCTCTCGATGCCATCCGTTCCGGGCACCAGCCGGGAGTCCAGGCTTTCGATTGGGCGGGTCCAGAGTCCGCTCTTGGTGCCGTCCGGCGCCGATAGGATCATCGCCAGCCGCTTGCCGTCCGGAGAGAGCTTGCCGGCCTGGATGCGCTGTCCAAGGGGCGGCGAAATTTCAAAAGTGATGGGGCCGGCACGTGTCTGCCGCTGCCGCCAGAGAGAGACCGCCGTGACGCCAACCGCGAGCAGGGCGGCGGCCGCGATGGCGGCCAGCGCCCAACGCAAGCGCCCTCGCCACCAGTGCTTTCCGCCTTGCGGTGCGGCTTCTGACTTGGGGTTCGCGTGTGGTTCGGCGTCCGAGACCGCCTCCAGCGCGAAGGCCAGGTCGCGCGCCGACTCGAAGCGATCCTCGGGCCGCTTTTCGAGGCAGTGCCGCACCACGCGCGAGACCCCAGGCGCGAGCTGCGGATTCAGCTTCGACACTTCGGGCGGGTCTTCCCTCAACACCGCGGTCAGCATCTCCGCCGCTGTCTGTCCACGGAAAGCGCGCTGACCGGTCAGCAACTCGTACAGGATCACGCCGAACGAGAAGATGTCGGAGCGCGCGTCCGCCGTAACGCCCATCGCCTGCTCCGGCGACATGTAGCCAGCCGTACCCAGCACCATGCCGGGCGTGGTTTCGGTCAACGTGGCTTCGCGTTCACCGTCCTCCGGTTGTGTCAGCTTGGCCAGCCCGAAGTCCAGGATTTTGATGCGCCCGTCGGAGGTAAGAAACAGATTGGCCGGCTTCAAATCGCGGTGAACGATTCCCTTCTGGTGGGCTGCCGCCAGCCCACTGGCCACCTGCTGCGCGTACGCCAGCGCCTTCTTGAGCGGGATGGGACCTGCCGCCAACCGCGCCTGCAGAGTCTCGCCCTCCAAAAGCTCCGAAACGAGATAGGAGATTCCTTCGTGCGTCCCCACGTCGAACACCGTGAGGATGTTGGGGTGGTTCAAGACGCTGGCCGCCCGGGCCTCCTGCTCGAAGCGCCGCAGCCGGTTCCTGTCCCCGGCGACAGCCGCGGGCAGCACCTTCAGCGCCACATCCCGGCGCAGCCGCGGATCGCGCGCCCGGTAGACCTCGCCCATCCCCCCTTTGCCGATCAGTTCCACGATTTCGAAGGCGCCGATTCGCTCGCCGGGCTTCAGCACCGGGTGCTCGTTCGAGGCAGGGAATGCACCGTTGTCCAGCAGCGAGTTGGCGCCCGCGTCGGCCCGCAGCAGCGAGAGTACCTCGGACCGCAGCACGGCATCTTCCGGACAAGCCTGTTCCAGAAACTGCGCGCGCTGCTCAGCCGGCTGCTGCTGCGCCGCCTCAAACAACATCTCGACTTTTTTCCAGCGTTCAGGTTGCATGGGTGAACTCTGGCGCGGGCTGCCCGCTGCACTAGTACAGGGGAAGTTTCCGGCTCAGTCCAGACCACTACGATTCCGGCGCGCCAACAGTGGTGGGATCCGTTCGTCGATGCGCGGCCGTTCCCGGCATGTCGGAAGAAATCTCCGCTGGGTTCGGCCGGTCCCGGTAAGTCCCAGCCTGTCCCAACTGCCTGCCAGGTATCGAATTGTATCGCGAATGAGCCCGGACTCCACGACTTCTCTGGGACAGCGGATGCCGCTGGAGTGTCCGCCCGGCGCGCCACTGATTGCCGGAAGCGGCTCTTCTCCCACCGCCAGACTCGCCGACCGGCCTGGAACGTCTTGTCGCTGTCTGCTAATTGCTCGGCGAGGATTGGAGAGGCCCAATTCCGGTCCGCGCGCGAACTCATCCGGAAGGCTGCGCGCTTCTTCTCGGCCGCCACCGTGAGCCTGGCATTGAATTCGCCGACGCAACGCTGGTTCGGGTGGGCAGTGGTGATCCCTGCCAAGCGCGACTGCTGGGTAGATGCCCTTGCCAGGTTCTGAGACTGCGCTCCGACCGGCGACGCATCGACCGACCTGCCACCCCGAGGATCTGCGCGCCGTGGCGCAATGCGGTCCTTTTCGTGATGGCATTCCGCAGCACGTCCTGCAGCCTCATCTGCCGATCCAATTCCACGGCCGGGCACTGCTTGATGTCCTTCACCCATCAAGCTTCAACCATCAAGCTTCAGCCATCAAGCTTCAGCCATCAAGCTTCACCCGGCGCCCTGTTCGGGCGGACAGATCACTTACTAGCGACAAATGTAGTGAAAAGTCTTGACAAGGTAAGTGCTTCAGCATATAAGAAGCAGAGTGCATTGGCCTTGGATCAGTGTCCAGGAGTAACGGGACCCACTAATTGGGCCTAGCCAGGCAAATCAAGCAGATTTGCGATCTCCTCACTAATTCGGCGGCGCTGGAGGAGTTGAGCCGCGCCGGCGACCGAGCATCGGGAAGGATCCATGCGGCGCAGTTCCGCGGCGAAGTTGGGCCTGATGGTTGGGAGATATATGCCGGGAAAGCCCGGGCGGTAGCGGCGAATCCGAAAGAGAGCCGCCTCGCGACTCCTGATGAAGAGTTTTTGGAGAGTACCTTGAGGCGAAGGAGAGCTCGGCAATGAAATACCGCTATCGACGGTTTGTGCTCGGTGCAATTGCGTTCTGTTTGATGGCAGCGTCAGCCAGTGCCGCTATCATCGTCACTCGGGGCAGCAATCCTGCCACGGGTTACCAGGTACTTGGCGCTGCGCCCAGCACTCAGAAGTGGAGCGTGTCCTGGACGCAGAGTTTTACCTCCACCGGCACAGATGTGCATGCGTTCAACTTGAGCAATCCCAGTGCCGACCACAGCGTAACACTCAACTTTGATCTGGGGACGACCCTGGCAGCAAACGATGTTGGTTCAAACTTCGTTACTCTCATCGCCAACGGCAACGTGGCGGACGCTCTGTTGTTCACAGGGTTGACTCTGGGGCCGGCGGAGTATTTCCTGACTGCCTATGTCAGTGGAGCCTCTACCTCCGGTTACACAGCGATCTGGCATGGCGGGGCCATCGATGCCGGTTATGCGGCACCGGGTGTAACTATCGGTTGGGACTATGCCGACCTGGACTCGACCGCGCGCTCCGTTGGCTTCCAGGTTGAGGGCACATTCACAGCCGTACCGGAACCCGCGTGCTTCTCGCTGCTTGGCCTCGGGTTGGCCGCATTGTTTGCGATGCGAAGAGGGAAGAATCAGGTGGCGGGCTGAACAGCACCCGGCATCGGGTGTGACCTGTGACTGGCCGAAATTGAGGCCGCAGTGAGAGTCAACAGATTGCGGCGCACTTCGCTCAGACGCCACGGCTCTGACCCGCGGCGTTGGGGTGAAGTTGCGGAGGAGGAGACAGCGCGCGGTGAGGGGCAGTGTTAGTGGGTGGGAGACGGAGGGAGAGATTGGAGCAGACGCCAGAGGAGGGCGCCGAGGGCGGCGATGGAGGAGAGGAGGATGGCCCAGAGGAGGACGGGGTGGCGGTCGGTCCAGGGCGCCTGGGGCGGGATGGGGGGCTGGTAGTCCGGATTGATCTGGACGGCGGCGAGGGTGAGCGGAGTGGGGTCAGTGGTGGGGAGGCGAAGGGCGAGGTCGTATTCGGGGCTCTGGGCTTTAGGGTTGCCGTAGTAGAGTTCGGCTCCGGGCTGGAAGCCTTCGAGAAGGAGCGTGCGCTCTTGAGTAGAGAAGGCGGCGCTGCGGATACGGAGGGGCGCGTCGTCTCCGTTGTAGACGGTGAGGCGGAAGTAGCGGCGGCGCGTTTCAAAGAAAGACAAGGCGAGGGTTTCGCCGCCGGGGTAGCGGGCGATGGTGCTGACGGTGAGGGGCGTCCAGGTTCTGCGGTCGGCGGAGGCCTCGACACGGACGGTGCGGGCGAAGGCGGCGTCGCCGGCGGAGACAGCGATCTGGTCGACGGGGAAGCCGGGCTCGGTGAGATCGAAGATGAAGTGGGTTTGGCGGCCGTCGGGTTCGGTTTGGGGCTCCGCCTGGGTAAGGAGAGTGCGTTTGGGCGACTGGGTGGCGAGAAAGGTGAGGTCGGCTGAGGAGAGAGCGTCCTGGCTGGTCCAAGCGGGGATGGTGAGGCGGAGGTAGCGGCGGGTGGAGGTGGGATAGGGGAGATCGAGGAGGCGGTAGGTGGCGCCGTCCTGGGTGAAGTCGAAGATGGCGGCGTCGTCGCGGAGGAGGTTCCAATTGCGGCGGTCGTCACTGGCGTGGATGAAGACCTGGGCGCGGAAGTTGTGGAGCGGAGTGGAGAGGCGGACGGCGTTGTGGCGGGAGTTGGGACCCGCGTCGAGGGTGATCTGGAGGCCGTCTTTGCCGAGGGCGCGATCCAGGGGGATGGCGGGACGGACGGGAGGGGCAGGGGCGGTTCGAAGGGCGTAGGGGAGTTCGCGGTTCTGCAGCAGGATGCGGATGTCGGAGAGGCCGGGGTTGGAGTGGGCGAGGACGTGAGGATCGAGAGTGATTTGCGTGATGGGGGCGGCGGGTCCGGTGAGGGGCCGGCGGAATTGCCAGGCGCTGGAGGCTGCGGCGAGAAGGAGGAGGAGCGGGAGGAGGTTCATTCGTCTTCGAGGAGGCTGGCGAGGCGCGCGCGGTAGCGGGAGTAGAGATAAGAGGCGGAGACGAGGAGGATGCCGAGGGCGACAAAGGCGACGGTGCGGAAGAGGCGGCCGAGCATCCAGACGTCATAGAAGTAGAGCTTGGCGACGACGGCGGCGAGGGTGAGGAGCCCGAGGAGGCGGTCAAAGCGGATGCGCCGGAGGACGCCGAGGGCGACGAGCGAGAAGCCGTAGGCGGCGGCGATGACGGAGGCGCCGACGAGGGCGTAGCTGGAGGCGTCGGCGGGGGCGAAGGCGCGCTGGCAATGGTCGTAGTTCTCGAGCTGGAGGGCGGAGAGGAGTGCGACATGGCCGGCGATGTAGGCGGCGGCGGCGAGCGGGCCGCGAGGGAAGCACCAGGCGGAGAAGAAGTAGCCGGCGGCGGCGAAGGCGAAGACAAAGAAGCGGGGATTGAGGATGGTGAGTTCGGTGGAGAACTGGGAGTCTACGGCGAGGAGGCGGGCGGCGACGAGGAGGAGAACGAGGGCGGCCAGAAGGGTGGTGCGGAGCGAGTCGATGCGGCGGGCGATGAAAGCGAGGGCGGCGGCTTCGACGACCCAGGCGAGGGTGATGCGCCAGGCGGAGAGTTGGACGGGCGCGGCGAGGGTGAGGAAGCTGATGGCGATGACGATGGAGACGAGGGCGGGGTTGGTGCGGTCCTGCCGCCGGAGCAGCCAGGCGGAGAAGGCGAAGGAGGCGGCGACGGCGACGGTGAAGAGGCCCGCCCAGCCGGAGTAGGAAGTCTGGAGGAGTTGATAGCCGGCGGCGTAGTAGGCGACGGGGTTGAGGGCGAGCGGGAGGAGTTGCAGGGTCTCGTTGCGCGGCCCGGATTCGGCTGAAGCGAGGAGGTCGCGGAGAGTGGAGGCGAAGGTGATGGCGAAGAAGAGCGTGATGGCGCCGAGGTGGAGGAGGAGTTCGTCCTGGGCGCGCAGCGGTTGGTAGGCGGCGGTGTAGGAGAGCCAGAAGCCGGCCAATGTGGGGAGGGGCTGGCGCAGGAGGAGCCCGGTGGCCGAGAGGGCGAGGAGCAGAGTGAAGTAGAGGAACGACTGGGGATTGGCAGTGGGGTGGAAGACAAACCCGAGGGCGAACGGGGCGGCGACCCGGAGGACGGGCTGGAGAAAGGAAGTGGAGAAGATCGCGTAGAGAGCCAGGGGGAAGAAGACGGCTGGGGCGCGGTGATCGGGCGAGAAGCGCTCTTCGAACCAGGCGGAGAAGATGATGGCGGAGCCGGCGAGGGCGAGGGCGGAAGAGAGTTTCCAACCCTGGCGGCGTTCGAGCCAGGCGGCGCCGGCGCAGAGGAGCGTGAGGTAGGGGAAGAGGATCCAGGGCGCGTCCTGCCCGGTGGAGAGGACGAGCGGGGTGAGCAGTCCGCCGATGAGGCCGAGCAGGGAGATGGCGAGGGCGTCGTAACGGATGGCGAGGAGACCGGCCAGAGCTGTGGTGAGGGCCATAGCGGCGAAGGAGACTTCTATGGCGGTGAGGTGGTAGAAGCCGTAAGCGGCGTAGAAGGACAGGTAGAGGATAGAGATGCCGAGAGCGCTGGCGCCCTGGGCGAAGATGCGCTGCTCGCGGCGGGCCGTGAATTCGCCGGCGGCGAGGGTGGCAAAGCCGGCGAGGATGCCGAGGGCGACGCGGCCGATGGGGCCGATCCACTCATTGTCGACGGCGTACTTGAAGAGGAAGGCGACGCCGAGGACGAGGGTGATGACGCCGATGCGGTTGAGCCAGTTGAGGCCGACGGTGGATTCGAGCGCGGGGGCGGGTTCGGGCTGGGGCTCGGGTGTGAAGGCGGGGTCTGGGAAGGGTGAGGGTTCGGGGTAGGGTGGTGGCTCGGGGTAGGGTGGTGGCTCGGGGATTGGGTTGTAGTAGCCAGGTGGAGGAGGTGGTGGGGGTGGAGGGGGGACGGGAGTCTCGGTTTGGGCGGAGGCTCTGGCCGACTCGAGGGCGTCGAGACGCCGGTAGAGTTCGGCGATGTTGGCGGCCATGCCGTCCAGCCGGGCGAAGAGAGCTGCTTCCTGATCGGGCGTCATGATTCGGTGGCCGACCTTATCGGCACAAATTTACCATGGCGGGGGAGACGTTGCTTGGGGCTGCCGGGATGGATGGCTGCGGCGGGGCGGTCAGGCTGTGTCGGCTGTGTTCCGAAGTCCAGATGGCCGTGCCTGAACCCCTGGCTGATCTTAAGTGAGATTTGGGGTGCGAGCGCGAGTTCTCCTGATTTTCGTGCACGATCGATTCCACTATTCTTTTTTCATGATTGTAACGGGGATGCGACGGCAATGCGGGCGTGCGCCGACCCTTGCCGGATCCAAATCGCGCGCAAACAGTAAGCGGGGATTCGTGGCCGTCATGACGGCGCTGGTTCTCGTGGGTTTGTTGTCCTTCAGCGCTCTGGCCGTGGATTTGGGCCTATTGATGTTCCGCAAGCGGGCGGCACAACTGGCCGCGGATGCGGCGGCGTTGGCCGGCGCGCAGGAGATCTTCCGGGGCACCACTTCGAACGTGATCACCGCGGCGAAGGAGGCAGCCGCCCTAAACCGGTTTACAGACGGAGCGAACGGCGTCACGATCCGGGTTGCGTATCCACCGGCGACGGGGCTTTACGCGGGCAGATCGACGCACTTGCAGGTTGTCGTGTCGGAAGCCAGGTCGACGTTGTTCGCCCGATCCTTCGGCACGGCCTCGATGGCCGTCGCCGCCAGCGCGTCGGCGGGGATTGAGGCGGGCGCGTCGGGTTGCGTCTACGCTCTGGCTCCCACTCGGGTGGACACGATCCGTGTCGAGGGCGGCAGCCGGCTCCAGGCGAACTGCGGGATTCTGAGCGATTCCGTCAGCACGCAGGGTCTCTATTCGACGGGCCAGATGATCGGTTCGATGATCGGCGCGGTGGCGGCCGGATACCAGGGTACGGGGTATTCGCCTGTTCCGACCACCGGCATCCCGGCATTCGGCGATCCGCTAGCCTACCTCCCCCTACCCACCACCGCGGCCGCATGCTCTCCCGGTTTCACCGTGCCCGCCGACACCACGCGCACCATCAATCCGGGCCGCTACTGCGGCACCATTGTGGTGGGCGAGAAGGCCACGCTGAGACTCAACCCAGGAATGTACTTCCTGGAGGGAGGGGGGCTCGACACCAAAGGGATGTCCACCCTGAGCGGAACAGGGGTCACGATCGTCCGCAGGGGATCCGGTTCGACGGGCATGCTCTTCGAGAGCAAATCGAACGTCTTCCTTTCCGCGCCGAACGCCTCTACGAGATATGACGTTGGAGCGGAGCCGGGCATTGAGGGCATCCTGTGGTTTTCGCGCGGAGGCGCTGCGGTGCTCAACGACATCCAATCGGAGAGCAACGTCAAGCTGGAGGGCGTCGTGTACACTCCGGCGCAAGAGGTGCGCTTTCAGGGCCGTAGCGCGACGGGTGTGAACGCGGCCAGTTACACCGGCATCGTCGCCTACAACCTGCGGGTAGAAGGATCGAGCGTCTTCGGACTTGCCTCGGACTACAGCAGCCTATCGAACGGTTCGCCGTTCAAGCGCGTCACCCTCTCGGAGTAAACTCATGCGAAACGGCACGAATCACCGCCGCTCCGCAGAGAGCCGCGGCTCCACGATAGTCGAATTCGGGTTGATGCTCGTCGTACTGCTGCCGCTGATGTTTGGCGTAATCGACCTTTCGCGCGTGTTCCACGACTCCATTGCCGTGTGGAACGCGGCCCAGGCCGGAGCCGAATACGGCGTTTACGACCTCATGCACGCCAGGAATGCGCAGGCCATCAGCGCCGCGGCCAGTGCGGACGCCTCGGATGTCGCCCAAGTGGTGGTCAGCTCCTCGCTGAGCTGCAAGTGCTCCACTGTGGCCGCAGCGTGCACGGCACTTTGCTCGGGCGGCGCCCCGCCAGCCGTACAGGTTAATGTCGTCGCGTCAAAGACGTTCACCTCGCTCTTCCGGTACCCGGGCCTCCCGCCCTCAATCAATCTCCGCGCCTCCGCGGTGATGCGCGTGCAGTAGGAGTCAGTGTCATGGCTCACCGGCGATACAACGGTTCCACACGCCACGCCCGCTCCCGGGGCGCAATCATGGTCGAAGCCGCCCTGACCATCATCGTCTTCCTGATGATCCTGTTCGGCATCATCGACTTCGGACGGATGATCTGGGCCTACAGCACGGTCGCGCACGCCACGCGGGAGGCGGCCCGCTACGCGATGGTCCACGGATCCACCAGTGCCGCACCGGCCGGTTCGGCCCAGGTTGCGGGCGTGGTTCGCTCCCAACTGCTGGCCCTCGACGGATCCAAGGTGCAGGTCAGCGTCGAGTGGATCGCCTCCAACCCGCCGCCGGTTACGGGCATCGCCAACCGGCCCGGCGACACGGTGGCCATCCGGTCGGACTACCCATTCTCCACGCTGCTGCCTTACATGCCGGCGGGAGCACTGCACCTGAAGAGTTCCTCGCGCATGATGATCCACCACTGAAGGAACGCGGACGCCGGCCGAAGCGCAGACGGAGGACGCGAGCGAAGCTGCGCGGTGTGATCTGGCCCAAGGCGACGAACTGCCGGAGGATTTGGCCGTGACGGAGCGGCAATTGGAACGCATCCGTGCCGCCGGCCAGGAGTTGGGGGGAGAAGCGCGAGAACGCGCCGAACCGGCCAAGCACGAGTAGGACGAGCAGGGCGGAAAACCGTGCGACCATGCGCAAGAGCAACGCTGGCAGAGAGGCGCCAGTGGCAGGCCGGGCGACGAGAGCCTGGGCAATCCGAGGGATCCGGAATCGAGTGTGTTGAAGGATGGAGCGGGCGAACGATTCCTGCCGGCCTCTTCATGCCGAAAGCAGATATCGCATGGACCAGAGGAGCCCGCCCGGGCCGCGATTCGCCGCAGGGTGCCCCGCTACCGGTTGGCGCGCCACATACCGTTCCGGCAGGCTCGGAGACAGCCCTGCGGGAGGATGAGGGGGATCGCCCTGGAGAGTTCCGGCCTGAAGAGTTCCGGATGGTGTTGTGCAGAATAGGGGCGAGTTGGGAGATAATCAAACACATTCCAGTAGGGATAGGGAGCCTGATCTTTTATGGCCAAGATTGTTGTGAAGACCCCCGTCGTCGAGATGGACGGCGATGAGATGACACGGATTATCTGGCAGTGGATCCGCGAGAAGCTGATCCTGCCGTACCTTGAGATCGACCTCAAGTACTACGACCTCTCCGTGCAGAAGAGAGATGAGACGAACGACCAGATCACGATCGACAGCGCGAACGCGACGAAGCAGTATGGCGTGGCGGTGAAGTGCGCGACGATCACGCCGGATGAGGCGAGAGTGAAGGAGTTCGGGCTGAAGCAGATGTGGCGGAGTCCGAACGGGACGATCCGCAACATACTGGACGGCACGATTTTCCGGGAGCCGATCATATGCAAGAACGTGCCGCGCGTGGTGAGCCACTGGGACCAGCCGGTGGTGGTCGCCCGTCATGGATTCGGCGACCAGTACCGGGCGCAGGACTTCACGTTCCCGAGTGCGGGATCGTTGAAGCTGGTGTTCACGCCGTCCGATGGGGGCGCGCCGATTGAGCGGGAGATCATCAACGCGCCGGGGCCTGGAATCGCGCTGGGCATGTTCAACCTGGACAGCTCGATTTCGGGATTCGCGCGGGCGTGCTTCAACTACGCGTTGGGGCGGAGCTACCCGGTGTACTTATCGAGCAAGAACACGATTCTGAAGGCATACGACGGCCGGTTCAAGAACATCTTCCAGGAGATTTTCGACGCCGAGTTCAAGGATGCGTTCGCGGCGAAGGGCTTGACGTACGAGCACCGGCTGATCGACGACATGGTGGCGGCGAACCTGAAGTGGCGGGGCGGCTACCTGTGGGCGTGCAAGAACTACGACGGCGACGTGCAGAGCGACACGGTGGCGCAGGGGTATGGGTCGTTGGGCCTGATGACTTCGGTGCTGATGTCTCCGGACGGGAAGACCGTGGAGGCCGAAGCGGCGCACGGAACGGTGACGCGGCACTACCGGATGCACCAGCAAGGCAAGCCGACGTCGACGAATCCGATCGCTTCGATCTACGCCTGGACCCGCGGCCTGCAGCACCGCGGGAAGATGGACGGCACGCCGGACGTTGTGGCATTCGCGGATACGCTGGAAAAGGTCTGCGTGGATGTGGTGGAGTCCGGCCGCATGACGAAGGACCTGGCGATTCTGATCGATCCGAATTCTCCGTATTTGACCACGGAGGACTTCATGGGCGCGATCGACGGGGAGTTGAAGAAGCGGCTCTCCTAGACTGAGCTTGAACAGACACGAGGCAGGGGGCTGCGGCCCCCTGCCTTTCTCTTTCTTGAGCTAGGCCGAGTTTCTCACCGGCTTCCGGCTACGACCTGGGGGAGCTTGCGTCTGCTCCGCTGCGCTCGGTGGGCAGTGTGGAGATACACTTGCTCGCGCCTTGTATGCAAGGCTTCGCAGTGGGCTTCGCAGCGGGCGTGGTGAGAGACCGGGACTAGGCGGAGATGGAGTGGATGTCCCAGCCCTTGCGGTATTCGCGGGTGAGGTACTGGTTGGCTTCGCGGCAGTTGGTGACGCGGAAGGCGAGGGAGTCCCACTCGATGCGGTGGCCGACGCGGAGGGCGACGTTGCCGAGCTGGTAGGCCTCAGTGAAGGGGCCGGCGTAGCCGAAGTGGCAGGGGGCCTGGCGGTTGTTCTGGATGGCGGTGACCCAATCCTTGTGGACCTCTTCGCGGCCCCAGTCGCGCTGCGGGGGCGGAGGCGGTTCTGTGGCGCCGGAGTTGGCGAAGGGTCCGCGGCCGGCGGGAAAGCTTCCCTTGGTGCCGATCCAGACCATGCCGCCATCACCGCGGCGGCGGGGTTGGCCGGAGGGGTCTGGGGGCTGAGGGGGTTCCTGGAGGTTTTGCGGGAGGGGCATCTGGCCGTCGTACCAGTGGATGGAGAGGGGCGGGTGGGTGCCGCGGCGGGGGTAGTCGAAGCGGAGATGGGTCCAGTCGGGATACATCTCGGGTTTCATGCCGGAGGTTTCGATGATCTCGACGGCGGAGGGAGCGCCGAGGTCGAGGGCCAGAAAGATGACGTTCATCGAGTGAGGGGCGATGTCGCCGAGGGCGCCGGAGCCGAACTCGGTCCAGCCGCGCCAGGTGAGCGGATGGTAGATGGTGGGACCGGAGCGGAACTGGTTTTTGCGGGCGGGATCGTAGCCGGGGTGGCCTTCGGGCCACTTGTTGAGGAAGGGACGCTTGGCGGCGGGGCCGAGCCAGAGGTCCCAATCGAGTTCGGGGGGGATCGGGTCTTCGCCGGCGGGCCGGAGGAAGCCCTGGGGCCAGATGGGCCGGTCAGTGGCCATGTGGACTTCTGTGATCTCGCCAAGAGCGCCGGATTGGACGAGTTCGACGGTGCGGAGGACGCCGGGCTCGGCGCTGGTTTGCGTGCCCATCTGGGTGACGACTTTGGTTTCGGCGGCGACGCGGGCGACGAGGCGGGCTTCGGCGACGGTCTGGGTGAGCGGTTTCTGGCAGTAGACGTGGAGGCCGTGCTTCATGGCCCAGATGGAGATGTAGGCGTGGGTGTGATCGGGGGTGGCGACGATGACGCCGTCGAGCTTCTCGCGCTCGGTCATTTTGCGGAAGTCGGTGTACTTCTTGGCCTGGGGGTAGTCGGCGCCGCGTTTGTCGAGGATGCGGGTATCGACGTCGCAGAGGGCGGCGATGTTCTGGCCGAGCGCCTTGAAGGTTCGGGCGTTGACGTTGCCGATGCCGGAGACGCCGATGATGCCGAGGTTGAGCCTGGCGTTGGCCTGATATCCGCGGGCGAGGCCGGCAGGGAGGAGCAGAAACGCGGAGGCGGATTGGAGGGCCTGGCGGCGGGTGGAACGGGCGGGGTTCAAGAGCATGATGACTTCCGGGGCCGGGGTTTCCAGCTTGGGTGGCATGGTATCACAGCGGCGGGGATAGCAAACGAGATTGAGGCCTGATAGGATCGTGCCGATTCCCATGCGAACTCTCAGCCTGCTGGTTTCTCTCTTTTTCGGCCTGGCGCTTGCGGCGCAGGAGCCGACCGTTGCCCTGATCGGATTGCGGCACTCGCACACGTGGGGGCATTTGGAGGCGATGGTGAAGAGCCCGCAAGCCAAGCTGGTGGCGATCGCCGAGACGGACGCGGAGCTGGTGGCGGAGGCGAAGAAGGTGACGCCGCCGGAGGTGAAGTACTACAGCGACGCGAAGAAGATGCTGGACGAAGTGAAGCCGACGATGGCGTGGGCGTTTCTGGAGAATAACCGGCACCTGGAGGCGGTGGAGTTGTGCGGGCCGCGGAAGGTGCACGTGATCTATGAAAAGCCGCTGGCGGCGAGCGCGGCGGACGCGTACAAGATTAGGGATCTGGCGCGGAAATATGGGATTCAGGTGCTGACGAACTTCAGCCCGGCGTTCAGCCCGGCGTATTATGCGGTGAAGGCGAAGATCGATTCGGGTGCGATCGGCAAGCCGTGGCGGCTGAGGGTGACGACGGGGCACGGCGGGGTGTTTCCGAAGAGCGGCCGGAACAAGATGTTCCACGAGTGGCTGATCGATCCGGTGAAGAACGGGGCCGGGGCGCTGATGGATTTCGGCTGCTACAACGCGCTGTATTCGCTGTACTACCTGGGGCGGCCGGAGACGGTCTATGCCTATGCGCTGCATCTACGGCCGGGGGATTTTCCGCAGGTAGAGGATGGGGTGACGATGGTGCTGGGGTACAAGGACGCGGTGTCGATTCTGGAGCAGAGCTGGGACCTGCCGCCGAACAGCGGCGGGTTTGAGATTGTGAGCTACGAGGGGTTGATCCGGATGGAGGGCTCGAAGGTGGAGGCGAGGAAGGGGAGAGAGGCGGCGGTGGTGTTGGAAGTGGCCCCGTTGCCGGCGGAGCGGTCGGGGCCGGTGGCGTACATGGCGTGGTGCGTGAAGAATGGCAAGGCGGTGGAAGGTCTGGTGTCGTTGGATTACACGGTGGCGGTGAACGAGATTATCGACGCGGCGAAGCAATCGATCAAGACGGGGAAGGTAGTGAGGCTGGGGGCGGCGCGGTAGGGTTCAGGAATAGTCAGTTCGATGCGCGGCGTTGGCGTTGCCAGCGAAAGAGGGCGTACGCTCCGGCAAGGGCGAGAAGGGCAAAGGAGACGATGGTGAGGTGGCGGTGGACCAGTTCGAAGATCTCGCGCCAGTGTTCGCCGAAGTAGTATCCGAGGCCGAGGAAGGTGCAGACCCAGACGGCGCCGCCGGAGTAGGCGTAGGCGGCGAAGGCGCGGTATTCGAGCGAAGAGGTGCCGGCGACGATGGCGGTGAAGTGGCGGACACCGGCGATGTAGTAGCCGGCGAAGAGGGCCCAGTGTCCGATGCGGTTGAACCAGGAGTGGACGACGTCGAGGCGCTGGTCGTTGACGCCGATGAAGCGGCCCCATTTGTGCACGAAGCCGAGGCCCAGAGTGCGGCCGATGATGTAGCTGAGCGTGATTCCGCAGACGCTGCCGAGGAAAGAGACGAGGAGAGTGGGGATCAGCTTCAAGTGGCCGCGGGCGATCAAGGCGCCGCAGAAGACGAGCATGGTTTCGTCAGGGATAGGGAGGCCGACGATGCCGAGGACGAGGAAAGAAAAGATGGCGACGTAGCCGTGGGTGGAGACGAAGGCGAGGATGGTGTCGACCATAGGCGGCGAACTCCGAGGATAGCATTGGGGGGAAAAGGGGCAGCGGCCGGCCGCAAATCACGCGGCGATGGAGGTGGAGCCGTGGCGGGAGGGGTGCCGGCGGAGATCGGTTGCCGATGGCGCGGTTTGGCCAAGTGATTGAGGGATGCCCTGCCGTGGACCGGGGACGGAAGCGCCAGCTTCAAGAACGGAATTCGAATGCAGCTTGGTCTG
The DNA here is from genome assembly GCA_016213725.1 of Acidobacteriota bacterium. GTDB lineage: Bacteria > Acidobacteriota > Terriglobia > Bryobacterales > Bryobacteraceae > Paludibaculum. Next base: position 14,302 of record JACQZS010000208.1, on the reverse strand, counting down.
GTCGCAACAGAGGAGGGCAAGGAGGGTAATGAGCGAGTGGGGCCGAGAGCCCCGGCTGTAAGGCCGGGGCTCATCGATTAAGAAGCCAGCGTGAAGTTGATCTCGATCTCCGTGAGGACCTCCACCGGATTGCCGTTCAGCAGGGTTGGTTGGTAAACCCACTGCTTTACGGCATCCACCGCCGCCTGCACCAGCCGGCTGTCCACCAGTTGGTTGATCGGTTCGAGGTTGAGGATGACTCCCTCTTTCGAGATCACCGCCCGGAGCAGAACCGTCCCCTGCACGCGATCCGCCTTGCATTCGGGCGGGTAAGACGGCCGCACCTGCTTCACCATCTTGGTGGCCTGCACATTCCCGCCGACTCTGATGCGGCTGGGGATGCCGGTCGACTTCAACTTCTCCGCCGGCGCGCCCTCACCTACCACCGTCAACGACTCCCGCACGCTGCCCGCCTGCAGCACCAGGTCCAGCCGGCTCGCCAGGCCCGGGCCGACCGGAATCGCCGTCAGCTTCAAGGCCGCAAAGCCCGGCTTTTCCACCGTCACCACATAGTCGCCGTTCGGCAACGGCGCCGCGGTGAACTCTCCAGCGTCAGTGGTATAGACCACCTCCCGCCGGGAGCCATCGGTGAACTGCACCGTCACGCGCGCCCGCGGCACCGTGGCCCCGCTGGCGTCTTTCACGATGCCCGTAATTCCGTCGCTCATCGCGGCCAGCGGAGCGTCCAGCGCCGCCAGCGGGATGAGCAATGCAACGGCCGCGCCCGCCACGGCCAGCATGAGGCGCCTTCCCGCGGGCAGGCGGTTGGTTTGAGTGTTGAGCATCGCTTTCAAGCGCTGTTCGAGATTGGAAATTCGTGCCATAGGGATCCCTCCTTCAGGAACCGGTTTGCGGCCCAACAGGCCGCGCGTGATCTCCAGCAGGTGTCCGGCGTAGTCCGTCGCCCGGCTGCCCGAACGCAGCACGCCGTCATCGCAGGCCAGCTCCGCTTCCATAGCCAGCCTGCGCGCCGCCGCCCACACCCAGGGCAGCGGCCAATAGACCGCACACACTACAGCCGCCAGCAACTGCGCCAGCGGATCCCGCCTCTCCGCATGGGCCGCTTCGTGCCGCAGTACCACCGCCAGCCGCTCCGCGTCCCAATCCGCCGCCTCCGCGGGCAGCAGGATCTCCGGCCGCAGCACGCCCGCCAGCAAAGGCGTGCTCAACGTGCCGCTGAGCTTCACCGGGAGACCATCGTGTTGCCGCCACGGCTCAGCCGCCGCCGACAGGCGCGTTGACGCCGCCTGCGCCACACCGCGCCGCAGCAGCAGTGACAGCGCGCCGGCAGCCCAGAGTCCCAGCAGCCACGCCTGCCACGGAAATGGGCTGCGCCCGCCGCCGGCAGTCACTTGCATCACCGTCCGCCCGGCCTTGGCCACGCGCTCCAGTCCCGTGGGCGCCACCGGCGTCCACTTCGGCGTCATCTTCAAAGTCACTGGCAACAGCAAGAGCGCCGCCAGCGCCGTCAGCCACACGAAGTGCCGCGCCGCCGCCGAAGCCTTGCGGCAGCCGGTAGTCACCGCCCACGCCACCGCCACAATCGCCGTGCCCTTCACAAACAACGCCAGCAGCAGTTGAGCGCTCATCTCTACTTCCCGTCCTTTCTCGCCCGCTCGATCAGTTGCGCCAGTTGGTCCAGCTCATCGGCCGATATTTTGGCCGCGGCATCATCCAGCAGCGCCGACGCCGCACTGGCCGGAGAGCCGGCGAAAAAGGTGTCTACCAGATGCCGCAAGGCGTTTTTCCGCGCCCGCCCCACGTTCGTCACCGGCGCATAGACGTAACGCATCTGCTCCGCCTCGTGGCGCACGTGGCCCTTCTCTTCGAGCGTCCGCAGATGGGCCCGGACGGCGGAATAGCTGGGCCGGTCTGTCATATCCTCATGGATTTCCGCCGCCGACGCTTTTTGCCGCCGGAAGAGAATCTCCATGATCTGGCGCTCGCGCCGGCTCCACTGCGGTGCCTCCCTGGTGGCCATCGTGCCGTTTCTCCTTCTGCTGGCTTTCTAGCAGCATGCTAGAAAACTAGCATGTGTGCGAATCTGAAGCAATAGACACGCGCGGGCTGATTTGGTTCCCGCCTTTTTCAGAAAAATCCACGCTAAGGTGAAACTGTGGCGAACCTGCTGACGCGCCGCCAGTCATTGGCCCTTGGCATGGCCGCGCTCCGCGGACCGAGGCCCTGGTTCGCGGGCACATTCCTGCAGCTGTGGGCCGCGCATCTGGAATGGCCCGAAGAGCGCTGGCGGAGCCTTTTCGGCTACCTGGGCCAGCTCGGCACCGGGGAGGTGATCGTCCAATGGTGCGCCTACGACCGGTACGACTACACGTCGCTCTGCGTTCGCCTGCTCGCGCTGGCCGGGGAGCACGGCATGCGGATGCGGATCGGCCTCCGGCATGAAAGCAGCTGGTGGCAGGATCTCGAGGCCGCGCCCGAATCGGCTCTGGCCCGGCTGACGCCGCGTGCCCTGCAGGCAGTTCATGAGCTGAAACCACTATTTCAGCGCCACGGGGCCTTCGCCGGCTGGTACCTGCCCGAAGAGATCGACGATGCGCACTGGACGGCGCCTCCCCGCACGACCGCTTTGCTGGACACTTTGAAATCGATTCACGGCGCGGCTGGATCCTTCTCGCTCAGCGGCTTCACCAACCGCGCCCTGCCGCCCCGGGCCCTGGCGGCCTGGTGGCGGAGGGTGGCCAAACCCGCGGGTCTGAAAAGTGTCCTCTTCCAGGACGGCATCGGCGCTGGAAAGCTCAGCCTGGAGGACTGGCCCGGCTACGCGGAGGAACTGCAGCGCGCGCTGGGCGCGCGGTTTCGGGTTGTCGTGGAGACCTTCGAGTCCACCGGCGGGGCAGGAGGATTCCAGGCTGTGCCCGCGCCCGTCAGCCGAATCCGCCGCCAATGCGAGATCGCGCGACGCTGCTCCGGCCGCGCGCCCATCGCCTTCAGCCTGCCGGAGTACTGCACCCCGCTGGGCGGTTCCGCTGCCGCAGCGCTCCATGAACAGATCGTCCATCACATGGAATAACCTTCATCGAACTTTTCTCTCGCTCTCTCCTTCCAGCCCGATAAGGCAACTGAGACCCCTCAGCCAATGCAACCAAAGGTCCGCGAGGGGAGATCCGCACGAGGAGAAGGAGAAGAATCCCGATGAGTATCAAGAATGTCATGCCGTGGGTGTTGATTCTGGCTGTATTTGCGCTGGTATCGGTGTCCGCGCAGGAGCCGATGAGCCTTGCCACAGCGACCGCCATGGCCCGCGTGACCAAGAAGGTAGCGCCGGACTATCCGGCGGCGGCGAGGCAGCTGAATGTCAGTGGTCAGCAGGAAATCTCGGTTACCGTTGGAGTGAGCGGCGATGTGGAGGAAGCCAAAGTGCTGAAGGGCAACGCGATGTTCAGCGCCAATTCGTTGTCCGCCGTCCGGCAGTGGAAATTCACGCCATTGGCCAAGGACGGAGCGCCGACGAAGTTCACCACCGTCGTCGTCATTAACTACCAGAAGTAGAGTGACAGCCGGGAGCGGTGCGGGAGGTGCTTCCCGTTGCCGGCCCGATTGGCAGGACAATAGCGGTAGCGATGAAAAGCTACCGCAAGGAACTGTGGTTTGACGTGCCGGCGCGCGTCGGGCTGATCAACATCACGCCGGAAGTGGAAGAGTGTCTGCGTGCCAGCGGTGTCCAGGAAGGGCTCTGTCTGGTGAACGCGATGCACATCACGGCCTCGGTCTTCATCAACGATGACGAAAGCGGCCTGCACCACGACTATCAGGTGTGGCTTGAGAAGCTGGCGCCGCACGAGCCGGTGCGGTCCTACCATCACAACCGGACGGGCGAAGACAATGCGGACGCGCACATGAAGCGGCAGATCATGGGGCGTGAAGTTGTTGTCGCCATCACCAACGGGAGGCTGGACTTCGGCCCCTGGGAGCAGATCTTCTACGGCGAATTTGACGGCCGGCGCCGCAAGCGCGTGTTGGTCAAAATCATCGGCGAGTAGCGGGCGGCCACCGCCGCCCCGCTACAATAAGAGAAGTTCCGGTCCCAATCATGTCCAGTCTCCTCGACCGCCTCAAGCAAGGCATCCAGAAAACCCGCGCCGGCCTTGTCAACAAGGTCGAAGACGTTCTTCTCGGCAAGAAGGAAATTGACGCCGATCTTCTGGAAGAACTCGAATACGCGTTGATCACCGCCGACGTTGGCGTCCGCACGGCCACGGAGATTCTCGAGAACATCCGCCAGCGTGTGGATCGCAATCTGGTGAACGATCCATCGGAACTCCGCCAGCTCATTCGGGAGCAGCTGCTGAACGTCCTCCAATCGGGCGACCGCCCGCTGGCGACGGCGGCTGAGCCGCCCACCGTGATCATGATGGTGGGTGTCAACGGCTCCGGCAAGACGACCACCACGGGGAAGCTCGCCGCCCGCTTCCAGTCAGACGGCAAGAAGGCGATTCTGTGCGCCGCCGACACCTTTCGCGCCGCCGCCATCGAGCAGTTGGAGGTGTGGGGCCAGCGGACGTCCACGGAGATCATCCGCCAGGGCCAGGGCGCCGATCCCAGTGCCGTGATCTTCGACGCTTTGCAGTCCGCGAGGGCCCGCAAAGCGGATTTCCTTCTGGTGGACACGGCCGGGCGTCTGCACACCAAGGCGAATCTGATGACCGAGCTGGAGAAGATGCGCCGCACGGCCTCGCGTGTGATCCCCGGGGCGCCGCACGAAGTGTGGTTGGTGCTGGACGCCACGACGGGCCAGAACGGCCTGGAGCAGGCCCGCAAGTTCACCGAATCTGCGGGGGTTACCGGCCTGATTCTCACCAAGCTGGACGGGACGGCCAAGGGCGGCATCGTGGTGGCGATTACCCGCGAATTGAATCTACCAATCCGCTACATCGGAGTGGGCGAGCAGGTGGACGACCTGCTGCCCTTCGAGCCCGACAACTTCATCACCTCTCTCTTTGAAGCATGACGACCGATTTCACCCGTGAAGCACTCACCCTTGCGCGCCAGGGCGAAGGCCGCGTCAGTCCCAATCCGGCCGTCGGCGCCGTCGTCGTCCGCGACGGCCAGGTGGTTGGCCGCGGATTTCACACCTGGGCCGGCGTCAAGCACGCCGAGGTCCTCGCTTTGGAGGAGGCGGGCGAAGCCGCCCGAGGAGCAACACTCTACGTGACGCTGGAGCCGTGCGCGCATCAGGGCCGCACCGGCCCGTGCTTTGAGGCGATCCTGGCGGCCGGCATCAGCCGCGTGGTCTCGATTACGGAAGATCCCAATCCGCTGGTGGCGGGAAAGGGTTTTGCTCAACTGCGCGCCGCCGGCGTCGAAGTGATCCTCGATGCGGCGATGGCCGACGACGCCCTCGCCCTCAACCTTGCCTTCTTCCACTTCATGCGCACCGGGCAGCCGCTGGTGACTCTGAAGGCGGCGCTCACGCTGGATGGCAAGATCGCCGCGCCCGAAGACAACTCGGGTTGGATCACCTCCGAGCGCGCCCGCGCCCACGTCCAGACCATCCGCCATTCGCACGATGCCATCCTCACGGGCATCAACACGGTGATCTCCGACGATTGCCTGCTCACCGACCGCAGCGGCGTTGAGCGCGCGCGGCCGCTGCTCCGCATCGTGATGGATTCGCTTCTCCGGCTTCCGCTGGACTCGAAGATGGTCCAGGACGCGCATGGAGATGTGATGGCGGTGTGCACGTCGGTCGCCCCGCCCTGGCGCCGGGAAGCCCTGGAAAAGGCCGGTGTCGAAGTGCTGGTGGCCGATGGGGCCGGCGGCCGTCCGGATCTGGCACGCGTCGTCCAGGAACTGGCCAGGCGCAAGTACCTCTCGCTGATGATCGAGGCCGGCAGCAAGGTGAACTGGGCCGCCCTCGAATCCGGTGTCGTTGACCGCATCCTGTTCTATTTCGCGCCAAAGATCCTGGGGGGCATGCAGTCTCTGCCCGTTGCCGGCGGCATTGGCCGCAGACGGCGGGTGGATGCCATCCGCTTCCACAACACGCGTCTGCACATGATTCCGCCCGATGAGTTTCTGGTCGAGGGCTGGCTCGACAAGGCTTGATTCATGTTTACCGGCATCATCGAAGAGCTAGGGACTATTCAGGCCGTCGAATCGCGCCCGGCGGGCGTCCGGCTGCGCGTGGCCGCGCCGCTGGTGTGCTCCGACGTTCGCGAAGGCGATTCGATCTGCGTCAATGGCGTCTGCCTGACCGCGGTGGAGATCCGCGGCGCGAGTTTCGGCGCCGATGTGTCGCCGGAATCCTTGCGCCGTTCGAGCCTGGCGGTGATCCGGGCGGGCACGAAAGTGAACCTAGAGCGGGCGCTTCTGCCGACCACGCGGCTGGGCGGGCACATCGTTCAAGGCCACGTGGATGCGATGGGCGAGATCCTGGCACTCGATCTTCTGGGAGGCGACAACTGGTGGCTGCGCCTGCGCGTCCCGCCGGAGATCGACCGTTACCTGGTATTCAAGGGATCGCTGGCCATCGACGGCATCAGCCTGACCCTGGCTGAGGTGGCTCCCGGCAGCGTGGCGGTGACGGTGATCCCGCACACCTACCAGAGCACGAACCTGGCGCAGCGCCGCCCCGGAGACAAAGTGAATCTCGAGGTGGACGTCCTGGCCAAGTACGTCGAGAAGATGCTCTCGACGATGGACCTCAGGTCCGGAAAGCTAACGCTGGAGACGCTGCTGAATCAAGGCTTCTAAGCCGGCCTCGAGTGAGGCCTGCGGCTGGGCCGGCCGCCTATTCGTAGCGCAGAGCGTCCACCGGATCGAGGCTCGCCGCCTTCAAAGCCGGCCAGGTGCCAAAGAACAGCCCGATGGAGACCGACACTCCGAAACCCAGAGAGATGGCCCAGCCCGGGACCGTTGAAGGGAGGGCCGGCACCAGTTTCCCAATCAGCAGCGTGATGAGGACCGACACCGCCACGCCCAGCATGCCGCCCAGGCCGGTGAGCGTGATGGCTTCCATCAGAAACTGTCCGATGATGTCGGCGCGCCGCGCTCCGAGGGCCTTGCGGACGCCAATCTCCTTGGTCCGCTCGGTAACCGACACCAGCATGATGTTCATCACCCCGATGCCGCCCACGAGCAACCCGAGGCTGGAGAGCGCGACGGAAACGAGTACCACCATGCTGAGGATGCTGTCCAGGCGCTGAATGATCTGATCTGCCGTCGTCAGCCCGAAATCATCAGCCATGCCTTTGGGCGTGCGGCGCACGCGGCGCAGGAGTTGGCGGATCTCCTCATAGGCCTCGTCGCGCATGCCCGGGCGCGCTTTGGAGACGAGAATGAGCCGGTCTTCAGTGGGGAATCGCTGCTTCGCGGTGAGGTAGGGAACAACGATCTGAGTATCCTGCCCATTCTGTCCGAAGAAGCCGCCCTTGGCTTCCGCGGAGACGCCCAGCACGAGATAGTCCGCGCCGGCCACGCTGATGATGCGGCCCACGGCGCGCCCGCCGGGGAAGAGCGCCTCGGCAACCAGAGGGCCGATGACGCAGACGCGCATGGCGCGATCGGCCTCTTCCGGAGTGAACACGCGGCCCTCGCGCAACTCTCTGGGTTGGAGGATGAAGGCATTGCCGCTAAAGCCCACCAGGGACACGTTGTCGGTTTCAAAGCCCGGCACCTTGGCGGTGATCAGGCCGCTGGTCTCCGAGGAGACAAAGAGCTGCAGGCTGACATCTTCCACGGCGCGCACGCCGGCTTTGATCAGTTGCGCATATTCGGGCTGAATGGGTTTGCGCTTCATCTCCTTCAGCGATCCGGGGGCGCTGGGATCGCGGTCGAAGCGGTTCAGAAAGATGCTGTCGGGTCCGAACTCGGCGAAGAAGGTAACGATGCCCATCCGCAGTCCGCTGGTGAGGCTGCCCACGGTAACCACGGTGGTAATTCCGATCACGATGCCGAGGATGGTCAGGGCGCTGCGGAAGCGGTGAGACCAGACGGCGTCGAGTGCCATCTTGATGTTTTCGCGGGCTTCGAGGCGCAGCATCTAATCGGCCCTCAGCGCTTCCACCGGATCCATGCGCGCGGCCCGCGATGCCGGATACCAGCCGGAGACGATGCCCACGGTGCTCGATACGAACAACGCCAGCCCAACATAGAAAGGCGTGACGCTCAGGCGGACCCCGCTGGCAATGGACGCCACCTTGGCCACTGCTGCGCCAATGCCGAGTCCGATGAGGCCTCCGATGGCCGACAGCAGGAGGGCTTCCATCAGGAACTGGAGCATCAGATCGCTTTGCCGGGCGCCCAGCGACTTGCGCACGCCGATCTCCCTGGTCCGCTCCGTCACCGACACGAGCATGATGTTCATGATCACGATACCGCCGACCACCAGCGAGATGGCCGTCACGGGCACCACGACGGCGCCGATCAGCCCCATGATGCGTCCGATGAACTCGCGGATGGAATCCGGCGTCATGGTGTCGAAGTTGTCGGGCTTGCCGGGGCGCGCCTTGAAGCGGTTCCGCAGGGCGATTCTGGTCAGGTCGAGCGCTCCTTCCAGGTTCAGCCCGGATTCCGGCCGAGCCCGCGCGAAGAGGACCAGCGTGCGCTCCGGCCCGTACAGACGATTGAACACCGTGGCGGGGATGAAGGCCGAATTGTCCTGTGACTGCCCGCCGGCATTGCCGATTTTCTCCTGCACGCCGATGATCGTGAAATCGTAACCCGCGATGCGGACCGTCCGGCCCAGCGGAGAGGTGGAGGGAAAGAAGTACTGCTTCACCTCGTCTCCGATCACGGCCACCTGCGTTTTGCTGCGCTCCTCCTGATCGGTGAAGAAGCGGCCATCGGTGAGGTTGACGTCGCGGATCTCGGCCATGTTGGCGGAGACTCCGATGATGGTGGTGGCCTCCAGCAGCTGGCTGCCGAGGCGGAGGTCTTCGGCGCGGAAGCGGTAGGGGCTGTACATGACCGCGCGTCCGGTCATCTGCCGCAGATAGTCGAAGTCCTCGAGGCGGATGGGGTGGTTGTACTTGAGACGGTCGATCCTCTCCCGCCTGGAAAGGCGCCCGCGCTGCAGCAACTGCCCGATCTGATAACTGTCGCTGCCGAAGACTTTGGATGTGGTCTCTTCGGCGTAGTTGCCCAGCCCTTCAATGGCTGCGCCGACGATGACGACACTGCTGACGCCGATGATCACCCCCAGCAGGGTGAGGAAGCTTCTGAGTTTGTGGGCCCGCAGGGAAGAAACCGCCAGCTGAGTGGCCGTCTGAAGTGTGTACCAGGCGCGCATTCGACTCTATCGCAAGCAAAACTCCTAGCTTACTTGGATTCGCCGCGTTCTGCCGGGATGCAGAACCAGCTAAAATGTGTATTAGCAGCTTCGCGTGGCACCCCCGGCCCTCCGCGAAGCAGTTCATTCCATCGGAGCATGCCGCAACAACTGGGAGACGCGATTGGGCCAACTTCTGCCGCCGCACAAGCAGAGGCATCCGTCCCATTCCGCACGCTGGAAACCGCCTCCGGCGCCCGCGCCGAATTGAGCGCCCGGGTGTTGGATGCGATCCGCTTTGAGTCATCGCGAGCCATGAACGGGGTGGGCGGCCTGGGCATCGGCGGAGTGCTGCTGGGTACGCGCAGCGGCAACGCGTTCCGGGTCTTCGCCTGGCGGCCTTTGATCTGCGATCATTCGCGGGGGCCGGCTTTTCTGCTCTCGGCCCGCGACTGGGCCGGCATGGCTTCCTATCTGGAAGGTGTTCGCCTCCAGGCCGCTGCCAAGGAGTGGGACGTAGTGGGGTGGTTCGTGTCGCATCCGAAGGGCGGGCTCGCGCTGAGCGGCGAGGAGCAGGAACTGCAGCGCCGGCATTTCCCGCCGCAGGGATTGATTCTGGTAGTCAACCCGGACCAGGTGGGCGATGCCGTCTGCGCGGTTTGCGCGGGCGGCGAGAAACAGCCGGGCGAGCCCGTGCTGGTTCAGCCGCTGCCGATCCGCAAGCGGGAGCCGGGCGAGAAGCGGCCCAAAGCCAGCGCCGAAGCGTGGAGCGGGCCCCTGTTCGAAGAAGATGCGCCTCCGTCCCGCGGAATGCCGGGCCGGCCTCGGGTGTGGGTCTCCGTAGCTGTGCTGGTACTGACTTGCGCGGGAGCCGGCATCTGGTGGCAGCTGCGCGATCACCCGGCGAAGGTGGTGCCATTCCTGGACGCGCCGCCCATCGAGATGCTCTCGCTGCACGCCGGTCCGCGGGGCGGCCGCTTCGTGATCGAATGGAACGGCCAGGCTCAGGCGATCCGCTACGCTTCCAAAGTCAGCCTGCGGATTCAGGATGGCGGCGAGACATCCACGGTGGAACTCTCGCGGCGAGACGCAGCCGCCGGTCTGCAGTTCTATCCCGTCAAGAGCGGTCATGTGCGGGTGACTCTGGTGCTGGCATCGAGCGGCGGGCAGAGCTTCGAGGAATCCGCCGAGTATTATGAGGGCGGCCAGCCCTCGCAGCCCATTTCCGATATCGAGGGCTCCGTCATCTCTCCAGCCACGGCCACCCCGGCGCCCGCCCCATCGCAGCCCGTGCGCGGCACCGAGCCGGCCGCGAAAAAGTCCAAGAAGAAGCGCACCAAGAGGGCTAAGAAGCAGTCGGCCGACCAATCATCCAGCCCGAAGTAGCCGGCAGGCCCCGGCCGGTCTCCGGCGCCGGGGCTATCTTGTGGCCGAGTGGAAACCGCCGGCGCGCCTGCTCTGTCGTATCATCAGGAATTGAGACCTAGCGTCAACCAACTACCATGCAAGTACTGAAGACATCTCTCCTCACCCTCGTCCTCGCCGCGGCAGCGCTGGGGGCGACTCCCGTCGGCAAATGGAAGGTCGTCGCCAGCACCCCCGACGGCAACTCCCACAACGTGGACCTCATCGTTAAGGATGAGGCGGGCAAACTCTCGGCCTCGCTGGAGAGCGAACGCGGCAGCATGCCGCTGCAGGATGTTGCGTTCGCCAATGACGAACTCACGTTTAAGCTCACTCTGGATATCGGACCCATTCCGTTCAAGCTGAAGATCGACGGCGATACGCTGAAGGGCACCATTACGATTCCCGACGGCTCCAGCGGAACCGTCACTGGCAAGCGGGACGGGGCCGCTGCCGCCGCCGCGACGCCCACCGGTGCTTCGGTTGCCGGCAAGTGGAAGGTTGCCTCCAAGGATGCCGAGGGCAACACCATGAAAGTGACCATCGAGCTGAAGCAGGATGGCGAGAAGCTCACCGGCCAGCTCTGGTTGGAGAACGGCGATGGCGCGCCCATCACCGACGGCAAGGTGAAGGGCAACGAGGTTTCGTTCAAGCTGGAGGCCGACGGCACCTACGAGATCAGCGGAACGGTGGACGGCAACAATATCTCCGGAACGTTCAAGACGCCCAACGGATCGAAGGGTACCTTCGCCGGCAGCCGGTAATCGCCGGTTCAGTTTCGTGCATGCGGGGCGGCGCCCGGGGCGCCGCCCTTTCCTTTTCGGCCGTTACCTGGCTGGTGCGAGCTTCTCCACTTTCAGCACGCCGGTCTTTTCATACAGCACGCCGGTGACCGTCACCTTCTGCGCGGCGAAGCGCTCCGGTGCCTGCTGGTCACTGAGTACGTACATGTCCTTGCCGACGAGCAACGCGTACTTCCACTTGCCGCCGCCGTTCTTCACGCACTCGACGACGCACTTGGAATCAGGCGAGACACCCATGTGCTTGTGGTTGGCGCCGCACATGGTGTCGGTGATGACGCCGGTGTAGGATTTCGCTGGTCCCTGCGCGCAGAGGGCGCCGACGGCGAGCATGGACAGGATGATGGCTTTCATTTCTGGTTCTCCTTGCTTTCACTGATGAGGCTCAGGCCTTTGGGGCGATTCAACCGCAGCCAGAGCGCCTGGTAACGTTCCTCAGGCAGAGGCTGCCTGAGCTGAAATTCGAAGGTTCCGTTCTTTTCGAGGGTTCGGACGGTGAGTTGGAAGGGGCCGGCGGTGGAGATGGATTCTAGATCCGAATCGCGCCAGGTGCGCGAGGCCCACGGCCTGGAGCTTTGATAGACGACACGGTGGTCGAAGACGGCCAAGGTGCCTTGCGTGCCTTTGATGGCGTTCAGCTCTTTGACGGGCAGCTGCCAGAGGGGTGTGCCGGACATGTCGGCCAGGCGCGCCACGAACCGCTGGTCCAGCTTGGTGCGCAGGAGTTCGTAGACGGGCAGGAGATCGGGTTTGCCGTCGAGGTAGAAGTCAAAGGGCTGGTCCTTGCCGGCCAGCCAGGGGCGGTCGTGGTAGCTGAGCACGCGCACCATGCGGCCGTCGCCGATTTCGAGTTGCTGGATATCGGCCCAGGTCCACTTCAACTGGTGCTCGGGCTTTTTGTTGGAGATTTCAGAGAAGCTGATGCCGTCCGGCTCGATGTGCAGGAGGCCGGCGCAGCCGCGCCGCCAGTGGTCGTGGCGAGCCGGGAACTCAGCGGCGGCAACGGGCGCCGCGAGCACGAGCAGGGCTACTATTCCGAGAGTCGCTGTTTCAGTTCGAAGTTCCATTTCCACACCTCATAGATAGCGGGATAGACCACCAGTTCGAGCACAAAGGAAGTGAAGATACCGCCGATCATCGGCGCGGCGATGCGTTTCATGACATCGGCGCCGGCGCCGGCGGACCACATGATGGGAAGGAGGCCGAAGAACATCGTGGCCACGGTCATGAACTTGGGCCGGATGCGCTTGACGGCGCCATGGAGGATGCAGTCCTGCAGGTCCGCCAGGCTCTTCAGCCGCCCGCCGGCGCGCGCCTCGTTGTAGGCGATATCCAGGTAGAGCAGCATGAAGACCCCGGTTTCGGCGTCGACGCCCAGCAGGGCGATGAGGCCGACCCATACTCCGATGCTCATGTTGTATCCGAGCCAGTAGAGCAGCCAGATGGCGCCCACGGCGGAGAAGGGGACGGCCAGCAGAATGATGCTGGTTTTGGCAGCCGAGCGCGTGTTGATGTAGAGCAAGACGATGATGAGGAACAGAGTCAGGGGGAGGATGACCTTCATGCGCTCCCTGACGCGTTCCATCGCCTCGTACTGTCCGCTCCATTGCAGCGTGTAGCCGGGCGGCAGCTTCAGTTTCTCGCGCAGCAGGGCGCGGCCTTCATCCACATAGCTGCCGACGTCGCGTCCGGAGACATCGACGTAGACGTAGCCGTTGAGCAGGCCGTTTTCATCGCGCAGCATGCCGGGCCCGCTGGCGAGTTTGACGTCTGCCAATTCGGAGAGCGGGACCTGCACGGAGCCGTCCATGACGGGTACGAGGACGCGCTTCAGGCTGGGTATGTCACTGCGGAAGTCGCGGAAGTAGCGGACGTTGACGGGGTAGCGTTCGCGGCCCTCGATGGTGGTGGTGACGTTGTCGCCGCCGATGGCGGACATGACGATCATCTGCGCGTCGTCGATGGAGAGGCCGTAGCGGGCCAGTTCGGCGCGCTTCCAATGAAAATCGAGGAAGTAACCGCCGGTAGTGCGTTCGGCGAAGATGCCGCGCGTGCCGGCGACGGGCTTCAGCAGCGTTTCGATCTCGGTGCCGATGCGCTCGATTTCGCGCAGGTCTGCGCCGTACACCTTGATGCCGACGGGGGTGCGGATGCCGGTGGTGAGCATGTCGATGCGGGCCTTAATGGGCATGGTCCAGGCATTCGACACTCCCGGCAGCGAGAGCTTGGCGTTCATTTCGTCCACCAGCTTCGCGGTGGTCATGCCCGCGCGCCACTGCTGCTTGGGCTTGAGGAGGATGACGGTTTCGAACATGGAGAGCGGCGCCGGATCCGTGGGGGTTTCCGCGCGGCCGGCCTTGCCGAAGACGCGTTCCACTTCGGGGAAGGTGCGGATGAGGCGGTCCTGGACCTGGAGGAGCCGTTCGGCTTCGGTGATGGAGAGGCCCGGCATGGTGGTGGGCATGTAAAGCAGGGAGCCCTCGTCGAGCGGAGGCATGAACTCGCTGCCGAGCTTCCTATTGATAGGCACGGTGACGGCTTACAGCGCTGCGGCGCCGATGAGAACGGCGTACTTCCAGCGCAGTGCGAGAGCGCAGACGGGTTGATAGAGCCAGATGAGAACGCGGCTGATGGGGTGGCGCTCTTCGGAGTGGATCCTGCCCACCAGCACGGCATTGACGAGGCGCGCCAGCAGGCGCGGGCGGAATTCGAACTGCTTCATGTGGGTGAAGATGAGCCGGAGGGCTGGGTCCAGAGTGATGGCCAGCACGGCGGCCACGATCATAGTGAAGTTCTTGGTGTAGGCCAGCGGCTTGAAGAGGCGGCCTTC
>JACQZS010000204.1 GCA_016213725.1 Acidobacteriota bacterium | reverse complement strand
GCAGGACGCCGGTCTGCGCCCCCAGCGTGGTGGGCCGCAAAGCAATCTGGAGCGCGGCTGTCTCCCTGGCGCCGATGCGCATGGGGAAGTTGGACTCCAGCGTGAACGGGCCGGTGACCGTGGCGGACTCAATGATCAGCGGGCCGGAGCCAGCCGATGCCAGCGGGAGTGCCAGCTGGCGCGGAACACGGATGAGCGCGTTGTAGAAATCGAAGCGGTCCGGGGCCTGGATGGCGGGAATCTGCACGAGTTCCAGGGGACCGGCGGAGGCCGTGGCGGTGTGGAAGCCGTCCGTGGCCAGGACACGCAGGTGCACCTGTTTTCCGCCGTCCAGGTAGGCCGGATCGAGGTCGAAGCGTGAGTTCTTCAAACCCGTGGCGAGTGGCAGCCATGTGGCGCCGCCGTCGGACGAGGCCTGCACGGAGAACAGCAGGCTGTCGCCGTCGGCGTCCGAGGCCGTCCAGGAGACAGATTGCGTCCCCGGCTGCCAGACATCGCCGGGCTGCGGCGACACCAGCGAGAGTTGCGGCGGGTTGGCCGAGGCCGCCGCGGACCAAACCTCCTGCGCGCCGGCAAACAGCACCATGCGCGTGGTGCCGGGCGGAAGGACGGGCGCGAAGGAGAAGCGCCGCTCGGGCGCCTCGGCGCCGGTCGCCGGGACGGTGAAGGCGAACTGGAAGCAGGACTGGCCGAGGACGGCGCCGGCGTCGCCGAAAAAGAGCACGCAGTGTGTGGCCTCGGCCGGGGCCGCGGGCGGCTCGGCGGTGGTGGTGAGGGTGAGCACCTGCTCCACTGTGGCCGCCGGCGGGTCGCGGCGGAGGATGCCGGAAAGCAGCGCGCGGGCGTGCGGTTCCGTGGCCGCGCGGGCGCCGGGCAGGCGTAGGGCGGACCGGGGCAGGAAGCGGGACTGGTAGAGGCCGTAATACTCTTCCGAGTCGATCCAGGACATCAGCGGCTCGCAGTAGGCCATGAGCTTGAAGGCGTCGAGGAAGTAGAAAATCTGGCGGACCGGATCCATACCCAGGTCCTCCATCTGCGTGCCGGGGCCGCAGGCCAGGTTGGCGACGCTGGGGTGCTGCAGGCCGAGGTTGTGGGCCAGCTCGTGGGGGACGACCTTGATCATGTAGCCGGCCGGGTCGGCCGCGCCTGCTTCGGCCAGGATGACGGCTCGGCCGCGGCCGCCGGCATAGACAGGGTCGGAGAGACCGGATAGCGGCCCGCTCTCATCCGCAAAGCGGCTGCCGCCCGGCAGCAGGATGACCCACTGCACGGGCGAGGCCGATCCCGAGAGCAGCTGCAGCTGCTGGGCATGGTTCGTCACCTGCGCTATCGCGTCGTCGGCCTGGGCCACGGTGGTGATGGCGGGACCTTCGGTGAAAGGCGGCAGGAGGCGGCCGTAGTCAACCACTTTTCTCGGATCCAGGGGATAGAGCTTTCCGATCTGTTCGACGGCGGCGTTCCACTGGGCGCCGGTGGGGCAGGCGGGGGGGCCCTCCGGGGCGGGGAAGCAGTAGTCGAAGCGGGCCACGGCCAGCGTACCGCTTTCGACGAACTGCACGGTGAAGGTCTTCTCGTTGTCGTCGTACTTCTTCTCGTTGATGCGATTGTCGCCGGCGGGGTTCACCACGGCGCGCAGGGCCAGCGTTCCGACTCCCAGCGCCTCCGGCGGCAGCAGGAACGTGTGGGCGGAGTTGGGGAGGCCGAGAATGGCGAGCTTCGCGGCGCAATACCAGGCGGAGTCTTCGATGGCGCCCGCGGGCGCACGGAACGGGGAGCCGGGCACGGGTGCGCCTTCCCGCGTGGCGTAGAGCCAGACTTCGGGCCCGCAGATCTCGCTGGCCGTGGCTTCCGTCACTGCTGTGTAGACCCGCACCGCCGTGGGTTTGCCTGCAATGAAGGGCATTTCGTTGTCGGCGGTCTGCACCGCCTGATTCACCTCGATGTGGGCGACAATCATCTCCGCCGAAACGGGGAAATCAGAGGGCATGGAGGTCTTGAGGGCCGTGCGGCTGAACTCCTGCTCGAGCAGCACGGCATTCAGGCGCAGGAACTTGGCCGTGCGCGGGACAGCGAAGAAGCCGCTGATCTGGACGGTGCCTTCGCCCTTGGCCACCCGGCGGGCGGCGCCCGTGCCGATCTGCGCGCCTTTGTCGTCCCGGGCGGTGATGTTCACCCAGGCGTTGTCCCGCGTGAGGAGCTTATAGCGCACCCGGGCATTGATCTCGGAGGAGTCGAGCGGATCCAGGCGGCTGGCGGCCGCGGGTGTGGAAGACTCGATGGTCACTTCGTCGGACGGCACGAACTGGTAGTCGGTCTTGACGGTCACCTCATAGTGGCCGCCGCGGAAGCCGCTCTGGCCGTACGCCACGTCGTGGCCCATGTCGAAGGATCCGTTGGTTTCGATGGTGGCCGTGAACTCGGTCACCTGGTTGTTGACCACCTTGACGTTGGAGATCTTCCAGCCCCGCGACTGGCAGGCGGCCGCCGCGCTCATCTGGATGCGGCTGCCCGGCTGCGTGTTGGTGCGCTGCACCTTGGTGACGGCCGTGGCGCAGGGGAACTCCGGGGCGAGGCCTTTAATCTCGGCGACGTCGAGGTAGGTCTGAGCGCTCTCTGAAGTGACGGAGCGGAAGGCGTCGCCGGAGAGCGTGGCCTGGATTTGAGGCGCCGTCTCGAAGACGACGGCGGTGGGCGAGTTGGCCTGGTTGAGCCGCCCCTCCACGGGGCCTGCGGGGACCTGGAAGACGAACTTGCCGTTGTCCAGACGCATGGCCGGACAGCCGAAATCGGAGGGGATCTGGATCTCGGTCTGCGTAGGCCCGAGCGTGATGGGCGCCGTGGTGCGGCCGACCGACAAGCATTGCTGGTCCACGACATAGCTGGCCTGCCGGCGAAGCACAGTACCAGTGAAGCTGGGTTGGGTAGTTTGAGAGAGGGCGGCAAACGCCGTCAGAAGCAGGGCTGCAAGTATGCGCGTGCCCACGATGGTCCTCCGTTCCAATCATGGCTGCGGCATCCGCCCTGGCCGTAGGCCGGCTGGCCGCAGAATAGCACCGCGACTCGCGCAGAGCAACGGGCAATCGCATCTGAATATATGGTTCAGGGGCGGCGCGCCCCGGCCTACCGCTTCTTGAGCGTAACGGCCATCTGGGTGTTGAGCAGCAGCGTCTCCAGTTGAGGATTGGTGGTGACGGCTTCCACATAGTCCGCAATGGAGGAGCGGCTGGTGATGTTGTGGGCGAGGATGAGGCCGCCGGGTTTCACCAGCGGCAGGAGCTGCTTGAGGTAGTCGAGATAGCCCTCCTTGTCGGCGTCGATGAAGACGATGTCGATGGGGCCTTTGAGGCTCTTGATCTTCTCGTGCGCGTCGCCTTCGACGATGGTGATCAGGGAGTCGACGCCGGCGCGGGTGAAGTTGTCGCGCGCTGTCCGCGCGCGGCCGGCGTCGTATTCGAAGGTGGTGAGGTGGCCGCCGGTGGCTCTGAGGGCGAGGGCGAACCAGAGTCCCGAATAGCCGGTGGAGGTGCCCAGTTCCACCGCCGTTTTGGCGCCGGAGGATTCTACCAGCAGGCGGATGAGGCGGGCGTCCTCTTCGGGGACGTTCAGGTAGCGGTCCACCTGCGCGGCGGTGGAGAGAATCTTCTTCTCCGCCTCGTCGCGCGGGACGGGGGCGTTGTTGAGGCCTTCGGAGCGGCCCATGCGGCGCGGGCCGCCGAAGCCCTGCGGAGGCTGAGCGCAGGCGGCGAGCGAGAGCAGAGTGACGAGGACGGCGATGCGGGACATGGTTGAGTGTTTCCTCGTCCAGGAAGACGTGGAAAGCGGGGCCGGAGATTACAGGGCGTGGAAAAGCAACACGGCGGGATCGCCTGCGCGACCCCGCCGTCGGAATGGAAATCCTCTAACCGGCGAACTTCCAGCCCTTGCGGAACACGGGCTTGAGGTACTGGTTGGCTTCCTTGTTGTTGGTGAACTGCATCTTCTTCTGGTCCCACTCCAGCTTGCCGCTATAGCGCATGGCGATGACGCCCAGCAGCATCCAGGAGACGAACGGCGCGGCCACGTCGAAGTTGGAGCAGGCCGGAGCGCCGCCCTTGCAGGCGCGGATCCAATCGCGGTAGTGGCCCGGCGACCGGGTGAGCAGCGGCTGCGGCTTGGTGTAATCCTTCCACTTCGATTCGGGGACGAGGCGCGTGCGCTCGCCGTAGCAGCCGGTGGTGAGGAAGCCCTTCTCGCCGACGAACAGCGAGCCGTTGATGTCCTTGTCGCCCAGCAGTTCGGTGTCGGGGATGCCGGGGTAGTGGAACGCGCCCGTCAGCGAATCGTTCCAGAACAGCTTCAGGGCCGGCATGTTGCCGCGGGCGGGGAAGTCGAAGCGGATCACGGTCTGGTGCGGGAAGCAGTACTTGCCCACGCCTTCCTTCTTCACGCACTCCACGCTCACCGGGCCGGTCTCGCTCAGGCGCAGGGCCATGTTGGGCGTGCCCAGAATGTGGCAGGCCATGTCGCCGATGGCGCCGCAGCCGAACTCGGGGTAGCCGCGCCAGTGATGCGGGGCGTAGGCCGGGCTGTAGGGGCGGTCCGGGGCGGAGCTAAGCCACGCCTGCCAGTCCAGGTGCGAGGGCACGGCTTCCGTCTTCGGCTCCACCTCGGGGCTCTGCGGCCAGTACTTGCCCGGGCGGTCAGTCCAGGCCTGCACTTCGGTCACGTTGCCGATGTCGTTGTTCCACACGATTTCGCAGGCTTCGCGCGCGCCGGGGTTCGAATAGCCCTGGTTGCCCATCTGCGTGGCCACGCCGTACTTGCGGGCGGCCTTCATCAGTTCCTGCGCCTCCCAAACCGTGCGCACCAGCGGCTTCTGGCAGTAGACGTGCTTCCCGCGGCTCATCGCCCACATCGCGGCCGTGCCGTGGTTGTGGTCCGGGCAGGACACCAGCACCGCGTCGATCTCCTTCACGTGCTTGTCCAGCATCACGCGGAAATCCTTGTACTTCGGCACGTTCGAGAACTGTTTGAACGTCCGTTCGGCGCGCTTGTCGTCCGGGTCGGCCATGGCGACGATGTTCTCGGGCAGACAGCTGTTGATGTCCGTGTAGCCCTTCCCACCTGCGCCGATGGCGGCGATGTTCAATTTCTCGTTGGGGGATTTGTAGCCCGCCCGGCTGAGGGACGGGGTGGAACCGAAACCGGCTGCGGGAACTGCGCCGGCCAACATGGATCCATAGAAGAAATGCCGTCTGGACAGGGGCCCTAAGGGTAGGGAATGATCGCTCATGGCGTGGAGCCTCCTAAATTGAAGACGCAACTATCCTATCGAAGTTACCCCCGGTTTGTCATTTCCTGGAACGGCGTTCCAGTTTTGTAGCGGGTTGTGGCTTCAAGGCCACCGCCATCAGCGTCTCGAAGTGCGGCGCCTGCTCTTCCTTGTGCACAATGGCGGATTCCATCTCCTCGAAGCCCGCCCGCGTCAGAAAAGCCCGCAGCTCCACCTCGGAGAATCCAAGCCATTGGTCCGCGTAGAGATCCCGCGCCTCTTCCATATGATGCTTCAGCAGATCGAGAATCGCGATCCGCCCGCCGGGCTTCAAAATGCGAAACGCTTCCTGCACCGCCCGCCGCGGATGCTGCGCGTGGTGCAGCGACTGCGAGAAAAACGCCAGGTCCACCGACGAGTCCTCAATCGGCAGATTCTCCATGTCCCCCAGCCGGTAGTCGATGTTCCTCAACCCGTGCTCGCGCGCCAGGTCCGCGCCGTACTGCACCATCTGCGCCGAGTTGTCCACTGCAATCACCCGCTCCGCCCGCTGGGCCAGCAGCTGCGAAAACGTCCCTTCCCCCGCGCCCAGGTCCGCCACCGTCATCGGAGGCATGAGCTTCAAAAGCGCTTCCGCCAGGCCTTTCCAGGACCGCCCCGGCACGTAGTGCTTCCCGAACTTGCCCGCCAGTTCGTCGAAGTACGCCCGCGATCGGTCTCTCCTCTTGTCCAGCGCCAGCGCCAGCGCCGCGTCGTCCGCCGCCGTCTCCGGAATCTCCGCCGCCGCCTCGCGAATCAGAGTGCGTAATGACTCGGGCGAATCGTCCTTTAGCCGGTACAGCACGTTCTTGCCCGTCCGCCGGTCCTCCACCAATCCCGCCTGCCGCAGCTGGCTCAGGTGCGTCGAAAGCGTGCTCTGCCCCACCGCCAGAATCTGCAGCAGCTCCGCCACCGATAGCTCTTCGGCCTCCAGCAGGCGCAGGATGCGCAGGCGGGAGGCATCGGAGAGAACCCGGAAGGTACGAAGGATTGACGGCATGGCCTGTTGTCTGGCATTATATCAACGTATCGTGATTTCTCGATATGAAAAATTGCGGAGCACAACAGAGAGGATCGAAACGGATATGAGCAGCGGAGTTCTGAACGGAACCGCGACCGATTACAAGGTCGCCGACATGAAGCTGGCCGACTGGGGCCGGAAAGAGATTACCATCGCCGAGAGCGAGATGCCGGGTCTGATGTCGATCCGCAAGAAGTACGCGCCGTCCAAGCCCCTGGCTGGTGTGCGCGTCACCGGCTCTCTGCACATGACCATCCAGACGGCCGTGCTGATCGAGACCCTGGTGGACCTCGGCGCCAGCGTCCGTTGGGCCTCCTGCAACATCTTCTCCACGCAGGACCACGCCGCCGCCGCCATCGCCGAAACCGGCGTGCCTGTCTTTGCCTGGAAGGGCGAGACGCTCGAAGAGTACTGGTGGTGCACCTACCAGGCCGTCACCCATCCCGGCGGCAAGGGTCCGCAGCTGGTCGTCGACGACGGCGGTGACGTCACCCTGCTCATCCACAAGGGCTACGAGCTCGAAGAAGGCTCCGACTGGGTGAACACGCCCTCCGGCAACCATGAAGAGCAGGTGATCAAGGACCTGCTGAAGGCCGTTCACGCCGAGAACCCCAAGCGCTGGCACGAACTCGTCGCCGAGTGGAAGGGCGTTTCCGAAGAGACCACCACCGGCGTCCACCGGCTCTATAAGATGCAGCAGGACGGCAAGCTCCTGGTGCCCGCCATCAACGTGAACGACTCGGTCACGAAGTCGAAGTTCGACAACCTCTACGGCTGCCGCGAGTCGCTCTCTGACGGCATCAAGCGCGCCACCGACGTCATGGTGGCCGGCAAGGTGGCCGTCGTCTGCGGTTACGGCGACGTCGGCAAGGGCTCGGCCCACTCCCTGCGCGGCTTCGGCGCCCGCGTGATCGTCACCGAGATCGATCCCATCAACGCCCTTCAGGCCGCCATGGAAGGCTACGAAGTGACGACGGTGGAAGACACGCTCGGCCGCGGCGACATCTACGTCACCACCACCGGCAACTGCGACATCATTACGCTGGAGCACATGTCGAAGATGAAGGACCAGGCCATCGTCTGCAACATCGGCCACTTCGACAACGAGATCCAGATCGACCGCCTGAACAACGCCCCCGGCGTCGTCAGGACCAACATCAAGCCCCAGGTGGACAAGTACACCTTCCCCGACGGCCACGAGATCTTCATGCTGGCCGAAGGCCGCCTGGTGAACCTCGGCTGCGCCACCGGCCACCCCAGCTTCGTGATGTCGAACTCGTTCTCCAACCAGACGCTCGCCCAGCTCGACCTCTGGAAGAACAAGGACGTCTATGAGGTGGGCGTCTACACGCTCCCCAAGAAGCTCGACGAAGAAGTGGCCCGGCTTCACCTCGAAAAGATCGGCGTGAAGCTCACCCGCCTCTCCGAAAAGCAGGCCGACTACCTCGGCGTCTCGGTCGACGGCCCCTACAAGCCCGACCACTACCGCTACTAAGAACAGCCGAAGCTGTTCTTGCGCGTCGAGCCGGGCCTGCGGGTCCGGCTCGATGCATTTGGGACAGCCTTGCCGCGAGCGTATGATGAAAGTGGTTCAGCGCTGGACCCGCGGAGGAAGTTGCAATGCGCGTTCTGGCTTTGACATTGGCGGTGGCATTGGCGGCGGCGGCCCAGGCACCCATCGACAAACCCAACCCCGTGGCCAAGCGCCGTCTGCTCGAACGCGCCGCCGCGGCCGCCGGTCTCAAGTCTCCCGCCAGATCCGCCACCACTTCCGCCGTCACCGGTCCGGCCCGCTTGCTCGTCGTTCTCGTCGAATTCGCCGGCACCGATCGCTTCGATTTCATCCCCACCGGACCCGAGCGGTCCACCTGGGACCCCTTCGGCCAGATCGACTCCTCCGAATGGACCGGCACCGTCGGCGACTGCCGCGCCATCGTCTCCAAGTACAACATCACCGCCCCGCGCACCTTCACCTATTCCGGTCCGCTCCACAACGCCATCGAACGCCCGCGCTCCGCCTCCGACGCCTCCGGCAGCCTCATCTGGGCCGAAGACTTCACCCCCGACTACTATCGCCACATGCTCTTCGGCAGCGGCCTCCAGATCCAGTACAAGCGCCAGGACGGCAGCACGGCGCAGAGCGATACCACCGGCTACTCGATGCGCAACTACTACCTCGACGCCTCGATGGGGAGCTATGAAATCGGCGGCGACGTCGTGGGCTGGGTGCAGGTGCCGCATTCGGTGTGGTGGTACGGCGCGGAGCCTTGCCCCGGCCGCCGAAGCGGTTCCAGTTCCGCCGAAACCGATGGCGGCATCCCAGGCGCCGGCACGTTGAGAACTCTGGTGGGCGATGCTCTGGAGGCGGTGAAGGCCGCCAACCCCGATCTCGACTGGCGCCAATATGACGCCGATGGCGATGGGCTGATCGATCATCTCGTCATTGTGCACGCCGGCCTGGGCGAAGAGGCGAACGGAACACTCGTGAATCGGACCAACTACGGCGAGGCCGGGCTCTGGTCCGTCTCCTCCTCGCTGGGCGTGCCGTACCCTGTGATGGAAGGTGTCGCCGCCGATGCGTTCATCCTGCTGCCGGAAAACGCCGCCCTCGGCGTGATCGCCCACGAATATGGGCACAACATCGGCGCGGACGATGTATACAACCTCGCCGGTACCGGCACGGAAAGTGCCAGCGTCTGGACGCTGATGGCCGATACCTGGGTGGGCAATCCCAGCGGAACGACGCCGTCCATGTTCGATCCCCATCACCTCGACCTCTTCGGCTGGCTGCAGCCGCTTGTCATCGACGATCCTTCGAAGGAGTACCGCGTCACCATCGGGCAAACCAGCAACTTCCAGCCTGGCCCGGACATCTACCGCGGCGTCCGCATCCAGTTGCCGGACGGGGCGGGGAAGCTGAACGTGCAGCCCGCCGCCGGCTACCACTGGTGGGGCGGCCAAAGGGATGCGGCTCTCTCGTCCATGACGCTGAAGTCGCCCGTGCAACTCCCCGCGGATCAGCCAGCCCAACTGACGTTCGATGTGGCCTACGAAATCGAGCAGCGCTGGGACCTGCTGATGGTGCAGCTCTCGCCCGATGGAGGAACCACCTGGTCCACCCTGGCCAACGAACACACTACCTGCCAGATGGTGGGCGGCTGGTCCGGCATCGGCCTATTGCCTGGTGACCTCTGCGCGGCCGGCATCCAAGGCTTCACCGGGAAGAGCCCGGGTTATCCAGCGCGCGTGCGGGAGAGCTTCGACCTCTCCGCTTTCGCCGGCCAGGCCATCCAGCTGCGCTTCGTCTACTTCACCGATACGGCCTACAACGAAGACGGCCCCTTCCTCGACAACGTCGCCGTCACCTCCGGCAGCGAGCCCGTCTTCAACGACGACGCCGAGGCCACTGGCGACAACTGGGACTACTCAGGCGCCTGGGAGCGCAACGACGGCTCCATCCTCTACAGGCAGTCCTTCCTCCTGCAGTGGCGCAACACCGGCGCCGAGGGCGGCTTCGATAGCGCACTGTCGAACCCGAACTGGTCCGTCGGACCATTCAATACCGGCCTCCTCGTCTGGTACCAGAACGGCCGCTACTCGAACAACGACATTCGCAAGCGCCTGTTTGATCCGCCCAGCTTCGGCCCCAAGGGATACCTGCTGCTCGTGGATGCCCACCCCGCGCCATACCGCCATACCTCCCTCGCCACCGGCGGCTTCGCCAACGAAGGGGCCAACCACGACGACCGCTCTCAACTCCGCGATGCCCCCTTCAGCCTCGCCGCCACGCAGTCGTTCAGCTACTTCAGCAACAATCAGTGGATCACCGTCTCCGGCCGCCCCGGCGTGGCCACGTTCAGCGATGCCACCAGCTACTACCCCGGCCTGGAGGCTGTGAGCCAGTCCCCCAAAGTGCCCGCGCTGGCCTGGATCACCGCGGATTGGAACACCAGCGTCGTCCTGCCTGCCACCGGACCGTACCCAGCCAAGGCCGTGGGGTATCGGGCCGGCGATCCTATCCAGTTCAATTGTTCAGCCAATTCCTCCGCCGGCACTCTGAACTGCGCCGGCGCCGGCACGCTCGCCACCGACGGCGGCAACGGCACGCCCGCCGGCGCCGGCGGACATTATGGCTGGAATGTGGAGATCCTCGAGCAGACCGCCACTCAGGCCAAGCTGCGGATCTGGAACTCGCGCGGGCGGTAGCGTCGCCCCCGCCTCCACTACTGCATGTAGCCGTCGACGTGAATCGTACCGGCCGCCAGGTTCACATGCCCCACGCCCCAGATCTGGCGGCTCAGCACCCAGGCATAAGCGGGCGCGGCGGTCTGCAGAGTGACATTCTCGGCAAGCTCCACCACCGGTTCGCCGGGGCGGCCCAACGCCACTCCGCCGGCGTGGAGCGCGATACGGGCGCCATCCGCCGTGACGATGGTGGCGTGGATGTCCAGATCGAAACGGCCGTCAGCGCGCAGGTAGAGAAAGTCCGTTCCAGTCACCTGGCCCGCCAGCCGTCCCGTCGCCGCGCCCGCGAAAGCAACGTCGAACCGCAGCCCCTGCTGCGGGATCGCCGCCTGCCCCGTCAGCACGTCCCCCAGTGCGATCCCGTAGTCCAACATGCCCGTGATCTGCACGTCGTAGCTATAAACCAATTCACCTTGCATTTGTTTTTCCTTCCCAGTTCCGGCTTCCGCGCTCTCGCGCGATTTGTGTCAGTGTAGCGCAGCTTTGCGTTTAGGCATTGGCTTGCCCGAAGATCCGGCGTAAGATACCGCCATGAGCGAAGCGAGACACAGGACGTTCGACGCAACACGCAGGGAGTTTATGGAGACCGCCGGGGTGGCCGGTGCGGCAGCGCCCGCCGCCTCGGCCGCGGATTACCGGCAGAGTGGCTTCGCGCCCGGCGGAGCGCCGCGGCGCATCACGGAAAACCTCTTCGTCTTCGAAGACACCTGCCAGGTCTACGTCGTGAAGAGCGGCGCCAGGGCCGTGCTGATCGATTTCGGCTCCGGGAAGATCCTCGACCACCTCAGCGGCCTTGGCGTCACCGAAGTGGCTGCCATCCTCCACACCCACCATCACCGCGACCAGTGCCAGGGCGACGCCAAAGCCGCCGCCCGCGGCATCCCCATCTACGTCCCCGCCCACGAACACAACCTCTTCGCGCAGGCCGAAGAGTTCTGGCGCAACCGGCGCGTCTTCCACCTCTACTACATGCGGAACGACTTCAACACGCTCACCACTGACCTGCCTTCCGCCCGCCGCCTCTTCGACTACACCACCTTCAAGTCCGCCGGCCTCGAATTCTTCGTCCTTCCCACCCCCGGCCACACCCTCGGCTCCATCACGCTCTGCACCACCATCGATGGGAAGAAGACGGCCTTCACCGGCGACCTCGTCTACGCCCCCGGCAAGATCCAGACTCTCTACGACACCCAGGTCAACTACGGCGGCAGCGAAGGCATCGACCTCGGCATCTACTCCCTCGAGCGCCTCCGCGAATGGAAACCGCAGATGCTCTGCCCCTCGCACGGCGACCCCATGCCCGATCCCGACGCCGACATGCAGAAGACCGTCGCCAAGCTCACTGACTACTTCCGCTTCCAAACCGGCAACGATCCCGTCGAAGCCAACCGCCCCTACCCCATCAGCCGCCACCTCGTCGGCCATCACCTCACCACTTCCTCCTTCTACGCCCTCATCAGCGACAGCGGCAAGGCCATGTTCATCGACTACGGCGCCGCCTCCGGCCCCCACTTCGGCAACTTCGAGCGCGCCACCGCCGTCACTGACCGCATCCGCTTCGTCGAACACTCCGTCGACCGTCTCAAGCGCGAGTACGGCCTCAAGTCCATCGACGTCGCCATCCCCAGCCACATGCACGACGACCACATGAACGGCTTCCCCCACCTCAAGCGCAAGTTCAACACCCAGGTCTGGTGCTACGAAAACATGGTGGACGTCTTCCAGAATCCGCGCGGCTACAATCTCGGCTGCATCCTCGGCGAGCCTTTCAAAGTGGAGCGCAGTTTCAAGCACGGCGAGAAGTTCCGCTGGGAGGAGTTCGAGTTCGAGATGACCCACTCGCCCGGCCACACCGAGCAGCAGATGGCCCTCTTCGTCACCATCGACGGCAAGCGCATCGCCTTCACCGGCGATGCCTTCTTCACCAATGCCCGCGCCGACGGCACGCTCCGCCACAACCTCATCTTCCGAAACCATGTCGAGAACGACTCGCACCTGAAGTCCATCCGCAACCTCATCGAGCACGACCCCGAAATCATCTGCCCCGGCCACGGCAAGAGCTACCCCGTGGACCGCGCCATCATGGAAGCCACCGAGAAGAAATTCCGCACGCAGCAGAGCTTCTTCTTCGATCTCCTGCCCGAAGGCGACACCGACTTCGGCCTCGATCCCAGCTGGGCGAGCATCTATCCCTATCAGATCCTCGCCTCGCCCGGCGTGGCGCAGAAACTCGAAGTCCGCGTGCAGAACTACCGCAAGGCCCCGCTCAAGATGGAGGTCGCTCTCGTGACCCCTGCAGATTGGCGCGTCCGCCCCGACGTGCTGCGCTTCACCGTCAAGCCCGGCGAGGTGTCCCGCATCCCTGTGGAGATCGAGATCCCCAAAGGCTGGGCCGGCGCCGGTCCGCGCTTCGCCATCGCCGCCGACGTCGTGCGCGACGGCAAGTACCTCGGGCAGATCACCGAGGCCGTCGTCGACATGCCCGACCCCGGCCGCTGGGCTGGCTAAGCACGATACTATCCACCGCGGGCTTCCCCTCGCCGGAGGCTCGTGCTAAACTCCTGCCACCTGGGATCAACGCCCGGCAACTCCGGGAACAGATACGCAGTCGGTGTCTGCGGCATTACAAGGCCGGGCAATCTCTTCAGAGAAGGTGATGCAAATGGCGACTGCGAGTTTGGAATTGAGCAGCTTCAACGCTCCGGACGAGGTCCGGAACTTCAACAAGGGCAAGTTGGAATTGGTGCACATCGGCGGAGCCGTCATCGGCCGCGCTACTTTTCTGCCCGGCTGGAAGTGGTCGGAATGTGTGAAGCCGATCGCCGGGACTCAACTGTGCATGGCCGCCCACTTCGGCTATCAATTGAGCGGCACGCTGGTCACGCTCATGAACGACGGCACGGAGACCACCTCGCGCGCCGGTGACGTGCTCAGCATCCCGCCCGGGCACGACGCTTGGGTGCTCGGCGATGAGCCCGCCGTGCTGATCGACTTTCAGGGCATGGTGGATTACGCCAGGAAGCCTAATCAGCCCCTCAGCCCAGCGTGAACTTTCGCAGATCGATCTTGGACTCGTTGCCCACGCCCAGTCCGAGCAGGCCGGCAATCTCAATGAACTCCGGCTGCATGCGGACGAACAGGCTGTCCTGGTCGGGCTTGGCGGCGGCAATCGGCTCCATCCCCATCTGGCCGCGCTTCATGTCGATCGCCGCCAGTCCGATCACGTCCAGCGCCACGGGATCCGTGCCGAAATACATCGTCTTGTGCTCCCACAAGTAGCGGCCCACTTTGCGCCCCGGCCCTCCGTGGTAGGCCGCCATGACGCCGTCGATCACGTGCAGCACCACCTTCTGCCGGAACACCGGCAGGTCCACCACTGTGGGGATAAACATGCCGCAGGCGTTGTTCGAGCTGCTCACGTGGCTGCGCGCCACGTTGTTCACAAACCCGTGCGAGATGTTCTTCAGCGCGATAGTGGCCCCGGCGGACTGGTGGTGTTTCACCACGCCCAGCGTCACCACCTTGTTCACCTGCTTCGAAATGAAGTTCGCGACGTACGAACGGCGGTGGTGCGAATTCGTCGGATCGCCGCCCGCCGCCACCAGCGCCATCTCCATGTACATGTCGCGGTCGTAGCGGTCCATGTCGAGCTGCAGGCCGTTCACCGCCTGCACCGTCGCCGAAGTCCACCGCACGCCGTCGGGCAGCCACTTGTCGAAGCCCCCGCTGATGAATTCGCGCTCATAACGGTCGTAGGCGAAAATGTTCTGGCGCTTGACGCCGGCCTCTTCCAGCCCCCACACGATCTCATGCATCACCTCGGGCCGTGAAATCAGGAACGGCTGGCCCACCGGGTTCACTTTGATCCCCACCACGTCGCCCGGCTCGAAGAAGTACCGCCAGGCCTCCGTCGCCGAAGGCGCGCCCGTCAGCTCCATCATGCCCCGGTGCATCATCTGCTGCACCGGTTCCTTCTGGTGCTTGCCTTCGATCGCGCTGCCGGGATGGTTCACGGCAATCACGCGGCCAGGGACTGGGCCGGGAATCCCAAGTTTCTTCTCATTGGTCGGCGCCGCGCCCAGCACGGGCACCGAAGCGGCCATCGATTGCAGCAACTGCCGGCGGTCTATCTTCATAGCTCCCTCCTTAGTTCAATCGTGCATCCCATTTGTTGAATATAACCGGCCTGCCCGCTGCGCGCCAAACGTGAACGGCTAATTCACCTTGCGCGCAGTCCAGAGAATCGCGTTGCGCACGAGGTTGCGGTAGCCCGGATACACCAGCGTCGAGGCGCTGTGCCCGAGCTGGATGTACACTACGCGCGCCTTCTCGTGCGGTCCCACATACACCACCGGCCGGTCGTTGTCCGGATGATCCGTCTCCATCAGCACCTGCACCTTCGGCGAGATCCACATGTTCTTGTAGACCTCGTCGTGCACCGGCAGCGGCGGCACCCCGGCCATGACCGGATGCTTCTGCATCGCCTTCACCGCCGTGGCGACAAAGTCTACCCCTTCCTTGTACGCCGACTTCGTATGGCCCGGCACCTCTTTCACGAAGTACTTTCCGCCAATCACTTCCTCGTACCACCACGGCCACGACGTGTAGTTCACAATCGCATGGTGGGTGCTCACAATCCCGCCCCCGGCCTCGACAAACTCCCTCAGATTCGCCTGCTCCTTCTCCCCGATCGTCTCGCCCATGTCGTGAAAGACGATCGTGTCGAACCGCCCCGCCAGCTTGCGCCCAAAGGCGTCCGCCTGCGTGCCTGCGAAGCTCCACTGAATGCGCGCGTCGCCCTCAAACAGCGAGAAAAACTCCGTGGGGAAGCCGTGTCCTCCCGTCACCACCAGCACGCGCGCCTTGTCGGCCGCCGGCGCCGCCTCGTTGGTCACCGCCCCGCTGGCGGCCCACTCCAGGGATCGCGACAACGCCCTCAGAAATCCCGGCATCGCCATCGCCGAAATGTCGTGTCCCAAAGGACAATGTGCAATCCGCCCCGCTCCGAATGAGTTCACCCACAGCATCGGCTCGTCTTTCCCCGTGCCGCCTTTGGCCTTATCGCTATACGCAGTGGCCACTACGCGCACGCCCGGCCGCAGATCCAGCTTGTGATACAGCTCATCGTTCGCGGTGAACGTCTCGCCCGTCCCGGCGGCGATGGGGTGCGCGCGGTCCACGTACTTCACCGGAAACACGTGCCGCGCCGAATGCCCAATGTTTTCCACCTTCCAAGTCGCACCCACCAGATCGGCATACGCCGGCCACGCCTCCGCGTCCTGCAAGTACTTTCCGCTCGCCTGCCGAGTCTGCCCGTAACACGCCCCGTAGGTCACGCCGTGAAACGACACGAACCCCTTGCCGGATCGCACAAAGCCCTCAATCGCCGACTCGGCCTCCTGCCCCAGCCGTGGCCCGTTGTAATGCCACAGGATCACGTCGTAGCCCGCCAGCGCCGCCGCATTCAATCCGCGCGGCTCCTCGGCCACCTTAATCTCGAACCGCCCAGTCTTGGACAGTTCCGCCCGTAGAAACGGCGTAGACACGCGCCAGTCGTGATAAGGCAGGTCCGTCGTCCCCGTCACAATCAGAACTTTGATCAACACCGCCGCGGCTAGCATAGTTGTGCCCTCACCCAGGCCAGGCTGCGCTCGATCATCGGACCGCCCGCGCCTTCGCATTCGATACTGAACACTCCGTCAAACCCGGCTTCGCGCAGAATGGCGATGCACCGCCGGATGTTCTCCGCGTTCACCCCTTCGCCGATGGCGCAGTGGCTCACCGCAATCCCCGTCAGCTCGCCGCGCGCCGCCGCCGCCAGCGAATCGCTCACATCCTTGATGTGCACGTGGCTCACCTTATCCTTGAACCGCCGGCAGAACGCCACCGGGTCCTGGCCCGCAATGAACGTATTCCCCGTATCCATATTCATCCGCAGGCACGGCGAATCCACAAACCCCAGCATCTCTTCCATGAAGTCCGGCCGCGTCGTGAAGTGGCCGTGCGGCTCGATGTTGATGATTATGCCGTAGGCCTCCGCCACCGGCACCACCTGGCGGTAGATCCGCCGCATGTGGTCCAGCGCCTCGCGCTCCGTCATCCCTGCCGGCGCAAAGCGGTCGTCCGTTGTGTCCACGCACGGAATCCCCGCCAGCTTCGCCCAGCGCAACGTGTGCAGAATGTACTCCACGCCCAGCGACGCACCCTCGGGCTTCGACAGCGGAAACGCCGCGTCGATCTGCGAAAACGCAATCCCCATCGCATCCATCTTCCGCCGCAGCAGCAGCGGATCCTCCCACAGCGCCACGTGCGGCTGGTAACCCAGGCCATGAATCCAGCTCACGCCGTCAATCGCCCCGCATTCAATCTGACTCAATCCGTTCTTCTGCGCCCACTCCAGGCACTGCTCGAAGCTCCAGTAGCTGGAATTGAAGGCGTCCGTATGGAATCCGATGGATGGCATCGGTCAGGATCTTATCAGAAGCGCAACCGGGGGTCTCCCGTCGCAATCCGCAACGCGCGATAATGGGGAACCGCGTGGGGAAGGCCCGGCTCGATGGAATTTGCTGAGCAGATCAAATCGGCGGTGGATATCGTGCGAGTGGTGGGCGAATACGTCCGCCTCAAGCGTTCGGGCGCCGGCCCGCGCTATGTCGGCCTCTGCCCCTTCCACACCGAGAAGACCGGCTCGTTCTCCGTCCACTCTACCCACCAGTTCTACAAGTGCTTCGGCTGCGGCGCCGGCGGCGATGTCATCAAGTTCGTCATGGAGATCGAGCGCCTCACCTTCTGGGAGGCTCTCAAATACCTGGCCGAACGCCACGGCATTCCGCTGCCCAAACGCACGGACCTCGCCGACGCCGAAGCCCGCCAGCGCGGCGGCATCTTCGAGATGCACGACATCGCCGTCAAGGTCTTCACCGACGCTCTCTTCTCCTCCGCCGGCGCCGACGCCCGCGATTACCTCAAGCGCCGCGGTCTCTCCAAGAACTCCGCCGAGGAATTTGGCCTCGGCCTCTCTGACCGCGGCGGCCAGACCCTCGTCCGCCTCTTTGAGAAACAAGGCTTCGCGCCCGACGACATGGAGGCCAGCGGCCTCGTCCTCCGCCGCACCGACGGCTCCGGCTTCTACGACCGTTTCCGCGGCCGCCTCATGTTTCCCATCCACTCCGAATCCGGCAAGGTGATCGGCTTCGGCGGACGCGCCCTCGGCGAAGGCGAAGAGCCCAAGTACCTCAACTCCTCCGAAACCGCCATCTACCGCAAGAGCCACGTGCTCTACAATCTCAACCGCGCCCGCAAAGCCATCCAGGAAGCCGGCTTCTCCATCCTTGTTGAAGGCTACATGGATGTCATCGGCGTCTATGCCGCCGGCGTCACCAACGTCGTCGCCACCTGCGGCACGGCGCTCACTCCCTTTCAGGTGCGAAGTCTCCGCCGCCACGCCACCGAACTTGTTCTGAACTTCGATCCCGACACCGCTGGCGCCAACGCCACGGAGAAGTACATCCCCGTCCTGCTGGAAGAAGGCATGAAGCTGCGCATCCTGCAGCTCACCGGCGGCCTCGACCCCGACGAGTACATCAAGGAACACGGCGCCGCTGCCTATCAGGATGCCTTGCGTAAAGCCGGCGGCTATTTCCATTGGCTGGCCGACCGGGCCCGCTCCCGCGTCGATCGCAACACCCCCGACGGCACCGTGGCCATCTGGCAGACCCTGCTGCCCACCATCCAGAAAATGCCCGACAAGATCATGCGCCTCGCCGTCGTCGACGATCTCGCCGAGTACATGAAGATGGAGAAATCCGTCGTCCTTCAGGAAGTGCGCCGCTCCGTCTCCGGCCGCGCCACCCAGGGCGTCAAGCGCCAGGAGGCCCGCCCCGACCCCAATGAAGTGCTCCTGCTCCATGCGCTGCTCGACAGCCCGGAGGCCCGCGTGGAGATCGTGCCCGTGCTGCGCCAGCCTTCCGTGCTGCAGCGTTTCGCCGCCCGCCAGATCTTCGAAGCCGTGCTGCGCATGGTGGACGCGGGCGAGACGCCCACATACTCCGGCATCGAGGCCCGCCTCACTGAGCCTGAGAAGGAACGGCTCGCCGCTCTCGTCTTCGCCGACGACACCTTGAGCCAGGCGTTCACCGTCGAGCAGGCCGTGGCCTGCATCCGCACCCTCGCCATCGGCGAGCGCGAGGCGCGCCGCGACGATCTGCGCCGGCGCATCAAGGAACTGGAGCGCGCCGGCGACCTGGCAGGTGCGCTGCACCTCATGGAAGAGTTAAATGAAATGAGGCGGGATTGACCCCGGCCTTGCGCTGTTGTGCTGTTGTAATATGAGTGAGTTGTTAAGTCAGAGGGGTTTTCCGGACTGAGGTTTCCGTGCCATCGGAGGAACGCTACAACCGGTTCCAGAAGCTCATTGAATTGGGCAAGCAGAAGGGGTACGTCCTCTATGACGACGTCACCGAAGTTCTGCCCGAAGAGCTGAACTCTGGTCCTGAACTCGACGATCTCCTCGCCGGCCTCGACGAGGCGGGCGTCGATCTGCTCGAAGAGCCCAAGCTCGAAGAGAAGAAGCCGGAAGAAGGCGAAGAGCTCGCCGAAGCCGAACTCGCCACAGAAGGCACCGAGAAGACCAACGATCCCGTCCGCATGTACCTGCGGGAAATGGGCACCGTCAGCCTGCTCACGCGCGAAGGCGAAATCGAACTGGCCCGCCGCATCGAGCACGGCCAGCGCATGGAAGTCCGTTCGCTGTCGCGCTCGCCGCTGCTGATGCGCGAAATCATCGAGATCTCCCGCGAAGTCGGCGAAGGCAAAGTCAGCCTGCGCGACGTGCTGCTCCTTCCTGACCTGCTCACCTCCGACGACGAACTCGAAGAACAGGCCGTCGCTTTCCACTCCGCCGTGGAAGAGATCGCCAAGCAGATGAAGAAGGCGCAGCAGATCCGCCTCAAACTGCAGGCCACGCCGCGCACCACCAAGCCCAAGCAGCATCGCGCCGTGCGCTGGAGCCTGATGCGCGCCCTCGTGCGGATCTCGAAGGATATCCGCAAGCTGCAGCTCTCCTCCAGCGTCTATCACCACCTCGCTAACCGCCTTCGCCAGGCCGTCGACCAGTTCCGGCCCCTCGAAAAAGAGATCGCCCGCCTCCAGCGCGCCATTGAAGATCCCGGCACCCCGGCCCTGTCCGTCAAGGACCTCCGCAAGGAGCTGAAAACCGCCAGCCAGCGCATTCAGGATCTCGAAACCGACTTCGGCGCCACCGCCACCGAACTCCGCCGCACGCTCAACGTGGCAGACCGTGGAGAGTTCGAAGCCGACGGCGCCAAGAAGCAGCTCATCGAAGCCAACCTCCGCCTCGTGGTCTCCATCGCCAAGCGCTACACCAACCGCGGACTCCAGTTCCTGGACCTCATCCAG
>JACQZS010000203.1 GCA_016213725.1 Acidobacteriota bacterium | reverse complement strand
TCCGGCTCGGTGAACTTGGGCGCTTCGACGAGATGAATCTCCTCAACCCCCAGGCGGCAGCATCGCGGCCAGGCCGTGCGGCAGGGTGAAAGGCGCCGACAATGCTCCACCGCCCCAGCTTCTACTCTCCGCGCTCTCTCGCGGGCAGCGGACTCGCCACGCGCGCCAACATTTTTGAATACAAGGGCAAGCAAAGCCTAGCCGGCAACTCCGTCGACAACGTCATGCCGGACCGCTATGCGCCTGGAAAGAAGTCATGAAGAACCGCTTCCGCCAGTCTCTCCTCCAGCGAGAGCCGACCTTCGGCTCGTGGATCCAAATCGGCCACCCCGCGATTGCGGAAGTGCTCGCCGGCGCCGGTTTCGATTGGGTGGCCGTCGATGTCGAGCACGGCATTGTGGACCTGAGCGACATCGCCCATCTCTTCCGCGCGATTGAACTTCACGGCGCGGTCCCCGTGGCTCGACTGCCGTTCAACGATCCCATCTGGATCAAGCGGGTGCTGGACGCCGGGGCCTGCGGCCTGATCATCCCGATGGTCAACTCCGCCGCCGAGGCGCGCGCGGCGATGGATCAGGCCAAGTACCCGCCCCTGGGCTGCCGCGGCTACGGCTACAGCCGCGCCAATCAGCACGGCCGCGAGTTCGATTCCTACATCCGCCGGGCCAATGAAGAAATCGCCATCGTGATGCAGATCGAGCACCGCCGGGGCATCGAGGAGATCGACGCCATACTCGAAGTGCCCGGTGTGGACGCGGCCTTCATCGGACCGCTGGATCTCAGCGGCTCCTATGGCAAGACGGGCCAACTGGAAGATCCGGAGATTGTGGAAGCGCTGCGCACTTTCCGGGCTTCCTGCCAGGGCCACTCGATCTCCGCCGGCATGCACCTGGTGCATCCCACGGCCGGATCGATCCAGCAGGCGCTGCGGGACGGCTACACGATGATGGCCCTGGGCCTGGACAACACGCTGCTCGCCGCGGCGGCCGGCGCGGCCCTGGATGCGGCGCGCGACACCGTCGCCACCGTGCTCGTGCGGCATTCGTGAAAGATGGCGCGGGCGCCAGAGGCCTAGCCTGCGAGGGCGTCCACCAGGGCCGACATCGAACGACCTGAGCCACGAGAGGCTCCCAACAGGAGATAGCGGACGGCGAAGTTCGGCCCGGGCCGCGGCCCGGCGTTGGGGCGAAAGGCGCCGCAGCCCGTCTGAACAGCGCCGCGGATGCGGGTGCGGTAGAGGCGAACGGCCGGCGCGGTGAGGAGAGGTGGGGTGGCAGCGGGCTTCGTTCAGGAGTCGTATTTGCGTCAGATCCAGGTGAATGACGCCAGCTGGCACGATAGCGCCCACTTATTCGCATTGGCGCCGCGCGCGTACAAAGACGGGGGAAGACGGCGGTGAATTACTGGTCTTCGGTCTTTATGAGCCGACGGAACGAGGTTGAATCATGGCGCGGAACTCACCGCGTCCGACGATGCACTCAATAGCCCGGGGGAGGGAGATTCGCGAATGGCGAGGGCCATCAATCTGCGAGTTTTCGACGGCTTGAGCGTGGAAAAACCGGCGCGGCGCTAAAATCTGTCCCCTCGACTGCTGATGCGCGACTGGCTTATCCGCGGATTAGCCGGATAGACCGGCCGGGACGCGTGCCATTTCTGTACTAGTCCGGAGTGATACGGCGGTCCGGTATCAAGCGGCTCCACGCCTGAATGGCGAGCCGCCCCGCTTGGTATTCGGGCAAGAACAGGGGAGACGGTTCCAGGAAAGCGTTCAGAACTTGATACGCTAGCGACAGGAGCCCGCGAGCTACCCAGCCAGGCGATGAAGACCGAATCATCTCTCTCCTCAGCCACACCGGAGCCAGCCGAGATTCTGGCGCTGGTGGACCGGGTTGTGGCGAGCCGGCCGTTTCGAAAGAGCCAGAGGCTGAAAGAACTGCTCGCATACCTGGTCCGCAGAAACATGGAGTCGCCGCTGGGAGAGGTGCATGAGCAGGAGATTGGAAGCGCGGTGTTCAGCCGGCCAGCGGAGTACGACACATCTTCGGACAACATCGTCCGAGTCAACATTTACGAGTTGCGGAAACGTCTGAGTAAGTATTTTGCAGGAGAGGGCGCGCGCGAAGCATGGGTGATCGACCTGCCCAAGGGGGGCTATTCCGCGAGCTTCATCCGGCGTCAGCCGGAGAGCGAATCAGCGCCGCCGGCACCTGAGTATATTGGGAAGCACCGGCTGTGGATCGGAGCGCTAGCGGTGGCCGCGCCGCTGGTTGGGTGCATGGTTCTTACTCTGGCAGAACCATGTTCTGCGCCAATCGGCGGAGGGCCTGAAAGCACAGGCGCCGCTGAACCTTCTCTGGGACAGGATGCTCACACCGAGCCGCAACATGGACGTGGTGGTAGCCGACTCCAACCTCAGCCTCCTGCAGGACTTAGGACGCTTTGAATTTTCCCCGGGCGATTACTTCGGGACAAAGCCGGTGTGGAGAGCGATGTCCGGGAGTGTGAACGAGCAGGACAGGAAGGTGTTCGATCTGGTGATGTCCCGTCGCTACACGAGCATCTCGGATCTCAGGGTTCTCCATCGATTTTCCATGATTTCGGGAGCATCCACCAGGCGGATGGACGTGTATTTCGCGCGGGATTGTTCGCCGGAGGGCCTGAAGCTTTCGAACATCGTGTTTGTGGGCAGCCGGCGGTCAAATCCATGGGTGGCGCTATTCGACCAGCAGCTCGGCTTCAGCTTCGAGTGGGGACAGGAATTGAATTCGAGTGCAATCGTGGACCGGCGCGCGGCGGATGGGGAGCGGAAGCGATATTCGACGGAGAAGCGGGGCGAGGTGATAGACGCCTACGGGACAATTACGTTCTTGCCGAACCTGGCGGGGACGGGGCAAGTGCTGATCCTGTCCGGCAGCGGGCCGCACGCGACGGAATCCGCTGGCGAGGTGGTGACGGACCCGCAGTTGTTCAGCCAGCTCCTCCGGAGGCTGAAGTGGGACGGTCAATCGGCTTTGCCCTACTTCGAGGCCATGATCCAGACGTCGGTGATCGGTGCAACGATGCGCCGCCCTGAGATTCTGTTTGCCCGGAAGCTGCAGATTCCAGGCCACTAAGCCCTACTCTTAACCCTGACATAACGCGGGACGCACCTAATCGTAACGGTGAATTAACTTGCCCATTCCGGACAAGAATCTCTGTAATGAAAAAGTGCCGCCGGCACGTTTCAGGGAGAAATCGACCATCATGAAGAAGCCGCCACTTGTGAGCGCAATCATCCTTCTGACAGCCACGTCTGCTTTTGCTCAGACGTATACGGGCACGATCACGTGTAGCGTGTTCGATCCCACCCAAGCGGCCATCGCGGACGCTGAACTCATCCTTACCAACACGGCAACTGGGGAAACCCGCACGGCGAAGTCCGGCACGGATGGCCGGCACACTTTTCCACAGCTTTTGCCGTCGACATACAGCCTACGGGCGAAGCAGGGCGGATTTAAAGAGTGGTTCCGGCCGGCGATCAGCCTGACGACCAATCAGACAGTGGAAATCAAGGTTGACATGCTGATTGGCGCAGTTTCGGAATCGATCGAAGTGGCTTCGAAGCAGGAACTGCTTGACACACAGACGGCGAACCGGTCGATGACGCTGACGAGCGAGTTGATGCGGGAGCTTCCACTGAACATGAGGAACCCGCTGGCGCTGGTGCACTCCTCGGCGGGAGTGGCAGCAGCGCGGACGGGCGTTTCGCAGGCGACGCAGGATCAGAATCACAACCGGTTTTCGCTGAACGGCGGCCGCCACGAGTCCACTGCGGTCCTAGTGGACGGCATTCCGATGGGAGCCGGCGACTGGGGCGGGCTGATCGCAAGCCCCGGTGTAGATGCGGTGCAGGAAGTGCAGGTGGTGAGAAACACTTATGACACGGAGTTCGGGCGAACCGGCGGCGGCGTGATAAACATCAGCACGCGCGGCGGGGGGCAGCAGTTCCACGGAGGAGTATTCGAGTTTTACCGGAACGACAATCTCGACGCGAACAGCTTCTTCAACAATAAGTATGGGAAGCCGTTGGCGGAGTTCAAACGGAACCAGTTCGGTGGCACGATCAGCGGCCCGATCTGGAACGCCAAGCGGGTCTACGGCTTCTTCGGCTATGAGGGTTTGCGGACGGGCGCTCCGGGCAACCGGTTGGCGACGGTGCCGACAGACCTGCAGCGAAGAGGCGATTTTTCGAGGACGTTGAACTCGACGGGCGCGCTCTCAGTGATCTACGATCCGCTGACGACAGTGCCAAATCCCGCCAGTCCGGGGAAGTATGTTCGGACTCCGTTGGCGGGCAATGTGGTACCCTCGAGCCGGTTCGATCCTGTTGCCGTGAATCTGTTGAAGTTGATACCGACTGCAAACCAGCCGGGCAGCGGCTTTACCGAGGCTCAGAACTGGTACGGGACGGGCGCTTCGTCAACTGTGAACAACCGGTATGACGCGCGCGTCGACTGGACGAGGACAGAGAAGCACACGCTGTTCGGGCGGTTCACGATCGGAAAGCAGAGCAATTCGCCGGTGATCTACTTTGGCCCGGAGACAGAAACCAACTATTACGACAGGAATCCGCGGTATCACGTCTCAATTGGGAACATGTTCGTTCCGACGCCGACGCTGGTGATCAACGCGCAGGTGGGCGGTGGAAGGTGGTCGGAGATTCAGCAGTCCCCGGGTCAGGGTTTTGACTCGGCCTCGCTGGGCTTTCCAACTTCGATCACTACGCAGTTTGACGTGGCAGCGCCGCCGACCTGGAGCATCGGCGATTACACGAGTCTTGGCAACGGCAAGGATCTGAAGGCGATCCGGCAGATCATCAACGCCCAGATCAACGTTACCAAGCAGTACCAAGGCCACAGCTTGAAGTTCGGGTGGATGTGGCAATCGACGCAGTTGAACTTCATGGACTCCAATAGCCCCGCGTTCAGTTTCAACAGGTACTTCACCTACGGCCCTGATCCCGACCTCCGGCAGACGCTGGCAGGCAACAGCATTGCATCGCTGTTGCTGGGAACAGGTTCCAGCGGCACGCTCACACAGCGGTTGCGGCCGGCTTCCAACGACGCGTATCATGCGCTCTACATTCAGGACACATGGAAGGTGACGCGCAGGCTGACGGTGAACTACGGCGTTCGGTACGAAATCCAGAAGGGGCGGACGGAGCGCTACAACCGGTTCGCGCAGGTGGACTTCGACATCGCGAGTCCGATCGGCCCGAAAGCCGGATATAAGGACCTCCGGGGTGGACTGGCGTTTATGGACGCGAACAACCGCGAACAATGGGGTACGGAGTACAACGACTTCGCACCGAGAGTCGGCGTCGCATACAAGATCACGGACAAGCTGGTGGCGCGAACGGGCTACGGCATCTTTTTCGACAGGACGACGTATGCAAGCCCGTTGTCCGGAACGGACGGATACTCGGTGACCACTCCCTGGAATGTCTCGTTTGACAGCGGGCGGACGCCGGCGAGCTACCTCAAGAATCCGTTCCCGGACGGTGTGAGGCCGGTACCGGGCTCGTCGGATGGCGCGTGGACGAACATCGGTTACGGGCTGGGCGGCTTCCAGCAGGCGAGACCGACACCATACATCCAGCAGTACAGCCTCGATCTGCAGTATCAGGCCTCTGGAGATACGATGATCGAGGTGGGTTACTCGGGAACGCAGGGTCGAAAGCTGGCGTACGGCTACGGCGTGCAGTTCAATCAATTACCGGACCAGTATTTGTCGATGGGAGCACAGTTGCTGGACCAGGTGCCGAATCCGTTCTACGGGCTGATTGCGCCGGGCAGTTCGCTGGCGACGGCGACGGTTCAGCGCGGCCAGTTACTGCGGCCGTATCCGCAGTTCACGGGCGTGTCGCTGACGTTTAATCCGGGATCGAGTTCGAGCTACAACGCGGGGATCGTGCGGATGGTGAAGCGGTTCTCGAGGTCGTTCATGGTCGATCTGTCTTACCAGTTCTCGAAGGCGATGGATAACTCGTCTGAGAATGGGTCGCCCAACCTAGTGGATGGAGCGCGCAACTTCAACAATCTGTCGCTCGAGCGCAGCATCAGCAGCCATGACATCCCACACAGCTTCGCCGCGGCGTTCCTGTACGAGCTTCCGTTCGGCCATGGAAGGAAGTTCGGCGCGACGGCGGCGAAGTGGGTCGATGCCATCGCCGGCGGATGGGGCGTTAGCGGCATTTACCGGCTGGGATCGGGTCTTCCAACGCACTCTTCCGCATCCAACAACACGTTTTCGTTTGGGGGCAGCCAGCAACCCAACGTGACGAACATGAATGACGTGAAGGTGGAGAACCAGACGCTGGATCGCTGGTTCAACACGTCGGCGTTCAGCCTGCCCGCGCCTTACACGTTCGGAAATGCTCCGAGGTGGTTCACCAACGTGCGGTTCAGCCCGGTGAACAACCTCGACCTAGGAATTCTGAAGTCGTTCCGGATCACGGAGAAGGTGAAGGCGGAGTTCCGGGGCGAGATGTTCAACGCCGCGAACCGGCCACAATTTGGCTGGCCGGATATGAACCAGGCGAGCAACACGTTTGGGCAGAACACTTCGATGGCCCCGGGCGCGTCGCCTCGCAACATTCAACTAGGACTCCGACTGGCATTCTGACCATGAACCGACGTGAATTACTGGCATTCGCCGGACTTACACAACTTCCGGGCGGGGCGGCTGCGGCCGGCTCGCCCGCCGCACGGCTCTTCGATGTCCGCGCGCACGGCGCAGCGGGCGATGGAAGGACGCTCGACACA
The DNA here is from genome assembly GCA_016213725.1 of Acidobacteriota bacterium. Taxonomy (GTDB): domain Bacteria; phylum Acidobacteriota; class Terriglobia; order Bryobacterales; family Bryobacteraceae; genus Paludibaculum. The sequence goes on along the minus strand of JACQZS010000203.1, from coordinate 6,226 downwards.
AAGGCAATCAACGCAGCGATCGATGCGTCCCATAACGCGGGAGGCGGCGTGGTGTATGTGCCGCCCGGGGTATACCTGACCGGGACGGTGATCATCAAGTCCAACGTGACACTGTACCTGGAGGCGGGTGCAACATTACTTGGGAGCAGGGATCTGGCCGACTACTCGCCGCAGCCGGGACCTCCTCTCAAGGGAGACGCGAATGGGAAGCACCTCGTCTTTGCCCGGGATGCCGAAAACATTGGGCTGTGTGGGCCAGGCAGGATCGATGGACAGGGTTCGGCATTCTGGGTGCCTTCGGGGCGGGTTGCACCGCCCGCGGCGGATGCCTGGCGCGATGTCGCGACGTACGACTGGAAGCCGCTAGACCGCCCGTCGCCGCTGCTCGAATTTGCATACTGCCGGAACGTGCGGCTGGAGGACGTGCGGATTGAGAACGCCTCGGGCTGGACGGTGAGGCCGATCAACTGCGACGGGGTCGTGATCAAGGGCATCCGGATCAAGAACCCGGTGATCGGGCCGAATACGGACGGGCTCGATCCCACGGGCTGCCAGAACGTGTTCATCTCGGATTGCTGGATCGACACCGGTGACGATGCGATCTGTTTGAAGAGCGAGAACCCGTATGGCGGCGACGTTCGAGTGTCGAAGAACATCACAATCACGAACTGTGTGCTGACATGCTGCTGCAACGGCCTCAAGTTCGGGACGGCCACGCGAGGCGGATTCGAGAACGTCACGTTCACGAATTCGGTGATCTTCAACGAGGACGTGGACCCGCGGGCGAGAGTGATATCGGGGATCGCGCTGGAGATGGTGGATGGAGGTTGGCTTGAAGGAGTGACGATCTCCAACGTGCGGATGCAGCGAGTCCGGACCCCTATCTTCATTCGCCGGGGCAACCGCCGGCCGAGGCCCGATGGGACACCGGGGCCACTGCGCGGAGTAATGATCGAGAACATCCACGCCACAGGAGCGATCCTGACGAACTCGATCACGGGGCTGCCGGGGTTCGACGTGGAGGACATCACTCTGCGTGGAATCCGGATCGAGAGCGAGGAGGGTGGTCCGGAGGAGTGGGTGAGGATCAACGTACCGGAGCAGGAGAAGAGTTATCCCGAGGCGCGGATGTTCGGGCGGCTGCCGGCCTACGGCTTCTACTGCCGCCACGTGCGAGGGCTGCGTCTGCGTGATATCGACCTGGGCGCAGGAAAGAGCGAAGCGCGGCCGGCGATCGCGTGCGAAGACGTCAAAGGCTTGGACCTGGACGGGTTAAGGTCCGGGCGGATTGTTTCCTCACAGCCGCAGATTCGACTGACGGATTCGCAGGACGTCTGGATTCGCAACACCGCGGTGCCGAACGGGACACCGCTGCTGGCAGAAGCCCGCGGGGAGAAGGTCGCGAATGTATTGGTGAGTTCGTGCGACTTGAATCACACTGCCCGGGCCGTGGCCGCGGTGGAGGGAGCAGCCGCAGAGTCCGTCGCGGCAACTATGAACCACCGAGAGAAGTAGGCTCAGTCTTGGGCGCCGGACAGTTCATATCACAATCCTGACCTTTGCCAAGAAGCCGAGCCGGCACTTCCGCGACCGGCGAATGCATTCAGCCGCCCTCCTCTTCACGCCGCGGAGGTCGATCCGATTCCTGCTGGAGCCGCCTGACTTCCGCAGTTGGGGGAGTGCTGGGCTGGCACGTCGTTCAGACTCGAGGAAAGCTTGGCGCATGCCTGTGTCGCAGCCGAGCTTTGATCAGGTCCGGAGTGGCTGGGATGCTGGGTGGTTGCTGTGAGGGCCGCGCCAGGTGGAGCTTGTCTAGTATTGTTTGCGGTTCCTCGGCAACCGTCATCCCAGCACCGTCGTTCCTGCGAGGCAACTTGGGGGCAGGTTTGGGCTGGTTGAGAGTGCCCGCGAATCCCCCGGAATCCTTGAGACACCTCGGCCCGCTCTGTGCCGGCCCAGGCAGAGTTGAGCCAGATGCGTCAGTACCGCTCCAAGCAGGAGCGGCGCCGGATTGTGGAGGAGCCGTTCGCGCCTTGACCTTCGGTGGTGCGCAGGGCGATGGTGCATTCAATCAACGCCAACCAGGCGCGCTACTGGCGCAAGCTCTATCAGCAGCGGCTCTTGCGAGACGGTACAGATGAGGCGGCACTACTGCCGGTGGGGGTTAGTGGGGGACTTCCGAAGCTGGGGTCTCGACGTATGGCTGCTCTGCGAAAGCTGAGCGCGGGCGGCGCCGGCGACGGAGCGGGGATCCACGGCGAGCAGCGAAGCCTGGGTTGGAATCTCCTGGTGACCGCCGTCGAGGATACCGACGACTGCGTTGCGATCGAGGTCGAGGGCGCGCACCATATTGAGGTGTCCTTCCTGCCAGAGTTCGCCGCGGGAGTTGCCCCTTGAATCCACCACGGTGAGCACGGCGGCGCTGAGGATGTGATGGACGAAGACGGCGGCGATCCTGTGGAGGGGCTGGGCAAGAGGGGATCGCTCAGTCCAACTTCCGGGCGGGTTGCGGGATGCGCTGGAGGAGTTTCCAACGAGTGCCCGTCCAGAGAGAGTAGTGATCTTCGACGGGGCTGTCGTTTGGGCAGGGCTTGATGACCAGAATGTTGCTGTCGAGGCGGAACTCCAGTTCCGGCAGGTAAGGGCCACCGCCGAAGAAGCCGAGGTGGATGCCGACAGAGTTGGGGAGCATGTGGATCTGGCCTGTGACGGCGTCCACCAAGACGCTGACTAAGCACGGAGAACCGCACATGATTTCGACGAGGATGAAGCGTCCGGCGAAGTTGGGTCCAGGGTGCTGGGGTTCGCCTTCTGGACGGCGGACACCTTCGCCGGTCTTGACGGCACTGCGGATGCGGGTGCGGTAAGCACGCAAATTCGGCGTGGCGAGAATGGGCGCGGCCGGGGTGCCGCGGAAGATATTAGATACTGGGTACTGCTCGAAGCGCGGCGGGGCGGGATCACCTGGGAGGAGCACCGGGGCTGCAAAGAACAAGAGTGCGGCCACGCGCAATTCGAGCATGGAGTGATTCTAGCGCCAGGAACACTTGGGCAGAAGCAGCTTGCGGTATGGTGGTGGCGGCATGAGGATTCTGATTCTGATGGCGGCGATGGCGGCGGCGTGGGGGCAGTCGCGGTGGGCGATTGAGGGGGATGGATCGATTGTTTGGAACGTGGAGAGGGGCTCGGCGCACACGGACCAGATTGAGATGAGCGGGCGGCGGGTTTCGGCGATCGTGACGTATGGGGTGAGGGCGAACGGGGCTTTGACGTTGACGCGGCAACTGGTGTTTCCGGGGCTGCGGACGGTGCCAAATGATACGCATGCCAGCTTGAGCTACACGTTTACCGACGACTCGTCGCCGCGGGTGTTTGTGAATGGACGGCCGGGGCGGGAGACCGTAGTGCGGTTCCGGCACCGGGGGATGATCTCGATTGAGAGCAGTGTGGGGCAAGTGGGGCTGGTGCGGACCTTGTTCCCTTGCGTGGGACAGGCGGCTTATGTGGAGCGGCTTGTATTTACAAACCGGGCGGCGAAGGCGGCGACGGTGGAGGTGGAGAGCACGGAGCACCTGGTGCGGACTTTGGCGACGCGAGGGGTGACCGGGGAGTACTTGATTGCGGCGACGGCATCCGGCGGCGTGAAGACACTGGGGCCGAATGAGACGGCGGAGTTTGCGGTGGTGTTTGCGGCGCGGGAGGCCGGGCGGGCGGCGGCGGCAGTGAATGCGGCACAGGAGGAGAAGTTGCGGCGGGCGCGGGTGGATGAGTTTCTGGACAAGCTGAAGCTGGAGACGCCGGACCCGGTGTTGAATACCGCATTCGCGTTTGCCAAGATCCGGGCGGCGGAGAGCATCTATGAGACGAAGGGCGGACTGATGCACGGCCCTGGTGGCGGAGCTTACTATGCGGCGATCTGGGCCAACGACCAGGCGGAGTATGCGAACCCGTTTTTTCCGTTTCTGGGGGACGCGACGGCGAACGAGAGCGCGGTGAATGCGTACCGGCACTTTGCGCGGTATATGAATCCGGAGTTCAAGCCGATTCCGAGTTCGATCGTCGCCGAGGGCACCGACTTCTGGAACGGCGCTGGCGACCGCGGGGATATGGCGATGATCGCCTATGGGGCGTCGCGGTTTGCGCTGGCGTATGGGGAGAGAAAGACCGCAGAAGAGCTGTGGCCTTTGATTTCGTGGTGCCTGGAGTATTGCAGGCGAAAGGTGACCGCAGAGGGCGTGGTGGCTTCCGATAGCGATGAGCTGGAGGGGCGTTTTCCGGCGGGGAAGGCGAATCTCTCCACGTCCTCGTTGTACTATGACGCGCTGCGTTCGGCGGCGCTGCTGGGGCGCGAGTTGGGCAAGCCGGCTGGCGAGTATGAGGCGCAGGCGCGGAGTTTGGCGGCGGCGATGGAGCGGTATTTCGGAGCGAACGTGCAGGGGTTCGACACCTACCGCTATTACGACGGGAACACGGCATTGCGGGCGTGGATCTGCGTGCCGTTGACGATGGGGATTTTCGAGCGGAAGGCAGGGACGATCGCGGCGCTGTTTTCGCCGGCGTTGTGGACGGCGGACGGCGTGGCGACGCAATCCGGGGAGAAGACGTTCTGGGACCGGGCGACGCTGTATGCGCTGCGGGGCGCGCTGGCAGCGGGCGAGACGGAGCGGGCCATGGACTTCCTGAAGCGGTATTCGGCGCGGCGTCTACTGGGGGATCACGTGCCCTATCCCGTGGAGGCCTGGCCGGAGGGCAACCAGCGGCATCTTTCGGCGGAGAGCGCGCTGTATTGCCGGATCTACACGGAAGGGCTATTCGGGATGCGGCCTACCGGGCTGCGGAGTTTCACGGTGTCGCCGCGGCTGCCGGCGGGCTGGGCGCGGATGAAGCTGGCCGACGTGCATGCATTCGGGAACGTGTTTGACGTGGTGGTGACGCGGGCCGGAGAGGGCGTGCAGGTGGATGTAGTGAGAGAGGGCAAGATGGTAAGTTCGCAGAAGGCGGCGGCGGGGGAGGCGGTGGGGGTGAAGCTGTAGAGGAGGGAGTTCCAATGCGCGGTACGGTTCTGCTGATGACTTTGACGCTGACGGGAGCGATTGGACAGACGACGAGCCCGGGCTGGGTGCTGGTGCAGGCGCCGTCGGCGCAGTTGGAGGCGCCGAACGGAGGGACGCAGCAGACGTCGGCGACGGTGTTCGATATCGACGGGGACGGGGTGAACGATTTCGTGATCACGGAGCGGACGAAGGCTCCGGTGGTGACCTGGTATCAGAGAGGCAAGGACGGGTGGAAGAGGCGCGTGGTGGAAAGCGAGTTTCTGAAGCCGGAGGCGGGGGCCACATTCGGAGATGTGGATGGGGACGGAGACCTGGATTTCATCGCCGGAGCGGATGGGGGCCTGGAGATGGGGAACCAGGTGTGGTGGTGGGAGAATCCGGCGCCGCGGTTTGATGCGGGAACGCCGTGGAAGCGGCATGTGATCAAGCGGTCCGGGGGGAAGAAGCATCACGATCTGATGTGGGTGGATGCGGACGGGGATGGCAGGAAGGAGTTGGTTTTCTGGAATCAGGGCGGGCAGCGGCTGATGATGGCGAAGCCGCCGGCCGAGCCGCGCGAAGGCGAGTGGGCGCTGACCACGATCTTCGAGTACGCGGTGGACGGGGAGCAGGAACAACGGGCGACGGCGCCGCCGTTCAAGAAGATCAACGAGCACGAGGGGTTGGCCTTTGCGGACATCGACCTGGACGGGCAAGGGGACATTGTGGGCGGAGGGCTGTGGTTCAAGCATGCGGGCGGGGGGCGATTTGTGAGGAACGAGATCGACAGCGGGTATCATTTCTCACGCTCGGCGGCGGGGCAACTGGTGGAGGGCGGGCGGCCGGAGGTGGTGCTGGTGGTGGGCGACGGCGTGGGGCCGCTGATGATGTACGAGTGGGCGAAGGGGACGTGGAAGGGCAAGACGCTGATCGAGAGGATCGATAACGGGCATAGCCTGATGCTGGCGGATTTCAACGGCGACGGGCACCTGGACATTTTCAACGCGGAGATGCGGCTGAACGGAGGGAATGCGGAGTCGAAAACGCGCATTCTGCTGGGAGACGGGAAGGGCAACTTCCGGGAGACGGTGGTGGCGACGGGCTACGACAATCACGAGTCGAAGCTGGCGGACCTGGATGGGGACGGCACGCTGGACATCCTGGGCAAGCCGTACAATCACGGGACGCCGGGG
>JACQZS010000202.1 GCA_016213725.1 Acidobacteriota bacterium | reverse complement strand
TGTCACGGCGATCCTGCTGGGAAAGGCTCTGGTCCGAGCGCAGCGCGCGGAGCTTGCCGGCCTCCTCCTGCAGAATGGGTTGGATCTTCTGCTTCTGGTCTGCGGAGAGATTGAGTGCCGTGGAGATTTTCTCGAATTGCTCGGCGGCCTGCCGGCCCCGCTGGGCCGGAACTGGCGCGGCCAGCGCGGCGGCCAGGGCCGCGACGGTAAACATACGGGTGAGGATCATGATGTGTGCTTCTCCTTCTCTACTTGACGGTCTCCAGGCGGCGCGGGATTACATTCCTCAATACCGCCAGCTCTTGAGATCCGCGCCTGGCGGGTGATTGGCCTCCATGCGCTCCAGCATCCGCGGCAGGAACATGGTGTTGTAGCGCAGCCGCGAGATGCCGTTGGGCAGCTTGGGGTCGCCGTTCCAGCAGTGCTCGGCCCGGTCGCCGTAGGCCACCGTGGCATCGGCTTTCGGTGTGTTGGCGCTCTTCAGGAAATCCTCCATCAGGTAGACGGCGTTGTTGAGGTAGTAGGTGTCCATGTCGCCGCAGTAGATGTGAAGCTTGCCCTGGAGCTTGGGCCCGAGCTTCGCCCAGTCGCGCTCCAGGATGTAGCGCAGGTCGAAGTTCTCTTTCCAGTAGGCGGCCACCTTCTTGTCGATGACGCCGGTGGCTTTGTCGAAGATGCGGGCCGGGTAGCCGTCCGGGCCGATGGGCGAGTAAACCGCCTCCCAGATGTCGAACTGCTGGCCGCTGCGCGTCCTGGTGCCGAGGGCCAGCTCCAGCCGGTTCATCTGCTCGACGGTGACGGTCACCTTGCCCAGGTAGTCCCGCGCGCCGGGCCGCGCCACCTTGGTGTGCGGGCCTTCCAGGTAGTAGGCGTTGTGGTCGTCGTAGAGGTTGATCTGCGTGTAGGCGCGGAAGTCGATGGGATCGGGGCAGGCGCCGAAGGCCCCGTTGAATTCCTCGGGGTAGAAGATCTGGACGGCGAGCGCCTCCCAGCCGCCGGTGGAGCCGCCGTAGGTGAAGCGGGCCCAGCCCTGGCCGATGCCCCGGAAGCGGCGCTCGATCTCGGGGACCAGTTCCTTCATGATGGCGTCGCCGTAGGGGCCGAGGTTGGCCGAGTTCACGGCGTAGGAGTCGTCGTAGTAGGGGTTGGCGTGCTGGATCTCAACGATGAGGAAGCGCGGGAAGCCGGGCGAGGTCCACTTCCTGTAGAAATCGTAGGCCTCCTGCTGTTGGATCACGTTGAGGCCGTTCATGCGGAAGCGGGCCGAGTAGGTGGGCTTCAGGTTCGGATCGGGCGGCTCGGTGCGGAAGCCGCCGAAGTCCGCCGGAAAGTGGCCGTGGAAGATGGCCAGCGGGTAGCGCGCTTCGGGGTGTGTATCGAATCCCTCGGGCACCAGGATATGCGCGCCGAGAAACATGGGCCGGCCCCAGAACTTGCTGAGCAGCTCACTTTGGATCCGGATGTGCTTGATGTACTTCGTATCCTTGAGCGGCTCGATGGGCGGCATGACGGAGTCGAGCGCCAGGGCGATCTGCGCATCGGGGCCGACGGTGACCTGGACGGGTTTCGAGTAGAGATTGCCGGGGGCGCGGCTCCACTGGCGGCCCTCGCCGCGGTCCGTGGGCAGCTTCAACGTGCGGCCGTCGGCGAAGTGAAACGTCTCGTAGAGGTCGAGCACGGCCTGCACCGTGTACTCGCCGGGCCGGAGGTCTTTGACATTCGAGATTGGGTAGCCGGGCGAGCTGCGGTCGAAGGCTAGCGGCGTGCCGGGCTTCCAGTTATCGACGTCCTGGCCGAAGACGATCTGGGTGTTCAGGCCGTCACCGATCTGAAAGCGCGGTTCGGCCTTCGGGTCGGTGGAGAAGAGGATGAGGAGACGGCCGTCGAGCGGCTTCGTGGCTTGCGCGGCGGGGAGGGTGACGGAGATAGTCTGTGCCGGCGCGAGCAGCGCCGGCACAAGCAGGGCCAGGGTTCTTACCAGAGTTTGCATTGTTTTTCGACGGGACGGACCATGGGGTCTCCCTGCTTGCACTGGAAAGCCTTCTGGAACTCGGGCATGTTCTGCAGAGTGCCGATGGCGCGCCACTTGGGCAGGGGGTGAGGATCGGTATTGAGGCGCAGGCGCATGGACTCGGGGCGGTCCTGCGAGGCCCAGACGCGGGCGAAGGAGAGGAAGAAGCGCTGCTCGGCGGTGAAGCCGTCCATGACGGGGCCGGGCTTGCCGTGCAGCGAGCGCTGGTAGGCCTTGAAGGCGAGCGTGAGGCCGCCGAGGTCGCCCAGGGCTTCGCCGATGACGAGCTTGCCGGTGTGGTGCAGGCCGTCGCCGACTTCCAGTGTGTTGTATTGATCGATGACGCAGGCGGCGCGGTCTTCGAACTTCTTGCGGTCTTCGGGCGTCCACCAGTTCTTGAGGTTGCCCTCGGCGTCGAACTTGGAGCCCTGGTCGTCGAAGCCGTGGCCCATCTCATGGCCGATCACCGCGCCGATGGCGCCGTAGTTGACGGCATCGTCGGCGCCCATGTCGAACATGGGCGGCTGAAGGATGCCGGCGGGGTATGCGATCTCGTTAAAGGGGGGGTTGTAGTAGGC
>JACQZS010000207.1 GCA_016213725.1 Acidobacteriota bacterium | reverse complement strand
GCCGCCGTCAACGAGGCCATCGATAAACTCCAGCCCGCTGAAATCCGCACCGCCACCGGCGAAGCCAAGGGCAAGATCGCCTACAACTACTACGCCCCCGACCTCTACGACCGCCGCGCCAACGTCCTCCAGATCCGCTCCCTCGCCGGCCAACCCATCGGCACTCTCGTCAACTACGCCATCCACCCCGAAATCCTCGGCAGCCGCCGCGGCATCCTCAGCCCAGATTGCATCGGTCCCTTCTACGACCGCGTCGAACAGGCCGCCGGCGGCATGGCCCTCTTCATGAACAGCGCCCAGGGTGGCATGGTCACCGCCGACACCCGCAACCTCGACGCCCCGCCCCGCGACGCCCTCCGCGCCTACTGGAACGACACCGGCTCCTGGGCCGAATGCCAGCGCGTCGGCAATCTCCTCGCCGACGAGTCCCTCCGCATCATCGAACCCGCCTCCTGGCAGCGCGAGCCCAAACTCCGCTCCTGGTCCCGCCAGGTCCGCTTCCCTGTCGACAACGAGGCCCTCTGGCAGGTCGTCACCCTTTCGCCTCTGAAATACCCCCACGGCCCCGGCCGGACCATCACTGTGCAGATGAACCTCATCAACCTCGGCGCCGCCCACATCCTCACCATCCCCGGTGAGGCCCTGCCGAACATCGGTTTCTACCTCAAGCGCAAAATGAAAGGCCAGCAGAACTTCCTCTTCGGCCTCACCAACGACGCCTTCGGCTACATCCTCACCAGGATCGATTTCCAGAGCTTCCCCGCCTACAATTACATCTGCCGCACATCCCTGGGCGAATTAACCGGCGAGATCCTCATCGAAAACGCCCTCGAAATGATCAAGGCCGCCGAGTCCTGATCTCCTCGCTCCGACTTCTCCAGCCCCGCACCGTCCCAACGCCCCTGGCTCAATCCAGGGGCGTTGGCCTATTCTGTCCCCCCAGATCAACGATGAAGAAAAAGAAATATTACAAATCAATGAACAAGTGCGCCCGCCCGGAGATATACTTGACTCGCCCAAGGAGGCATTTCGGCTATGAAACTCCGTTTGTTTCTGATCCCTCTCCTGCTGCTCGTCTTCCTTCCCTGGCTCGCAGCTCAATCCATCACCGGCTCCATCACTGGCATCGTGACTGACAGCTCCGGCGCCTTCGTGCCTGGCGCCGAGATCGTCGTGGTCAACACGGAAACCAATCTGCGCTCCACGGCCCAGACCGACGCCAGCGGAAACTACACAGTCACTCTCCTGCCGCGCGGCCAGTATACGGTCGAGGTCTCCGCCAAGGGCTTCAAACGCTTCGTACGCGAAGGGATCGTCCTGCAGGTTCAACAGACTGCCCGTGTCGATGTCCAACTGGCAGTCGGCGAAGTTGCCGAAAGTGTGATGGTCACCGCCAACGCGGCGCTTCTCGAAACCGAGAACGCCACTTTGGCCAAGGTTGTCGACAACAAGATCATCACCAACATGCCGTTCAACACCCGGAACGTCTATTCTCTGGTCTTCCTCACTCCGGGCGTCACGGGCACCGTTGGCAACAGCTATGGGGAAATGCGCTACTCCGTGAACGGCGCTCGCGCGCGCACCATGGACACCATGATCGACGGTGTTACCGCAGCCCACCCCACCGTCAACGGCTTCGCGGGCATCTCCGTCTTTCCCTCCGTCGATGCCATCGAGGAGTTCAAACTCCTCGGCGCCGACTATCCGGCCGAATTCGGCCGCAGCCTGGGCAGCGTCCTGAACGTCGTCTTCAAGTCGGGCACCAACCAGTTCCACGGCAGCGCCTATGAGTTCCTCCGCAACTCCGCCATGGACGCCAACAACTTCTTTGAGAACCGCCGCGGCGCTCCACTCCTCAGCTTCAAACGCTCCCAGTTCGGCGGCGTGTTCAACGGACCCATCATCAAGGACAGGACCTTCTTCATGGTCTCCTTCGAGGCTCTGCGCGAACGCCGCGCCGACTCCACGATCACCTCCGTCCCAACCGCCCTCGAGCGCACGGACGACTTCTCTCAAACCAAGACGGCCTCCGGCCAGTTGATCACCATCTACGATCCCCTCACCACCCGCGCCAACCCCTCCGGCTCCGGCTACATCCGTACGCCCTTTACCGGAAATGTCATCGGAGCAAGCCGCTTCGACCCCGTGGCCGTCAACACAGCCAAGTACTACCCCGTAGCGAACCTGACTCCCACCGGCGCACAAAACCAGAACAACTGGGGGGCCAGCGGCACCAAGCCCCTCAACATGACCCAGTCGGATTACCGCGTCGATCAGGTCATTAGCAGCCGGCAGCGCTTCTTCGCCCGCTACTCCACACGCCTCAACGACGATCAGGCCACCACCTTCTTCCCCGACGATATCAAGGTGGCCGAGGGCCGCATCAACGTCGAGGACCACGTCCACGGTGCCGTCGCGGACTACACGAACACCCTGTCTCCCACCATGGTCCTCAGCGCCCGCCTCGGCTTCGCCAGGACGAAGTACATCTACGCCAATCAGGGATACGGCTTCGCTCCTTCCACCCTCGGCCTGCCCAAGTACATCGATACCGCCGTGGACTTCCTCATCTTCCCCGGCTTCACGGTCACCGACTACCGCGGCCTCGGCGGCGGCGATTACCGCCAGAACGCCTTCATGTCCTACACCGCCATCGGCAGCCTCACGAAGACCCACGGCAAGCACACCATGAAGATGGGCTCGGAAGTCCGCATGCTTCGTGTCAACACCAATGAAGGCCGTTCCGCCGGGAGCTTCAGCTTCAGCCGCGGCATGACTCAGGGGCCGAATCCTACCCAATCCAGCTCCGCTGCCGGCAACGGATTCGCCTCGTTCTTGCTCGGCGCCGGAAGCAGCGGCTCCCTGCAGGCCACCTACAAGAACGTCGCGACGCAGAGCTTCTATGTCGCCGGCTACTTCCAGGACGACTGGCGCCTCACCCGCACGCTCAGCCTGAGTCTCGGCCTTCGTTGGGATGTCGACATGCCTCGCACCGAACGCTATAACCGCACTAACTGGTTCGATCCCAAAGCGGCCACTCCAGCCGGGAATGTCATCCCCGGCGTCACCGGAGGACTCGTCTTCGTCGGCGTCAATGGCGCGCCACGAACGCAGTTCCAGACCGACCTCAACAACTGGGCCCCCCGCATCGGCTTGAGCTGGCAGTTCCTCCGCAATACCGTGATGCGCATCGGCTATGCTCACATCTACGGCCCCTCTCAGCAGGCTGCTGCCGGTACCATCGGCACCATGGGCTGGCGCGTGGACAACACCTGGGTGGCCTCTATCGACGGCCTCACTCCCAACTACTACCTCAAGGATCCTTGGCCGACCGGAATGGCCCAGGCACTCGGCTCCGCCCAGGGTGTCCTCACCCAATTCGGAAGTAGCATCGAAGCGACTACCCAGGACATCATGAGCCCGCGCGTCCGCCAGGTGAACTTCAACCTCCAGCGCGAATTGCCCCTCGCTACGCTCGTCGAGTTCGCCTACGTGGGCACACGCGGTTACCAGCTACACCGCAACGAAGAAGGCGGCCTCAGCTTGAACCAGCTCGATCCGAAGTACATGGCCCTCGGTTCGCAGTTAAACGCTCAAGTGGACAACCCGTTCTACGGAAAGATCTCCGGCGGCATCCTCGCTCAGCCCAAGACCACCCGCGGCCAGTTGCTGCGGCCCTTCCCGCAATTCACCAATGTCATCCCGATTTACTCCGTCGGATCATCCTCCTTCTATCACTCGCTCCAGGTCAGCGCCACCAAGCGCATGTCCAAGGGCCTCCAGATGCAGCTAGCCTACACCTGGGCTAAGAACATTGACGACGGCCTCAGCCACCAGGACAGCTACAACATCCGCCTCGACCGTGCCATCACCGATATCGACGTGGCTCACCGGGTCGTCATCGCAGGCGTCTACGATCTCCCCTTGGGCCGCGGCCGCCACTGGGGCACCGATATGCCGAAATGGGCAGACCTCGCCTTCGGCGCTTGGCAGATCAACGGCCTCACCACATTCTCCGGAGGCACCCCCATCGGCTTCTCCGCCTCCAATAACGCCGGCATTTACAACATGGCCATCCGCGGCAACAACAACGGCACCAGTGGAATCCTTCACGGCCCCGTTCAAGACCGCCTGAACGCCTACTTTGATAAGAGCTACTACTCCCAGCCTGCCGCCTTCACCTTCGGAACCATGGGTCCGCGCGACCCCAATATCCGTACCGATGGCATCTTCAACTGGGACATGTCCCTCTTCAAGAACTTCCGGGCCACCGAAAGGGTCAACATCCAGTTCCGCTTCGAGGCCCTCAACGCCTTCAACACCCCACGCTTTAGCGGCCCCAATACCAGCGTCACTTCGTCCAGCTTTGGCGTCATCAGCTCTCAGGCCAACGCCCCGCGCCAGATCCAGCTCGGACTCAAGATCCTCTTCTAACTGCACACCGGCCATCGCCGGCCGGCGACAACTTGAGGCGGTTCAGCGTGCTCTTGCCCGCCGACTGCTGCCCCTCCTTCTTGGTCCCGGCCGGCGCCGCATTCCGAAGTCTGTGCCGTAAATGTCCGTGGTCGTTGAGCGCTTCGCAACCAATGGCCACTCCGTAGATCCGTTGCGCCGGCATCTCCCCCGCAGCGTGATCGCCGGCCCAGGCGGCGCAGTCCTTCCCAAAGTCGAAGACTTGATGGCCGGTGCCCTCGGACGTCAATCCCCGAAACTCGCTCTTCTCCGGCAATTTCCGCGGGAATCCCTGGCGTCACCGCCTTCCCGCAGGATCCCCACGGCTACGCCAGCGGATTCGTCCACTTCAATCCGCTGAAGCGGGCGAAGTCCGCATCGCAGGAACAAAGCTCCGCGCCACGTTCGATCGCCAGCGCGGCCAGATAGGCGTCAGTCGTCAAATTACCGCCCGTCCCCGTGCTCGCAAGCATCTGCTCGAAGATCCGGACATGTTCCGGACCCTCCCGCACTACCTCGACCATCGGCTCGTCCAACCACGACCGCACCAGGCCGATCGCCGCTTTGACGCTGAGCGGATGGCGAAACAACCCGGTCCGCGTCGTCAATCGCACGAACGCCAGCAGCACCATCCAGCACAATCCCACGCGCTCGCCGCCAGACAGAGTCTTCTCCCACCAGGCGCGCGCCTCGCGGTGCTTCGGCGCATCACGATTCACCGCATAGATCAGCAGGTTCGCATCTACGATCTTCACTTGCCCACCGACATCTTCCTGACCAGTTCCTCGTCCTCCATCGCCGCGGCCGTACCCAGTGCCTGTTCCCAGCGAAAGTACTGCTCAGAGCCTAATGACACTGTCTTCTGTTTGAACTTGCGGCGCCGCGGCCCAGCCGGGCCTCTTAGTCCTTCGCGAATTGCATCGTTCAGCACTTTCTTGAAGGAGGTGCCGCTCTCCCGCACAGCCGACTTCAGCAACCGCTCGACATCCGAATCTAGCGTGACGGTGGTCCGCATACTGCAATCATAGCAGCATCGCATTTGCTGTCATGATGCCGCCTCGCTTCATCCCCACTCGGCAAACCTCACTTCTTTCGCTCCCCCTTCCTCCTCCCCTGCGCCTGCACCACCCGGCAAGCCGACTTCAGCAGTCCCCGCAACTGCTCCACGTTGATCTGCCCCAGCCGCACGAGCAAGAACGGATAGTTCCGGTAGTGCTCCGGCAAATAGAACGCCTCCGGCATCTCCTCCATCAGCGCCGCCCGCTGCTCGAAATCCATGCTCACCACCAACGACCCTGCCTCAGCCGACTTGTGACCCGGCACACACGCCACCAGCCGCCCATCCACTTTCAGCGCGGGCAAGCCGTAAGACATGCCCTCTTCCACCCCGGTCATCTCCAGCCCAATCTCACGAACGGTATCGAACGACAAACCTGCCTTCGACATCGGACGACGCCCCTCCTCCACCCAATCGTAGCCCGTCTATTCTTCTTCCTCGATCTCCCGCACCACCGGATCCCCCTCATACTCCGAGAACTCCGCCTTCGACGAGACAAACCACGGGAACAGCACCGGCAGAAGGAATAGCGTCAACAGCGTCGACGTGATCAGCCCGCCGATCACCACCGTCGCCAGCGGCCGCTGCACTTCCGCGCCCGTCGTCGTCGCCAGCGCCATCGGCATGAACCCCAGGCTTGCCACCAGCGCCGTCATCAACACCGGCCTCAGCCTCATGCCGGCGCCCGCCAGCAACGCCTGCTCCATCGCCAGCCCGCGCTCCCGCAGCCGGTTGATCGAGCTCACCAGCACGATGCCGTTCAGCACCGCCACGCCGAACAACGCAATAAAGCCGATCGCCGCCGAAATGCTCAGATTCAATCCGCGCAACCACAGCGCCGCAATCCCGCCGATGAACGCAAACGGCACGTTCGTCAGAATCAGCAGCGCCTGCCGCGTCGAGCCGAACGTGAAGAACAACAGCCCGAAGATCACCACCACGGAAGCGGGCAAAACAATCATGAGCCGCTTCGTCGCCCGGTCCTGGTTTTCAAACTGCCCGCCCCAGTCCACCGAATAACCTGCCGGCATCGATAGTTCCGCATCCATCCTCTTCCGCGCTTCCGCCACGAAACTCCCCAAATCCCTCCCGCGCACATTGCACTGCACCACGATTCGCCGCTGCCCGTCCTCCCGCGAAATCACCTCAGGCCCGCGCGCCATCGTCACCCGCGCCACCTGCCCCAGCCGCACCCTCTCCCCGCCCGGGGCCGAAAGCAACAATCCCCGTACCGCTTCATCGTCCTCCCGGTAGCGCTCCGGCAGCCGCACCACAATCGCAAACCGCTTCTGCCCTTCGATCATCTCCGACACCTGCCGCCCGCCGATCGCTGCATCCATCAACGCCTGTACGTCGCTCACGTTCAGCCCGTACCGCGCCAGCGCGTCCCGGTCCACCTCCACCCGCAACTCCGCCACGCCGGAAGCGATCTCCATCTGCGAATCCGCCGCGCCCGGCACCCCGTTCACAATCTTCAGCGCCTTCTCCGCCAGCTTCTCCAGCACGCGCGCGTCTTCTCCGAAGATCTTCACCGCCACATCGGCCTTGATGCCCGAAATCGTCTCGTCCAGCCGCATCGCCATCGGCTGCGTGAAGTTGTAGCTCACGCCCGGCACCGCCTCCAGCGCTTTCGCCAGCGCCTCAATCAGCGCGTCCTTTGTCGCGAACCTCTTC
>JACQZS010000206.1 GCA_016213725.1 Acidobacteriota bacterium | reverse complement strand
CCCGAAGTTCCGCTCCGAAGGCGAAGCGTTGACGTCCCACTTCTCATCCGGAGCCTCGAACGTCTGCTCCGCCTTGAACGTGAAATACATCTCGAACTGCACCGGCCCCGGCTTCTGAAAGGTGAGCCGCTTGATGCTCGCCGCCGTGTGAAACCGCCGCGCCCGCGTCGCCAGCTTCAGCGCATACGTCCCGCTCATCGACCCGTGCGTCCCCGTGTCGAAGAACGTGCAGTTGCTCAACTGCGCCGGCCGCATATCTCGCAGCACCGGCCGCAGCTCGTCCAGATTCCCGTTGTGGTTCGACACCAGCTCCGCCCAGCCGTTGATCCCTTCGTCGAAATCGTCGTACACCAGCACCCGCTTCAGCGGATTGAACCGCTCCAGCCGCGCATCCATTCCCCCGGCGCGCGCCGCCAACCCCGCCGCCGGCATCATCAGCCCGAACTCTCTGCGATTCATAACCGCAGTCTACCCCGCGGCTACAATGAAAGTCTCTTCCCTCCCATGCGCGTCGCTCTTTGCCAGATCAACAATACCGTCGGCGACCTCCCCGGCAATACCGCCCTCATCCTGAACTTCGCCCGCCAGGCCGCCGATGCCGGCGCCGATCTCGCCGTCTTCCCCGAACTCGCCCTCAACGGCTACCCGCCGCGCGACCTCGTCGAAAAACCCTCCTTCCTCCAACACTCCCTCCAAGCCCTCCGGAACATCGTCGAAGCCTCCCGCTCCCTCCCCTGCGGCCTCATCGTCGGCTACGTCGGCCAGGCTCCCGAGGGCTCCATCCGCCACGTCACCAACTCCGCCGCCCTCATCGACAACGGCCGTATCCTCGCCACTCAAACCAAGATGCTGCTGCCCACCTACGACGTCTTCGATGAGTGGCGCTACTTCCAGGCCGCCGAAAGCCAGGACGTCTGCACCTTCCGCGGCACCCGCATCGCTCTTACTATCTGTGAGGACGCCTGGAACGACAAGCAGTTCTGGGAACGCCGCAAGTATCGCAAAGACCCCGTCGAATCCCTCGTCCAGCAGGGCGCGGACTTCGTCATCTCCGTCAACGGCTCGCCCTACGACACCACCAAGCGCGCCCTCCGCCGCCAGATGTTCTCCGCCATGGCCCGCCGCTATGGCTTGACCCATATCTACTGCAATATGGTCGGCGGCAACGATCAGCTCGTCTTCGACGGCTCCAGCTTCGTCATGGGCGCCTCAGGGGATGTCCTCGCCTCGGCCCGCTCCTTCGCGGAAGATCTCGTCCTCTTCGATACCACCCAGGGACAGTCACCTGTGTCCCAAGGTGGACACAGCGTGACTGTCCCGCCCCCCGCCATTCGCGAATCCCACCCTGACGAAACCTCCGCCGTCTACGAAGCCCTCGTCCTCGGCACCCGCGACTACATCCGCAAGTGCGGCTTCAAGCGCGTCCTCCTCGGCCTCAGCGGCGGCATCGACTCCACTCTCGTCGCCTGCGTCGCCGTCGACGCCATCGGCCGCGAAAACGTCGCCGGCATCGCCATGCCCGGCCCCTTCTCTTCCGATCACTCCGTCGCCGACGCCCGCTCGCTCGCCGAAAACCTCGGCATGCGCTTCGACATCGTCCCCATCACCGGCGCCTACTCCAGCGTCCTCACCGGCCTCGAGAACATCTTCGCCGGCGCCGCCCAGGACGTCACCGAAGAGAACATCCAGGCCCGCCTCCGCGGCCTCACCCTCATGGCTCTCTCCAACAAGTGGGGCGCCCTCGTTCTCACCACCGGCAATAAGAGCGAAATCGCCGTCGGCTACTGCACCCTCTACGGCGACATGTGCGGTGGCCTCGCCGTCATCAGCGACGTGCCCAAAACCATGGTCTACGACCTCTGCCATGAGGTGAACCGCCGCCACGGCCCCGTCATCCCCGAAAACGTCTTCGTCAAGCCGCCATCGGCCGAACTTCGCCCCGATCAGAAGGACTCCGATTCGCTCCCCGAATACCCCGTCCTCGACCGCATCCTCAAGGCCTACGTCGAGGAACTCAAAACACCCGCCCAGATCGCCGAAGAACAGCAACTCCCCCTCCCGCTCGTCCGCGACATCGCCAACAAAGTCGACCGCAACGAATACAAGCGCCAGCAGGCCGCCCCCGGCCTCAAAGTCACCACCAAGGCCTTCGGCATGGGCCGCCGGTTCCCTATCGCTCAGAGGTTCTCCGAATGAAAACCATCCTCCGCATCGCGCCGCTCGCCGGCCTTCTCGCCGCCGCCGGCATCCTCATCTCTCAGCCCGCTGCCCCCGTGCGCGTCGGCCCGCAGCCCGGCGGAGGCTTCCTCCTCAACTCCGGCTGGCTCCTCAAGCCCGCCGGCCGCCAGATCCCGTTGAGCACCGGCCCCCAGGCCACCGCCCTCTCCCCCGACGGCAAGTATCTCGCCATCCTTCAGGCCGGCTACCTCCAGCCCTCCGTCTCCATTCACGATCCCCTCACTCTCGCCGAAATCCACCGCATCACGCTGCCGGACGCCTGGCTCGGCCTCGCCTTCTCTCCCGCCACCGGCCTGCTCTACGTCGGCGGCGGCTCCGCCTCTTCCGTCTACGAACTCGCCATCACTCCTCAGGCCAGGCTCGAACTCCGCCGCACCTTCACCATCGTTGCCGAGAAAGACCGCAAACACACTGACTTCATCGGCGATGTCACCCTCTCCCCCGACGGCCGCCTCATCTACGCCGCCGGGCTCCATCGCAACTCCATCATCGTCATCAACCCCCAATCCGGCATGATCATCGAGGAGTGGAAAACCGCCTACCGCCCCTACCGCATCCTCTTCCACCCCGACGGCAAGAGCTTCTTCGTCACCGGCCTCGGCGACGCCTCTCTGCGGCAGGTCAACCCCATCAACGGCCAGGAGATCGCCCGCTTCAACGTCGGCCTCCAGCCCATGGATATGGTCTGGCGCACCAAGCCCATCCCCGTCGAAGGCACCGATCAACCCGTGCCGTTCAAGGAACGCCTCTTCGTTACCTCCTCCGGCTCCAACCTCGTCCAGGTCTTCGGCGCCGTCGAGAACGGTGACTTCCGCCGCATCGAGTCCATCAACACCTCCTACCTGCGCGACTTCTACCAGCCCGTCGGCATGACCCCCTCCGCCCTCGCGCTCTCCCCCGATCAGGACACCCTCTACATCGTCTGCGCCGATGCCAACGCCGTCGCCCGCGTCGATATCTCCACGCGCCGCAGCGCCGTCACCGGCTTCATCCCCACCGGTTGGTATCCCCTCGCCGCCCGCGTCCTCTCCAACAACGATCTGCTCGTCCTCAACGGCCGCGGCGGGGCGTCATATCCCAATTCCAAGGGCCCCAACCCCACCGTCAACCGCGCCGTCGTCCATGAGGGCAACGTCGAGGTGGAATACGTCGGCGCCATCCAGCGCGGCTCCGCATCCCTCATCCCCGCCCCGCGCCCCGAACAGATGGCCGCCTATACCCAGCAGGTCGTCTCCAACTCGCCCCAGCGCGCCGCTTCCATCCCCCCGCCCGCCATCCCCGCCGGCCACATCCTCTCTTACGCCAATGGCGCCAAGCCCCCCATCGAACACGTCATCTACATCGTCAAGGAGAACCGCACCTACGACCAGGTCCTCGGCGATCTCGGCATCGGCAACGGCGATCCCTCCCTCACGCTCTTCAAAGAGGACTCCTCCCCCAACCATCACAAGCTCGCCCGCGAGTTCGTCCTCCTCGACAACTTCTACGTCTCCGCCGACGTCTCCGCCGACGGCCACAACTGGTCCACCTCCGCCATCGCCCCCGCCTACGTCCAGCGCATGTGGCCCAACTCCTACGCCCGCCGCCGCCGCCACTACGACTATGAGGGCCAGGAACGCGCCGCCCTGCCCCCCGCCGGCTACATCTGGTCCAGCGCCCTCCAGTCCGGCCTCACCTACCGCAACTACGGCTGGTGGGCCACCAACATCTCTCCCGCCCCCGCCACCGGCAAACAGATCTCGGCCGTCCGCGACCCCGCCATCGCCGCCCACACCAACTTCGACTACCGCTCCTTCGACCTCGACTATAAGGACGTCGACCGCATCCAGGTCTTCCTCAAAGACCTCGCCTCCTTCGAGGCCTCCGGCCAGATGCCGCGCTTCATCACCATGCGCCTCGGCAACGACCATACTTCCGGCACCGCCGCCGGCAAAATCGCCCCCCTCTCCGCCATGGCCGATAACGACGCCGCCCTCGGCCAGCTCGTCGAGGCCATTTCCAAGTCGAAGTTCTGGGCCACCACCGCCATCTTCATCCTCGAAGACGACGCCCAGAACGGCCCCGATCACGTCGACGCCCACCGCTCCCCGGCCTTCATCATCTCCCCCTATACCCGTGGCCGCGGCATCGACTCCTCCATGTACAACACCGTCTCCATGCTTCGCACCATGGAGTACATCCTCGGCCTCAACCCCATGACCATGCACGACGCCTCCGCGCATCTCATGTCCGCCGCCTTCAACGCCAAGGCCGACGCACGCCCCTACAGCGCCGAGAAACCCCGCACCTCCCTCGATACCAAAAACCCCGCCGCCTCCCCCCTCGCCCGCCGCGCCCGCGACTTTGACTTCGAGGAAGCCGACCGCGCCGACGACGACGATCTCAATGAGGTCCTCTGGCTCGCCATCAGGAAAACAGATCCGCCGGCGCCCGTTCGGAGCTTCTGGGGCCGGTAATGCCGCATACCTACCTCGTCTTCGTCTGGCACATGCACCAGCCTTTCTATAAGGACCTGGCCACCGGTGAATACCAGCTCCCCTGGACGAGGATGCACGCCCTCAAGGACTACTACGGCATGGCCGCCGTGCTGGAGGATTTCCCCACCATCCACCAGACCTTCAACCTCGTCCCCTCCATGCTCGTCCAGATCGACGAGTATGCCCGCGGCGAGGCGCGCGATCCCTTCCTCCGCGTGGCCCTCAAACCCGCCGAGGAACTCACTCCGCAGGAGCAGGAGTTCCTCCTCAAGTACTTCTTCCAGGCTGAGCCCGGCCGCGTCATCCACCGTTATCCCCGCTACGGCGAACTCTATGAGCAATGGCGCGCCGCCCACGGCCATTTCGCCGCCCTCGCCCGCCAGTTCGGCCCGCAGGGCCTGCGCGATCTCCAGGTTCTCTCGCAGCTCGCCTGGTTCGACGAGATCATCCTCGAAAAGGACCCCGAAGTCCGCCAGCTCGTCGCCAAACAACGCAACTACTCGCTGGAGGACCAGGCCCTCATGGGCCGCAAGCAGCGCGAGATCTGCGGCATGGTCCTGCCCGTCTATCAGCGCCTCGCCGCCGCCGGCCAGATCGAGCTCTCCGTCACGCCCTTCTACCACCCCATCCTGCCGCTGCTCTGCGACTCCTCCATCGCCAGCGTCTCCCAACCCACCGCTTCTCTGCCGCGCCGCTTCCACTATCCCCAGGACGCCCGCCGCCAGATGGTGGACGCCATCGCCTACGCCGAGCGCCACCTCGGCAGCAAGCCCGCCGGCATGTGGCCGTCCGAGGGCTCCGTCTCCGACCAGGCCCTCTCGCTCGCCGCCGACCTCGGCGTCCAGTGGATGGCCACCGACAACGGCGTCCTCGGCGCCACCCTCCAAACCCTCGCCGGCGTCCGCGAAACCTATCGCCCCTACCTCTGGCATCAGCACGGCCGCGAGATGCGCCTCATCTTTCGCGACCACTTCCTCAGCGACCTCATCGGCTTCGTCTACTCCCGCATGGATGGCCGCGACGCCGCCCACCACTTCCTCGACCGCGTCCGCGAAAACGCCCGCACTCTCCACGCCGAAGGCCGCGACGCGCTGGTCCCCGTCATCCTCGACGGCGAGAACGCCTGGGAACACTACCACCTCAGCGGCCGGCCGTTCCTCAAGGAACTCTACCGCCTCATCTCCGAGTCCGGCGATCTCTCGGCCGTCACCGTCAGCGAGGCGATGAGCCTGGTGCCCGCCGACGAGATCGGCCACATCCATCCCGGCTCCTGGATCAACGCCAACTTCGATATCTGGATCGGCCACGAAGAAGATAACCAGGCCTGGGAGTTCCTGCTGGACGCCCGCGAAACGTACGACCGCATCGTGAATTCAGACGAGGGCGCCGCGCTCCCACAGCAGCAGAAGGAGCTTGCCTTCGAAGAGCTGCTCATCGCCGAGGGCAGCGACTGGTGCTGGTGGTACGGCCCGCACCATCACTCCGAAAACCGGCCCGAATTCGACAAGCTCTTCCGCGAACACCTGGCCCAGTTTTACCGCGCGCTGAATCTCGCTCCGCCGGAGGCGCTCTCCCGGCCCATTCTGCGCGTCGCCGTGCCGGCCTTCCAGCAGCAGCCCAGCGGCGCCATCGAGCCCACCATCGACGGCGAAGTTACTTCGTATTTCGAGTGGCTCGGCGCCGGCGTCTACAGCCAGGACAACCGCCAGGGCGCCATGCACGGCCGCACCACCCACATTCAGGAGATCCGCTACGGCAGCGACGGCGAGCACTGGTTCCTGCGCGTCGATCTGGAAGACTGCGACGCCGGCGCCGAGATCCGCGTCAACACCAAGTCTGAATCCCTCAGCCGGGAGATGCGCTTCCCGTTGAGCGGCCCCGCTCCGAAAGGCGCGCGCTACGCCTTCGGCCGCATCTTCGAAATGGCTGCCCCGCTGGAGATGATGGGAGCCCACGCCGAAAAACCGCTCGGGTTCCAGCTGTCGCTGTGGCGCGACGGCCTCCCGCTGGAGGCCGCGCCGGTGCAGGGATGGATCGAGTTCATCCCCGCGGATCCGGCGGAATGGGAGTAGCGCCCTACTTGCTCTTGTAGCCGGCGTACTTGTTCAGCAGCTCGACCATCGGCTTGGCGGCGGCGGGCACTTCCTTCTTGCCCTGCAGGACGCTCTTGCGATCGACGCCGGCGCCGTAGAGCGCGGTGTCGACGTCGGAGTCGGCTCGCAGGGTTGCACCGTCGAGGGCGATGCCGCCGAAGACGCCGCGGGAGCGGGACCAGGAGAGGATTTCGGCCCTCATCGTGGCGTCGGTTTGCGCCGTGGCGTTGCGGCCCACCGGGCCGGCCGCGGCGGTGGCTTCGCCGCCGACGGTGAACTTGCTGGAGAGCAGGCGCTCCATGCCCGTCTCGTTCATCCCCAGCATGATGACGTCGCTCTCGGCGCCGCCGATCTGGAAGCCGAAGCTGCCGCCTTCCACGCGGACGCCGACCGGGGCGGTCCAGCCCTTGCCGCCGTGCTGGCGGCAGGTGGCGAAGCCGCGGCCGTACTTGGCGCCCACAATAAAGCCGGCCTTTTTCACGCCGGGCACGATGACGGCGCATTCGGCCTTGGCAAAAAGATCCTGCGGGATGGCCTTGTCATCGGCACCCATGATCTCTTTCAGGACGGTGGCGGATTCGGTGAGGCGCTTGCCTTCGGCCTCACTGGCAAAGATGGGGAGGCAAAGTGCGAGCGATGCAATGAAAACTCTCATACTATTGAGAATCCTCCGGCGGCCCTTGGGTTGCGATTTTTTGGGGGAAACAGAGAACGGAGGGGAAAGACAGAAATACCGGAGCCCCTCGAGGGAGGGGCTCCGGCAGGATTGGAATGGTTGTTAGAAGGTGTAGCGGAGGGCCATGACGATGCGGCGGTTGCCGCCGTCGGTGTTGCCCTCGAGGCCGAAAGCGGAGCTGTTGATGCGCGCTTCGGGGATGCCGTAGTTGCGGGTGTTGGTGGAGTTGTAGAACTCGCAACGGTACTGGAGGTTGTTGCTCTCCGAGATCTTGAAGTTCTTGGTGATGGAGAGGTCGAGGTTCTGGATGCCCTTGGCGCGGAGGATGTTGCGGCCGGCGTTACCGATGGGGTTGGCGGCGGTCACTGGGGAGAACAGGGTGCGGCCTCCGTTGTTGAGGATCTCTCGAACGCTCATGGAGGAGAGGTCGAGCGTGGTGTTCACGTTGGGGCGGATGGCGTTGCCGACCAGGGCGTCGATGCCGGAGAGGCGGAAGCCGGGGTCGGCGCCATTGAGGGCGCTGAAGGGAGCGCCGGCCTGGAAGGTGAGGAAGCCGGAGACCTGCCAGCCGCCGACGATGCGGCCGAGTACGCCCTTCTGTTCCCGCATGAACGGCAGCTCGTAGACGCCGTTGATGGAGAAGCGCTGCGGACGGTCGTAGGTGGAGCGGCCGCGGTCGCTGTTACGGTTGTAGCTGTCCTGGGAGACGGCGACTTCGCCGGCGTTGGAGGGGTTGAAGACCTCGCTGGCAAGGTCGATGAAGGTGGACCAGGTGTAGTGAGCGCCCATGGAGAAGTTCTGCGAGAGGCGCTTTTCGAGGCTGGTCTGGAGCGAGTTATAGGAGGAGCTGGCGGCGTTGGCGCGGAGGCGGCGAACGCCCTGGATGCCGTCGACGCGCCGCGCGCCGGCGGTGCCGGGGATGGTGGGATTGCCGTCGATGGTCTGGAAGAGCGCGGTGCCCTTGGTGCCGACGTAGCCGGCGGTGACCATCCAGTTCTTGGCGACTTCGCGCTGGACCTGGAAGGAGACCTGTTCGGCGTACGGCGAGCGGAAGTCACCGCCGACGATGGTGCGCGGGACCTGCATCGGGTCGACAGCCGGAGGTGTGGCGCCCTGGAAGCCGAGCCCGTAGACGTACTGGTAGCTCTTGGGGGTGCGGGCGGCAAGGTTGTTGACCTGTGTGAAGGGGAAGGCGCTGTAGATGTTGAGGTAGATGTTGTTGAAGATCAGGTCGTAGGTGCGGGAGTAGCCGCCGCGGAGGACCGTCTTGTCGTTGATCTTGTAGTTGAAGCCGAAGCGCGGAGCCCAGTTGTTCATATCCCTGGCAGGCACCGGGGTGAAGGCGTAGCGCGGATCGTTGTTGTTGTTGGCGAGCACCTTCTGGTTGACGCCCACGAGGAAGTCCGCGGGGTTGCCGGGAGTTTCGTAGCGGATGCCGTAGGTGATGGTGAAGCGCGGGTTGATGCGCCACTCATCCTGGAGGTAGAAGGCGTAGTCGTAGTAGCGATAGCTCTGCCAGCGGCCGACGCCGGGCAGGAAGGTGTTGATGGAAGCGGTCTGGGCGACGTCGTCGACGAAGTCCTGCAGCGTGTTGTAGCTGAGGCGGCCGCGGATGGTGGGATTGAAGTCCTGGTTCTGATCCTGGCGCCGGATGTCGACGCCGAACTTGAGGGAGTGGCTGCCCATGAGCCAGCCGAAGTTGTCGGAGAGCTGATAGTTGGTGAGAGCCTGGGACTGAGGCAGGTTGACGGCGAGGCCGAGGGCGGTGCGGCTGGAAGAGTCGTTGAAGCCGGTCATGCCGAACTCGGGGATTTCGATGGAGGGGATGGAGATGGCGCGCGCATCGGCGGCGTTGGTGCTGGACTTGATGCGCTGGAAGTTGGCCCGGAGTTCGTTGTACATGGTGGAGGACAACGTCCAGTTGTAGGTGGTGGCGAGGCCCTGGCGGCGGGCCGGCGTCGAAGCGGTAAGGCCGGGCGGGACAGCCTGGCCGGAGACGCTGACGCGATCGTCGAAGAGGTAGCGGCCCATGAGGGTGTGACGGTCGTTGAAGCGATGATCCACGCGGCCGCTCCACTGCCAGTATTCGGCGACGTTGGAGGCGGCGCCGGAGAGGGTGCCGAGGGGCACAACGTAGCTGGAGCCGCCGTAGGTGTAGCGGGCGACGGCGCCGGTGGCGGACTGGGCGGCGGGCATGTTGTCGAGGAAGGCCTTGATCTGCGGCAGGCCGCCGACGGAGTTCTTCAGGATGTTGAGGCCTTCAGAGGTGGGGGCGGCGCCGATGGGGGTGCCGCTGGCGAAACGATGGTCGGTCCAGCGGAGGATGGAACCGAAGAAGAAGGTCCTGTCCTTGATGATGGGGCCGCCGAAGGTGCCGGCGAACTGGTTTTCAACGCGCCAGGGCGCCTTGGTGAAGGTGCGCTTGTCGAGGTTGGAGCGGGCGTTGAGGGCGTTTCCGTTGTAGGTCCAGTAGAGCGAGCCGTGGTAGGCGTTGGTGCCGGACTTGGTGAGAATGTTGACGACGGAGCCGGCGGCGCGGCCGTACTCGGGAGCGAACTGGTTGGTGACGACGCGGAATTCGGCGACGAGGTCGGGGTTGTTCACTTCCTGGACCAGGCCTGAGACGGAGGCGTTATTGGAGTCAGCGCCATCGAGCATGAAGTTGTTGGAGCGGGTGCGCATGCCGTTGACGGAGAAGGAGACGCCGCCGGCGGCGAAAGAGCTGTTGCCGGAGGAGAGTTGGCTGACGCCGGGGATCTGGAGAGCCAGATTGAGAATGTTGCGATTGGGCGCCATGGGCAGTTCGCCGATGCGCTTGACGTCGAAGTTGGTGCCGACCTCGCTATTGGTGGTGTTGAGCAGCGGAGCGTCGGATACGACGCTGACGGTTTCGGTGACGTTAGCGACTTCGAGGCGGATGGTGAGTTCGGCGTCCTGGCCCAGGCGAAGGACGATGGGGCCCTGGACGTACTTGCCGAAGCCCTTGGCAATGACGATGACCTCGTAGTTGCCGGGGGGGAGCTGAGTAGCGCGGAAGGCGCCTTCGTTGGAAGCGGTGAGTTCGCGTTTGTTGTTGGTATCCAGGTTGTGAACCTGGACCTGCGCATTGGCCACGACGGCGCCGGAGGCATCGCGAACGGTGCCGAGGATTTCAGCGGTGGTGATCTGCGCAGGTGCCATGAAAGGCAGGAGCAAAGTGAAAGAGAGAGCTATCACTAGCTTTTTCATGTTGTATTGACCCCAATCTGGTTTGTGGTCCGGCAAGCCCTGGCCGGGCCAAAGAACATTACGTGTGTCTAATATGATGCTTGATGGGCTAGACTGGAATCAACTCGATGAGGCGGCGAAACCTAGCACTTACTCTCATTTATGCCTGTGTCAGCACGTTGGTTCTGCAGGCGCAGAGCCCGCAGCCCCCGGAGGTGCGGCCCCCGGTGGTGCTTTTGAACGGGCTGCAGCTACCCCTGAGCCTGGGGGATATTCTGCGCTACGGGATCTGCCCGGTGTCGCAGAGCACGCCACCGTCGCGGAACACTTTTGGCGAACTGGAAAGCGTGCTAAAAGCGGCCGGACATGAGGTGCTGTTCTTCGACAATTGCGTGCATTGTCCGGGGAAATCGATTGAAGAGTGCGGGCAGGCGCTGGGCAAATTCCTGGACGAATCTGTGACGGCCATCGGGACGGTGCAGACCAAAGCGGACTTGGTGGCGCACAGCATGGGCGGGCTGATCGCAAGGGCCTACCTGGCGGGCATGCAGACAGACAGGACGTTTGCGCCGCTGGAGAAGCCGCGGGTGGGGAAGGTGGTGATGCTGGGGACGCCGAACTTCGGATCGTTTTGGGCGGCGGGACTGCCGGCGTTGACGCCGCAAGTGGTGGAGATGGCGCCGGGGTCGGATTTCCTGTTCAATCTGGCCACCTGGAACAACGGCAAGGATGATATGCGGGGCGTGGACGTGCTGTCTATCGCGGGGAACGCCTGCCCGCTGGGAACGCTGGAAGCAGCCAGCGATGGCGTGGTGAGCCTGATGAGCGCGTCGGCCAACTTCGCCGCGGAGCCGGAGAAGACCCGCGTGCTGCCCTACCGGCACACGGAAGCGCTGGGCGCGATTTGCGGAGGAAAACCCGGGATTGCGTCGGTGGATGGACCGGCGCACCTCAGCGCGCAGGCGGTGCTGTCTTTCCTGGGCGGCACAGATGAATGGAAGACGATCGGGCAGGCGGCGAACGAAGACTTCTATCTGCTGCGGTATGGAGCGGGGATGGCGGCGCATGCCGGGGCGTCGCGGCTGATTTCAGGAGCCGGCATCGAGTGGACGAGGAGCCAGGAGCCGAACCCATTGAACGTGTTCTACACGCAGATGGTGCCGAGCGAAGCGACGGATTTGTGGTTTGAGGTGGGCGGGCTGTGGTTGCGCTATGACGCGGTGATCCCGGTGGGCACGACGCTGGCGATCAACGTAAAGAAGTAGCGGGGGCCGCGCAGAGAATGCAGTTGAGGGCCGCCTGGCTGGCGGCCCTCAACTATTTACGCGGTGATATCGAGGGTGGTGTCCCGGGTGAGGTGGGGAATTCTGGTTGGCTTGGCCGGCTGGGCGCCCCGGCGGATGTTGAGAGTCAGGGTGTGGTTGTGGAGGAGGAGGCGGGCGGAGAGGTGATCGAGGCCGTCGAGGAGGCGGGGCTGGATGGTGACCCCCTCCAGATCCGGACGGACGCCGAGCAGGTGCTGGACGACCAGGGTGACGAGTTCGGCGCAGTTCCAGGGGATGATGGCGACGGGCGGGAGTGGCGGGATGGGCCGGGGTCCGTAGTATTCGAAGGTAGCGCCGGAGTTGCCGCCGGGGACGGAGGCGAGCCAGCGGAGGGTGCGCCAGACTTTGGCGGAGTTGCCGGCTTCCAGATAAGCGCGCGTGATGAAGAGGGAGCCGAAGGGCCAGGGACCGGGGGAGTCCGGCTCGCCGGTGACGTTGTAGCGGCCGAAGCCGCCGATGGTCCAGCGTTGATTCCAGAGGGTCTCCATCTCCTCGAGGGTGCGGAGGGCGACGGGGGATTGGGGGTCGAGGATGCCGAGGAGGAAGGGGTAAACGCTAGCGGAGTCCGGGTTGGCGTAGGAGACGGGGTCGGTGCGAAGCGGCATGCCGGGCGGGAGCGAGTCGCGGTTGGGCGGATTGAGGGTGGTTTGGACATCGCCGTTGAGCAGGAGGCGTTTGACGAGGCGTCCGTCTCGAATGAAGGAGTAGCGGGGATGGCGGAGGAAGGATTCCTCCATGAGGTTGGCGGCCTCGGTCCAGCGGCGGGCGGAAGCGGCGTCGTTGAGGAGGGTGGCGAGCTGCGCAGCTTTGCGCCAGCCGGCGATGTTCCAAACCTGGTAGGTGAGTTCGTAGCCCGGAAGGACGCCGTGAGCGGAGTGGCGTTCCCAGAACTCGCGGGAGTTGTGAACGAGGCCGGTGGAGGAATCCCGGAAGACGGGATTGAGAGGAAAGTCAGCGATGGCGCGGATGCGGGGCCAGTAGCGCCGGAGGATGGCGTCGTTGCCGGTCCAGGCGTAGTGGCTCCAGAGGGCATGGAGGATGATGCCGTTCTGGTCGAGTTCGACGAGTTCGGGGGGGCGGTGGGCGGAGGAGTCGAGTGCGGCGCCCTGGTCGTTGACCATGCGGGAGACGATGCGCTGGAGCATGGCGTCGCCGATATCGGGGAGGCCGACCATGCAGGAGGCGACGGTGGACATGGAGGCGTCGCGGGGCCATTCGAGGTTGTAGCCCCAGGGGCCGCCATCCATCTTGCCGGACTCGGCGACGACGGCGCGAAATATGTGGGAGGCGGAGCGGAACAGGCGGTCGAGCGCGGGGTCGCCGGTGCGGACCTGGGCAAAACGGGACCAATACTGAACGCTGGACTGGCGGGCAGTTTGGAGGACCGCGGGGGTGAGGGGAGTTTCGGCGGGTTGATCGACGGTGAGCGTGAAGTAGCCGGAGGCGCGGGCGGCGGGGGCGAGGGCGGGAAACGGGATTTCGATTTCGCGCTCCAGGGCGCGGGCACCGGGGGAGGCGGAGAGTTCCACGCGGTGATAGCCGCGGGTGATGATGCGCGGGTTGGGGCGGTCCACGTCGTATTCGTCCATGAGCAAGGTATTGGGACGGAGCGTGACCACGGCGCGGGCATCCACCGGCTGGGCGGACCGGTTTTCAAGGGTGACGCCGCGGACCAGGGCGGGCAGGCCGATGGGGCAATAGAGATCTTCAGAGACGAGAACGGGGCCCGCCTGCCATTCGAGGTGGACGGTGGGAATGCCGTCGGGATAGCGCCAGGAGAAGACGACGGCGCCGGGCTGGGGCGTGAAAGGTTTTCCGGCGACCCAGACGGCGCAGCGGGAGAGGTCGAGTCCGCTGCGGGAGGGTTGGAAGAGGAGTGAGCCGAACTTGCGATTGAGGTGGGCGGAGGACATGAGGACGACGCCGGCCTGGGAGCCGGTATCGGGGTTGGAGACGGACTGGATTCCGGCATAGATGAGGCCGTTACCGACGAGGTAGTATTCGAGTCCTGGCGGGTTGGTGACGGAGTCCGGATTCTGAAGAGCCGGTGGGATTTGCGCCTGGGCGGCGGCGACCGTGGCGAGGGCGGCGGAGGGGGTGAAGAAGAAGTGGCGGCGGTGCATCTTTGGGGGCCATGCTATCACCGCCTGGAGCCGGTTGGAAGAGAGCACGGGTTCATCGCGCCCAGGATTGCGGAGGATTGGGCGAGGGCGGAAATGGACCAGTTTTGTCCAGGTGGTGACAGGCTCCAGCCCGCTGGGCGGACCATTTTGCCCGGTGCGTGAGAGGGAGGATCCGGTCGTGGTTGGGGACGGGGGGTAGCTGCGCAAGGTGGCGCACCCCCAGGTCTTGTAAAGCATTGAAAAATCGACGAACTGTTGCAGATTTCCACATCTGAAACTTGGTCATGCGATTGCATATACAGAATGGTCAAGGAGGGGCAAATGCCCAAAGGCTCCGTAGCCATCACGACTGAACGCTGCAAGGGATGCGGCTTCTGCGTCGAGTTCTGCCCAACGCACGTGCTGGAACTCTCAAACGCATTCAATGCGAAGGGGTATCACCCGCCGCACATGCTAAATGCCGAGAAATGTTCGGGATGCAACCTATGCGGGATGTATTGCCCGGACTTCGCGATCTTCGGATACAAGTACCCGGACCAGAAGGCGCAGAAGGGGGAACAGGGGCAATGAAGGCCGACCAAAGGTGTGTCATGACGGGCACGCATTTCATCAACGGGGATGCGGCGTGCTGTGAGGGAGCGCTGTCGGCTGGTGCGCGATTTGCCGCAGGGTATCCGATTACTCCCTCGACGGAGATTGTGGAGCGGTTTGCGGCGCGGGCGCCGCAGGTGGGTGGATTGTTCATCCAGATGGAAGACGAGCTGGCGTCGTCGATTGCGATCCAGGGGATGGTTTGGGGGGGACAGAAGTCGTTCACGGTGACCTCGGGCCCGGGCTATTCGCTGATGATGGAGCATATCGGGCTGGCGGCGATTTCCGAGACGCCGTGCGTGTTTGTGGACGTACAGAGGGGCGGGCCTTCGACTGGCCTGCCGACGCTGCCGGCGCAAGGGGACATGATGCAGGCGCGGTTCGGGTCGCACGGCGACTACGTCACGATCGCGATCTGTCCGAACTCGCCGCAGGAGTGTTATGACCTGACGGTGAAGTGTTTCAACCTGGCGGAGAAGTTCCGGGTGCCCGTGATGTTCATGATGGACGAGTGCGTGGGGCACATGACGGAGAAGGTGGTGATTCCGCCGGCGGAAGAGATCGACCTGTATCCGCGGCGGCACGCCTCAAAGCCGCCGGGCGAGTTCCAGCTGTTTGAAGCGGGCGAGGAACTGGTGCCGGAGATGGCGCATGCCGGGGAAGGATACAAGTTGTACGTGACGGGCCTGACGCACGACAAGCGCGGGTATCCGGCGTTGAACCCGGCGGCGCAGCGGGAGCTGGTGGGCCGGCTGTTCGAGAAGATCCGCAGGGCGCAGGACGAGCTGACGATGGTGGAGGCCGAAGGGCTGGAAGACGCCGATGTGGTGGTGGTGAGCTACGGGATTACGTCCCGAGTGGCGCAGAAGGCGATCCAGGCGGCGCGGGACAAGGGGCTGAAGGTAGGGAAGCTGCGGCTGATCTGCGTGTGGCCATTCCCGGAGAAGCTGATTCGAGAGCTGGCGGGCAAGGTGAAGGCGCTGGTGATGCCCGAGCTGAACATGGGGCAGGTAGTGCTGGAGCTGGAGCGTTGCGCCGGCGGGCAGTGCAAGGTGATCGGCGTACCGCATCCGGGCGGCACGGTGCACAAGCCGGTCGAGATTCTGGAAGCGATCGAAAGGGGCGCGCGATGAGTACGACGGAACTGCATGTGCACAACCCGGTGGAAGATCTACTGCGGCAGGACCGTGTGCCGACGATCTGGTGTCCGGGCTGCGGCATTGGAACGACGGTGAATTCGTTTGCCCACGCGCTGCTGGGGCAGCAGATCAACCTGCAGAAGACGGCGATCGTGAGCGGCATCGGCTGCTCCGGCCGCGTGAGCGGGTACATGAACCTGGACTCGTTCCACACGACACACGGGCGGGCGATTCCATTTGCGACGGGGCTGAAGCTGGCGAATCCGGAGCTGACGGTGATTGTGTATTCGGGCGACGGCGATTTGACGTCGATCGGCGGAAATCATCTGATTCACG
The DNA here is from genome assembly GCA_016213725.1 of Acidobacteriota bacterium. GTDB lineage: Bacteria > Acidobacteriota > Terriglobia > Bryobacterales > Bryobacteraceae > Paludibaculum. Next base: position 80,987 of record JACQZS010000206.1, on the reverse strand, counting down.
CGGCGCGCCGGAACATGGACATCATGGTGGTGTGCGTAAACAACATGATTTACGCGATGACGGGCGGGCAGGCGGCGGCGACGACGCCAGGGGCTTCGAACTCGACGACGACGCCGTACGGGGCGTTTGAGCCGGAGCTGAACATGGCGCAGCTGGTGGATGCGGCGGGAGCGTGCTTTGTGGCGCGCTGGACGGCGTTCCACGTGATGCAGCTGGAGCGGACGATGGCCAAGGCGTTGAAGAAGAAGGGGTTCCGGTTCATCGAGATCCTGAGCCCGTGTCCGACTTACTACCAGCGGAAGAACAACATGGGCGACGCGCTGGCGGCCATGGTGGACTACAAGAAGCGCTCGAAGATCAAGAACGGCTGCCCGACGTGGGAGACGGCGCTGGAGCCGGGCGGAGAGATTGTGGTCGGGGAGTTTGTAGACCGGGAGCGCGAGGATTACCTGACACGGATGCGGCGGCAACTGGGCTCGCACTACAGCGAGTTCCCCCCGCAACCGGAGGAGCAGGAGTCGGAAGGATGTGAAAAGGAATGCTGAAAGAACTCCGCATTGCAGGCTTTGGCGGCCAAGGCGTAATTCTGGCCGCGCACATTCTGGGCAGGGCCGTTTCGATTCACGAAGGCGGCTACGCGACGATGACGCAGAACTATGGTCCGGAGGCACGCGGCGGCGCGGCGAGCGCGGCGCTGGTGGTATCGGACCAGCCGGTGCTCTATCCGTATGCGGTGAGCCTGGACGTGCTGGTGGCGATGTCTTCCGAGGCGTACACGCGGTTCGTGCCCGAGGTGCGCGAGGGCGGGATGCTGCTGGTGGAAGAAGACCTGGTTCCGCTGGATCAAAAGGCGCAGCACCTGCGGGTGTACGGCATTCCGGCGACGAGGCTGGCGGAAGAGCTGGGCAAGAAGATGGTGCTGAACGTGATCATGGTTGGGTTCTTCTGCGCGATCACGGGCATTGTTGTGAGGGACGCGGCGATGAAGTCTGTGAAAGACGCCGTGCCTGCGCGATTCCTGGATCTCAACCTGAAGGCCTTCGAGCGTGGATACGAGTATGGAGTGGAACTGCTAGCCAAGGGTCCGGCAAAGGGCGAGCAGCAAATGGCAGTGCCACAAGAGGCGGAGGTTTAAGCCGGGCCGCCGCTGAAACGACATATGTTGGGGTGGACCCCGCCGCATCCGAACAGGAGCGCGGCGGGGTTTGGTTTTAGTGGGGGCCGCGGGGCGAGGGTTGATCCTCCTAAGTTGTTGATTGCAGGCTGTTAGATGAGGTCCACGGGGCTGGAAACTCCGGCGGTAATCTGGCTGCCGGGGCAGGTGGCAAGCGACCAGGAAAAGGCGTTGGCCGATGGGGAGGCGGGGGGCAAGATGATGCAAGCGTAACTTCAAGGGACACCCCTTGCAACGCAAACCTAGCAACTGCTATCTTAGTGGATGCTATGTTAGCGGACGCTAATTTTGAAGGGCAACCGGCGAGTCCTCGTGCTCGACTGACCGGGGCGGAGCGGCGGGCGGCGATTCTGGAAGCGGCGATTCAGCTGTTTTCGCAGAATGGGTTCCGGGGGACGACGACGCGGCAACTGGCAGCGGCGGTAGGGGTGAGCGAGCCGGTGCTCTACCAGCACTTCGCCACGAAGCGAGAGTTGTACGACGCGATTGTGGACCATTTGATTGAGGGAACACAGGCGCAGTTTTGCCAGTCGCTGGCGCAGTTGGGGGAGAAGTTCACCGAGCGGGAGTTTTTCCTGTGGCTGGGGAAGCTGATTCTGGAGTGGTATGAACAACGGCCGCGGGAGGTGCGTCTGTTGTTATTTAGTGCCCTGGAAGGACACGACCTGGCGCAGCTATGGCACCAGAAGGCGGTGTCGCAGTTCATGGAGTACGTGGAAGCGTGCTATGAGCGCCAGGTAGCGGCGGGCACGTTTGTGCAGGGCGATGCATTGTTTTCAGCCCGGGCCTTCATCTGCATGGTGGGCCACTACGGGCAGACGAGGATCCTTTTTCCCGAACACGGGCTGGACTTGCCGGCGGAGCAGGTAGTTCCGCTGTTGGTGGACCTATTTCTGAACGGGGTCAGGACCCGCTAAATCGGAGTCATACATGTTAAAAACCAGTTTTGTTTTCATTGCGTTGCTGGCAGCCGTGGGTTGCGGAGCGAAGAAGGAAGGGCCGCAGGCGGCGAAGGCGGCGGATCCGATAGCCGTGAAGACGGCGGTGGCGGAAGCGCGGACGGTGGAGAAGTCGATGATGGTGACGGGGTCTCTGCAGCCGGACGAAGTGACGACGGTTTCGGCGGAGGTGCCGGGGCGCGTGGTGATGCTGAAGGCGGACTTCGGGCAGCCGGTGAGGAAGGGGGATGTGATTGCGGAGATCGATCCGCAGGAGCTGGGGCTGCAACTGGAGCGGGTGAAGGCGACGCTGGCGCAGGCGGTGGCGCGGGCGGGGATGGATCCAAGGACGATGGAGGCGCCGCAGACGACGCCGATGACGAGGCAGGCGGCGGCGCAGATGGAGGACTCGAAGTCGAAGTTCGAGAACGCGGCGAAGCTGGTGAAGACGGGGGACATTTCGCCGGAGCGGTACACGGAACTGGAGAAGGCGTACCGGGCGCGGCAGGCGGCGTTTGAGGCGACGCAGGACGACTTGAGGACGCAACTGGCGGCAATCCGGTCGCTGCAGGCGGAAGTGAAGCTGGCGGAGAAGCGGCTGCGGGACGCGAAGGTGGTGGCGCCGTTTGACGGGCTGGTGCAGATGAAGCACGTAGCGCTGGGCCAGTACATCAAGGAGAACGTCTCGATCTACACGATTGTGAAGGCGGCTCCGCTGCGGCTGCGGGTGGACGTACCGGAATCTGCGGTGGCGCTGGTGAAGGTGGGGACGACGCTGGCGTTCAAGACGGAAGCGGTGCCGGACGCGGAGTTCAAAGCGGTGGTGCGGGAGCTGAATCCGGCGTTGGACAACCGGTCGAGGACGCTGACAGCGGAAGCGCGGCTGCTGCAGAACGACGGGCGGTTGAAGCCGGGATCGTTCGTGCAGGTGCGGCTGATCACGGACGCGGCGGCGCCGGTGGTGGCGGTACCGAGGGCGGCGGTGTACACGGTGGCCGGGTTGAACAAGTTCTTCTCGATTGAAGGGGGCAAGGCGGTGGAGCACAAGATTCCGGAGATTCTGGCCTCTAACGGCTTCGTGGAGATGCCGGCGGGGACGGTACCGGCGGGAACGGTTGTGGCGGTGAGCAACGTGCCGCAACTGACGACGGGCGCGCCGGTGAAGGTGCAGTAGGGGAGGACGCTATCCATGCAAAAACTGGCACAACTGTGTATTCGCAGGCCCGTGTTCGCCACCATGCTGATATTGGCGCTGGTGGTGATCGGGCTGGATTCATACCGCAAGCTGGGAGTGGATTACTTCCCGAAGATCGAGTTCCCGTACGTGAACATCACGACGGTATTGCCTGGTGCGTCGCCGGAAGAGGTGGAGTCTCAGGTAACGAAGCAGATTGAAGAAGCGGTAAACACGATATCGGGCATCGACGAGTTGAACTCGACTTCGGCCGAAGGTTTGTCGCTGGTGACGCTGCAATTCGTGCTGGAGAAGGATCCGGACATTGCGGCGCAGGAAGTGCGGGACAAGATTTCGACGGTGCTGGGCCAGCTGCCGAAGGACGCGAAGGTGCCGGTGGTGGAGAAGCTGGCGACGGACGCATCTCCGGTGTTGAACGTAGTGGTGTCGGCCAACAGGGACCTGCGCGAGATCACGAAGCTGGTGGACGACAATCTGAAGAAGAACATCGAGTCGATCAACGGCGTGGGGCAGGTGCGGTTTGTGGGCGACCGGAAGCGGCAGATCCAGGTGGTGCTGAATCCGGAGAAGCTGGCGGCGTACAACCTGAACATCGAGCAGGTGCGCGGGGCGCTGGCGGCGCAGAACATTGAAATCCCGGGCGGGCGCATCGACGAAGGCAACCGCGAGTTGTCGTTGAGGACGCTGGGCCGGGTGGAGAAGCCGCTGGACTTTGCGCGGATCACAGTGGGGACGCTGAACGGCGCGCCGGTGCGGGTGTCGGACATCGCGGATGTGGTGGACGGGTTTGAAGAGCCGCGGTCGCTGGCCCGGCTGAACGGGCAGCAGGCGGTGGCGCTGGCGGTGAGGAAGCAGGCGGGGACGAACTCGCTGGACGTGATTGCGGCGGTGAAGACGAGAGTGACGGCGCTGCAGCGGTCTCTGCCGCCGGATTTCAAGATCACGTATACGCGGGACCAATCTGGGTTTATTCAGTCGGCATTTGAGGCGGTGCAGGAGCACCTGATTCTGGGCGGCGTGTTTGCGGCGATCATCGTGATGTTTTTCATCCGGAACTGGCGCTCGACGCTGATAGCGGCGGTAGCGATTCCGACGTCGATCATCTCGACGTTCTCGCTGATGCAGTGGATGGGATTCACGCTGAACCAGATCACGATGCTGGCGCTAACGCTAGTGGTAGGCATTGTGATCGACGACGCCATCGTGGTGCTGGAGAACATCTTCCGGCACATGGAAGAGAAAGACATGACGGCGATGGAGGCTGCGGCGCAGGGCACGAAGGAGATCGGGCTGGCGGTGCTGGCGACGACGCTGTCGCTGATCATCATCTTCCTGCCGGTGGCGATGATGCCGGGCATCGTGGGGCGGTTCATGTCGTCGTTCGGCTACACGGCGGCGTTCGCCATTGGGGTGTCGCTGCTGGTGTCGTTCACGCTGACGCCGATGCTGTGTTCGCGCTTCCTGAAGATCGGAAACAAGAAGCACGATACGAAGGCGGGGTTCTTTGACGCAGTGGCGGCGCGGCCGTACCGGGCGATGCTGGACTGGTCATTGCGCCACCGCTGGGTGATCGTAGGGATCTCGGTGGCGGTAGTGGCGTCGACGGTGCCGATGATGAAGCGCATGGGCATCGACTTTCTGCCGGTGGACGACCAGAGCGAGTTTGAAGTGACGGTGAGGATGCCGGTGGGCTCGTCGCTGGAAGGCACGACGCAGATGATGGAACTGGTGGAAAAGGACCTGCTGAAGCTGCCGGGCGTGCGGGATCTGTTCACGACGATCGGCGCGGACCAGCGGAGGCAGGTGGACCGCGGGTCGATCATTGTGGAGCTGGTGGACGTGAAGGCGCGCAAGGAGAGGCAGCGGCAGTTGATGGACAGGACGCGCGAGATCCTGTCGAAGTACAAGGATCTGATTGTCGGCGTGCAATTGCCGTCGCTGTTTTCAGGCGGCACGGACAGGGACTTCATGTATTCGATCCAGGGTCCGGACCTGAACCGGCTGGAGGGATACGCGCACAGGCTGATCAACAAAATCCGGCCGATTGAAGGCGTGGCGGACATGGAATTGACCTATGAATCCGGCAAGCCGGAGGTGCGGGTGAACATCAACCGCGACAAGGCGGCGGACCTGAACGTGAACGTGGCGCAGGTGGCGAATGCGATGAGGATTCTGGTGGGCGGCGACGACCAGGTGACGACGTACAAGGAAGGCGACGACCGGTACGACGTGCTGCTGCGGGTTTCGAAAGAGTTCCGCAACTCGCCGGCGGCGCTGGACCGGCTGTACCTGCCATCTTCCACGCTGGGCAACGTGGCGCTTTCGAGCGTCGCCTCGCTGGAGATGGGGACGGGGCCGACATCGATCGACCGCTGGAACCGGCAGCGGCGGGTGCTGATCATGGGCAACCTGAGCAAGGGCCTGGCGCTGGGCGATTTGATTAGCGTGGCTGAGAAAGAGATGACGGAGATGAACCTGCCGCCGGATTACCGGTATGGCGCGGTGGGGCGGTCGAGGGAGTTGGGACGGACGGTGACGAACTTCCTGATCGCGTTTTTGCTGTCGGTGGTGTTCATGTACATGATTCTGGCGTCGAACTACGAGAGCTTCATCGACCCGGTGACGATTCTGCTATCGCTGCCGCTGTCTGTGCCGTTTGCGTTGTTGAGCCTGTTTTTGGCGCGGGAGAACTTCTCGGTGATCTACACGTCGCTGGGCATTCTGGTGCTGTTCGGGATTGTGAAGAAGAACTCGATTCTGCAGATCGACCACGTGAAGGGGCTGAGGCGGGAAGGCATGCCAAGGAGGGAAGCGATCTTCCAGGGCTGCGAAGACCGGTTGAGGCCGATTCTGATGACGACGGCGGCGCTGGTGGCGGGCATGTTGCCGCTGGCGTTCGGCACGGGCGCGGGCGCGGGTTCGCGGCGCACGGTGGCGATTGTCGTCATCGGCGGGCAGAGCCTGGCGCTGCTGCTGACGCTGCTGGTGACGCCGGTGGCGTATTCGCTATTCGACGACCTGGCGAATGCGGGCTGGTTCCGGAAGATCTTCCGGCGGCCGGGGAAGGTGGCTGAGCAGTTGACGGCGCTGTTGCTGGTGGGCTTGCTGATGGGCGCGCCGCCGATGCAGGCGCAGCAGAGGCAGGACCCGCGGCAGGGCCTGACGGAGTGGGACCAGGCGCTGGAGAAGGCCAGAACGCAAGTGATGGCGGAGAAGCGCGTGGGGGTGACGAACACGGAGCGGCGGCTGACGCTGGAAGATGCGCTGCAGCTTTCGCTGAAGAACAACCTGGAGATCGAGGTGGAGCGGACGAATCTGGACACGGCGGCGGCGTTCACGAAGGGCGCCAAAGGCGTATTCGATCCGGTGCTGGGCTACCTGCCGAGCCAGGAGGCGCGGAACGTGCCGGCGGCGAGCACGCTGGCCTCGGCGACGGGCAAGGTGAGCGAGCATTACCTGACCAACAACTTCTACGTGCGAGGCAAGACGACGCTGTCGGGCCTGAGCTATCACGTGGATTTCGACAACCAGCGGCAATCGACGAACAACCCGTTCGTGTCGTTGAACCCGAACTTCACGAGCCGGATCACGGCTGGATTTTCGGTGCCGTTGTGGCGGTACCGGGACATGGATCCGGAGCGGGCGCAGTTGAAGATCCGGCTGAAGCAGGAAGAGCAATCGCGGACGGATTTTGAAGTGAAAGTGATCGACGTCATCACGCGGACGCAGGTGGCGTATTGGGATCTGGCGGCGGCGATCGAGGACGCGGTGGTGGCGGAAGACGGCGTGCGGCTGGCGCGGGAGCAGCACGAGCGGAATCTGAGGCAGATCAAAGCCGGGACGCTGGCTCCGGTGGAAGCGGCCGCATCGGAAGCGGAGCTGCAGCGGAGGATCGACACCTACGTTTCGGCGATCGGGACGCTGGCGGCGGTGGAGAACGGGCTGAAGGCGGTGTTGACTCCGAACACGGCGGATCCGCTGTGGAACGAGCGCGTGGTGCCGGTGGACCGGCAGACCGTGGAACCGCCGGCGACGGGGGTTTCCGCGGCGATTGATACCGCGTTCCAGAAGCGGCTGGAGCTGCGGTCGATCGACTTGCGGGTGGAGCAGAACGACGTGCAGAAGAAGTTGGCGTCGAGCGGGCTGAAGCCGCAGGTGAATCTGACGGCGAACTACACGAACGCGGGGCTGGCGGGCACGGTGCCGGCTTCATCCGGCGGGTTCATCTCAATGCTGGTTCCTTACTTTGAGCGGACGAATGAGCTGTCGGCGATTGCCGGCTTGCCGATGCTGCCTCCGGTATCGACGGGCGGCGGCGTGCCGCCTTCGTTCGTGGGCGGATACGGAACGGCGATGTCGAACATGGTGAGCGGAAACTTCCAGACGTTTGTGGGTGGAATGCAGATTGAATGGAATCCGCGGAACCGGAGCGCGCAATCGCAGGTGGAGCAGGCGGCGATCAACGAGAAGCGGCTGAAGCTGGCGCGGATGCAGGTGCAGCAGTCGATTGGAGCCGAGGTGCGGACATCGCTGCAGGGGCTGGAGACGGCGCAGCAGCGGATAGAAGCGGCCCGGGCGAGCGAGCGGGCGGCGCGGGAGAAGCTGGAGAGCGAGATCCGGCTGTTCCAGACCGGGGAGAGCACGAACTTCCTGGTGCTGACGCGACAGAACGAGCTGATCGATTCGCGGCGGCGCGTGATTGGGGCGAACCTGTTGCTGAACCGGGCAGTGAACCGGCTGCAGCAGGTGTTGGGAACGACGCTGGAAGTGAACAAGATCGTGCTGCAGTAAGCGGTGCGAGATTGTAAGAGCGGGGACCCCGCCGCGTTGAGCGCGGCGGGGTTTTTCTATGGGGCGAGGAGTTTTTGAAGATCGCGCTCGGGGAGGGTGTCCTTGGGGTTGAAGGCTCGTGTGGACATGTAGTGGAGCAGGCTGCGGCGGAGCTGGCTCGCGGCGGGGCGGGTTTCGAGGTTGGTGGCGAGGTCCAGGGAAGTGAGCAGGAGTTTGCCCGGGCCAACTTTGGTTTCGAGGACCGCTCCCAGTTTGTGGTTGCGGTGGTAGTCGTCGATCACCTGGACGATGGGGCGGAAGGCGGCGGGGGTGTCGTCGAGGATGAACGCCGCGGAGTTTTGGGTGACGTCGTACCACTGGAAGTCGCTGCCGGGGGCTGTGGGGAATTGCGCGAGGGCGGGGTGGGATGGATCGCAGAAGATGCCGAGATGGCCGGGTTGCTTGGGGAACCAGGTGAGGGACCAGAAGACGGGGAGGAACTGCATGGGCATGGTGGATTGCGTCTGCTTGCCGGCAGGGAGGGTGAGGAGGACTTTGCCACCCTGGGCGAGCGTTTGTTTGGCGGTTTCGTCGTAGGTAGTGGTGATGAGGACTCCGGCGGGATCTGCTGGTTGCGCGGCGGGGTAGACCCAGATATCCCAGAAGTTGGCGGTTTCGGCGGCGGGGACTTTCACGACGAGGCGGAGGAGTTGCGGCTCAAGCACCTGGGCAAGCGGCACCTGGATCTGTCCGAGGTTGACGACTTGGCCCGGGGCGATGGCGGCAGGTTTTGTAGACCCAGCGGCAATGGGCCTGACGCCGCCGGTGAGGGACCATTCGGCCGTGGCGGCGGTGAGTGCGGATTTGCCGTAGTGGGCGAGCTGGAGCGTGGCGGTGAAGGTTTCGTTGTTGAGATAGACGAACTTGGGGAAGCGGGCGAGGGCGGTGGTGGGACCGAAGAAGCCGCGCATCTCTTGTGGGGGGAGGATGCCTTTGGATTCCCAGAAGGAGTCGAGGAGGCCGATCAAGGCTTCGCCCTGGCCGGGGAAGTCCTGGAGTTGGAGGAGTTGAACGCCGCCCCAGTTGGGCGTGCGGAGGGCGGTTTCGATGTCCTCCTTGTAGAGGCGCCAGGCGAAGCGGCCGGAGGCGAGCTGGAAGTCGCGGTTGAGGTCGAGCAGGCCGCGGTCTTCGAGTTGTGCGCGGAAGGCTTCGAGGTTGCGGGGCTTGAGGACGCCGGTATAGTGGCCGATTTCGGAGTAATCGGGAAAGGTGACCCATTGGCCGAGCTCGTGGGCAACCATGGGGACCTGGAAGAGGGCTGCGTGGGCGGAGTGATCGCGCGTGGTGCCGTCGTTGTCTTTTGAGAAGCGGGCGCCATGAATGCGGACGGGGCCGGCCTGAGTGTTGTGTGCGACGTAGTAGTCGGAGGTGGGGCCGGGGCGGCGGCGGACGTGATCGGCGGAGAAGGTGTAGAGGCGGCGGGGGTCGCTGGCTTTGAGATCGGCGACGAGGCGGTCCATGGCATCGAAGTCGCCGCGGAGTTCGTTGCCGAGGCAGAGCATGGTGAAGGAGGGGTGGTTGCCGTAGGTGTCGAGGATGCGGCGGGCTTCGGCGGCCATGAATTCAGTGAGGGCTTTGTCCTTGCCGACGGAGGTGGTCCAGACGGGGAGTTCGACGTGGAGGAGGAAGCCGGCTTCGTCGGCGGCCTGGAAGGCGGCTTCGGGCGGGCACCAGGAGTGGAAGCGGAAGTGGTTGAGGCCGTAGGAGCGGGCGATGCGGAAGAGGCGGCGCCAGGATTCGACATCAGTGGGTGGATAGCCGGAGAGGGGGAAGATGTTGCACTCAAGGGTGCCGCGGAGGAAGATGGGGCGGCCGTTGAGGGTGAACTGGGTGCCCCGGGTGGCGATAGTGCGGTGGCCAAACTGGCCGGACCACTGGTGGCGGTGGGGGCCGGCGGTGAGGCCGATGGAGATGTCGAAGAGATTACCTTCGTATTCGTCCCAGGGCTTGGCTTTTGGTAGTGAGATGGAGACGGTGGCCTTGGTTTCGCCTGGAGGCAGGTTGAGGGTTGGCGTGGAGGTGCCTGGGGCGAGGGTGGCGGTGAAGGACTCAGTGGTTGCGTTGCGGATGGTGACCTGGGCTTCGATGGATTGGAGATTGGCGGCGGAGGTGAGGCGGACGCGGTCGATCCAAACGGGCGGGGTGGCTTGGAGTTCGATGCGGCCGACGACGCCGTTCCAGTTGGTCTGGGTGTGATCGGTGACGGAGTGGGCGTTGCGGCCGACGTCGATTTTGATGGTGTTGTCGATGAGAAGAGTGACGAGGTGGCGGCCGGGGGCGAGCTGGATGCCGAGGTCGTAGAGGTGGGGCGTGGAGAGGCTGTTTTGGATGCCGAGTTCGCGGCCGTCGAGCCAGGCGCGGGTTTCCCAGTGGGGGCGTTCGAGGAAGAGGCGGACGTGTTTGCCCTGCCAGGCTGCGGGGATGTTGATTTCGCGCTGGTACCAGGCGGGGCCTTCGTAGGTGTAGGGACGGGAGAGCCAGCCGCGGGAAGGGGCGGAGAGCTTGAGGCCGTAGCCGGCCTGATCTGTGGAGCCGGGGAGGAAGATGGTGTCGCCCTGGAAGCGCTGGGAGAACCACTTCATTTCGAGGCCGGACTTTTCGGCGTCGAGGCGGAATTGCCAGGTGCCTTCGAGAGGGATGGTCTGGGCAGCCAGCGGGGCCGCGAGGAGGAAAGCGAGGAGCCGCATACCGCAGTTAGAGGAGCTTGGAGATGCCGGGGGTGAAGAAGACGGGGTAAGAGCCGTCGGGGCCGGGACGAGTGGGGGGTTCGGTGTCCGGACGGAGGTCTTCGGGGAGGGGCCGGTGGGCGTAGGTGGAGTTGGAGATCTGGTCCCAGGTGACCTCCTTGCCGGAGTAGCAACTGAACTGGCCCATGAGGGTGATGAGGGTGGAGCGGGCCATATAGTCGCCGTTGCTGAGAGGGGTGGCGTTGCGGATGGAGTTGAAGAGGGCGACGTGCTCGAGGTCGTAGGCGTTGTTCTTGGAGGTGGGGCCGGGGTGGACCCAGTTGGTTTCGCCGGTGATGGTGAGCTTGAGGAGATCGCAGCGGCCCTTGGTGCCGAGGATGAGGGAGGAGTTTTCGTTGTAGCAGTTGTCGATGGTGCGGCAGCAGGCGTAGATGCGGACGCCGTTTGCGAACTCGTAGACGACGGAGTGGTGATCGAAGACGTCGCCGTAGATTTCGCCTTTGAGGGTGGAGCGGCCGCCCATGCCGTAGGCGCGGACGGGGGCGGTGTTCTTCACGGCCCAACTGGAGCGGTCGAGGTTGTGGATGAGGGTTTGGGGGACGTCGTCGCCGCAGAGCCAGTGGAAGTGGTACTGGTTGCTGGCCTGGTATTCGATTTCGGTGAGGCCGGGCACGCGGCGGTACATGACATAGGGCGGGCGGAGCCAGGTTTCCTGGATGGCGACGATGTCGCCGATGGCGCCGTCGTGGACGCGCTTCATGGTTTCCTGATAGCCGGGGTGGTAGCGGCTTTGGAGTCCGCTGACGACGGAGAGGCGCTTGTCGGCGGCGAGCTGGAGGGCGGCGCGGAGCATCTGGATGCCGTAGGGGTCGATGGCGTGGGGCTTTTCGAGGAAGACGTGCTTGCCGGCTTCGATGGCGGCCTTGAGATGGAGGGGGTGGAACTTGGCGGCGTTGGCGATGATGACGACGTCGGAACTGGCGATTACGTGCTTGTAGGCATCGAAGCCCTTGAAGCAGTGGTTATCGTCGACGGCGACCTGATCGGGGTATTTGAGCTTGAGGGCGGCGCGCTTTTCCTGAACACGATCAATGCGGATGTCGCCCATGGCGACGATCTGGATGTCCTTGCCGGCGTTCATGGCGTTCATGGCAGCGGCTTCACCGCGGCCGCCGCAGCCGATGACACCCACCTTGATGGTGGAGGAGGCGGCGACATAGCCGGGGAGGGGGGCGGAGACGGCGGCGGATGCGGCGGCGAGCTTGAGGAAATCTCGGCGGGGAGAGGAGAGATGTTGCATGAGGGGTCCTGAATTGAGGCTGAGACAACAGTATTGCGGTGCGCGGCGGAAGTCAACGGAAGGGGCAAGGGCGCTAAAATCGATTCACCGATTGGAGAACGAGCAGTGCAGAAGAAGTTGGTTCTGGCGCTGGTGGCGCCGCTTTGTTTGAGCGCGGCGGTGACGCCGGAGGGATTGCGTTGCGAGTACCGGAAGAGCCCGCTGAGCGTGGATGCGGAGCGGCCGCGATTGAGCTGGACGCTGAGTTCCAGCGAGCGGGGGCAGAGGCAGACGGCGTACCGGGTGGTGGTGGCTTCGACGGCGGCTGAGCTGGCGCGAGGGGTGGGGGATTTGTGGGATTCGGGGCAGGTGGCGTCGAGCGCGGCGGCGCAGGTGGAGTATGCGGGCAAGAGGCTCGGATCGTTTCAACGGTGCTACTGGAAGGTGCAGGCCTGGGACAAAGACGGGCAGGCGGGGCCATGGAGCGCGGCGGCGGAATGGGGGATGGGGGTGCTGCGGCCAGAGGACTGGAAGGGCGATTGGATTGCGGACGCGCGGGCACCGATGACGCGGCCGATGCCGCGGTTCCGGAAGAAGTTTGAGGTATCGAAGGCGGTGAAGCGGGCGGTGGTGTACGCGTCGGCGGGCGGGTTTTATGAGTTGTACCTGAACGGCGAGAAGGTGGGCGATGAAGTGTTGGCGCCGCTTTGGACGAACTACCGGAAGAGCGTGCTGTATGGGGCGTTCGATGTGACGCGGCAGATGAAGCGGGGGGCGAATGTGTTTGCGGCGGAGCTGGGGAATGGGTTCTACAGCATTCCGGGCGGGCGGTATGTGAAGTTCACGGGGTCTTTTGGCGCGCCGGTGCTGCTGGTGATGGCGCGGATCGAGTATGAGGACGGGTCAGTGGAGACGGTGGGGACGAATGGAAGCTGGAAGATGAGGTCGGGGCCGACGGTGTTTTCGTGCATACACGGCGGGGAGGATTTCGACGCGCGGCTGGATGAGCCGGGATGGATGACGGCGGAGTTTGATGATTCGAAGTGGAGAGGAGCTGGGTTTGACGGGCAGCCGGGCGGTCCGCTGGTGGCGCAGGCGGCGGCGGGCGTGAAGGTGATGAAGCGATATGAGGCGGTGAAGGTAACGACGCCGGCGGCGGGGGTACGGGTTTACGATCTGGGGCAGAATCTGGCGGGGTGGCCGCGGGTGAAGGTTCGGGGGAAGGCGGGATCTTCGGTGAAGATGGCGACGGCGGAGCTGCTGAATGCGGAGGGGCGGTTGGACACGCGGAGCGCGACGGGGAGCGCGACGCAGGGAGTGTATTTCACTTATACGCTGCGGGGCGAGGGCGTGGAGGAGTGGCATCCGAAGTTCGCGTATACGGGGTTCCGGTATGTGGAGGTGACCGGCGATGCGGAAGTGGTGAGCCTGGGGGCGGATTACGTGCACAATTCGGCGGAGCGGGCGGGAGGGTTTACGAGTTCGAGCGAGCTGTTCAACCGGACGAATGAGCTGGTGGACTTTGCGGTGCGGGCGAATTTCCAGAGCGTGCTGACGGACTGCCCGCACAGGGAGAAGCTGGGGTGGCTGGAGGTGGCGCATCTGATGGGGCCGTCGATTCTGTACAACTTCGACGCGGCGACGTTCTATGCCAAGATTGCGCGGGACACGCGCGAGGCGCAGACGGAGGCGGGGCTGGTGCCGGATATCGCTCCGGAGTACACGGTGTTTCGCGGGGGCTTCCGGGACTCGCCGGAGTGGGGCAGCGCGGTGGCGGCGGTGCCGTGGTTGCTGTACCGGTGGTATGGCGACAAGCGCGCGTTGGCGGAGAGCTATGAAGCGATGGCGAAGTACGACCGGTATCTGGCGGGGATGTCGAAGGACTCGATTCTGACGCAGGGTTTGGGGGACTGGTACGACGTGGGTCCGGGAGGGCCGGGGGCATCGAAGCTGACGCCGCGGGGCGTGACGGCGACGGCGTTCCGATATCAGAACCTGCGGGTTTTGGAGGAGTCGGCTGGGCTGCTGAGGAAGACAGCGGAGAAGGCTTCCTATGCGGCGGAGGCAGAGACGGTGAAGCGGCGGTTCCATGAGACGTTTTGGGATGCGGGGAAGAGCTACTACGGGACGGGGAGCCAGGCGGCGCAGGCGATCGCTTTAGTGATGGGGCTGGCTCCGGAGAGCGCGCGGGCAGGAGCTTTGCGGCAACTGGCGGGCGACATTCACTCGCGGGGCGACCAGCAGACGGCCGGGGACATCGGGTACCGGTTTGTGGTGCGGGCCTTGACGGATGCGGGGCGCGGGGACGTATTGTATGCGGTGAATTCGCGGACGAATGCGCCGAGCTATGGGTACCAGATTGCGCAGGGCGTGACTTCGCTGGCGGAGGCGTGGGATGCGAATCCGGCGAGCTCGCAGAACCACTGCATGCTGGGCCACGTGCAGGAGTGGTTCATCACCGGGCTGGCGGGGATCGATCAGCTGCCGGGATCAGTGGGCTTTGAGCGGATTCTGATCCGGCCGGAGGTGGTGGGCGAGCTGAAGAGCGCGGGCGGGCACTATGATTCGATCCGGGGGCGGATTGAGAGCCGGTGGAGGGTGGAGGGAGCGGATTTGAAGATGGACGTGGCGATTCCGGTGAATGCGACGGCGGAGGTTTGGGTGCCGGCGCGGGCGGCGGACGCGGTGAAAGAGAGCGGGCGGACGGGTTGGAAGTTTTTGAGGATGGAACGCGGAGCGGCGGTGTTCGAAGCGGGGTCGGGCCGCTATGCGTTTACGTCGGAGAAGTTTCGGTAAGGAGTAGCGAGATGAAGGCGCGTATTGGCGTATTTGGTATTGGATTGGCGGCGTATTGGGAGCAGTTCCCGGGATTGAGGGAACGGCTGGTGGGGTACCAGAAGAGAGTGGAAGAGCGGATTGCGGGCGCCGGCGCGACGGTGGAGTCCGCCGGGTTGGTGGACGACGCGCATTCGGCGCGGGCGGCGGGCGAGAGCTTCGCGCGGCAGGATCTGGATCTGTTGATTTGTTACGTGGGGACGTATGCGACGTCGAGCCAGGTGCTGCCGATCGTGCAGCAATCGAAGGTCAGGGTGCTGGTGCTGAATCTACAGCCGGTGGAGGCGCTGGACTACGAGCACACGGATACGGGCGAGTGGCTGGCAAACTGCAGCACGTGCTGCGTGCCGGAGATTTCGAATGCGTTCGTGCGGGCGCGGGTGCCGTTCCAGGTAGTTTCGGGGACATTGGACGATGAGGCGGCGTGGCGGGAGATTTTGTCGTGGTGCCGGGCGGCGGGAGCGGCGCGGGCGCTGAGGAAGTCTCGCATTGGCTTCCTGGGGCACACGTATCCGGGGATGCTGGACATGTACACGGACTTCACGGCGGTGCATGCGCAGTTGGGCGCGCACGTGGAAGTGCTGGAGATGTGCGACCTGAGCAAGCGGGTGCCGGCGGCCGCGGAGAGCGTGGTGGCGGCCAAGCTGGAGGAGGCACGGGCGGCGTTCACGATCGACAAGTCAGTGGTGGCGGAAGACCTGGAGTGGGCGGGGCGCGTGGCGGTGGGGCTGGACCGGCTGGTAGCGGATTTCGACCTGCAAGGGTTGACGTATTACTACCGGGGGCTGGATGGGAACGAGGCGGAACGGTTAGGGGCGGGTCTTATTTTGGGGAACTCCTTGTTGACGGCGCGGGGCGTGCCGGCGAGCGGGGAGGGGGATTTGAAGACGTGCGTGGCGATGCTGCTGATGGACCGTTTGGGGGCGGGCGGGTCATATACGGAGTTCTATGCGATGGACTTCAAGGAGCAGTTCGTGCTGATGGGGCACGATGGGCCGGGGCACATCGCAATCAGCAATGAGAAGCCGGTGCTCAGAGGGCTGGGTCTGTATCACGGGAAGCGGGGACATGGGGTGAGCGTGGAGTTCAAGGTGAAGACGGGACCGGTGACGGTGATGGGGTGTACGCAGAAGGTGGATGGATCGTTGAAGCTGCTGGCGGCGGAGGGGGAGTCACTGGCGGGGCCGACGCTGAAGATTGGGAACACGAATTCGCGGCTGCGGTTTGGACACGGGCCGGCGGAGTTTGTGAACCGGTGGTGCGCGGAGGGTCCGACGCATCACTGCGCGTTGGGGGTGGGGCACCGATTGGAGGAGCTGAAGAAAGTGGCGCGGTTGTTGGAGGTGGAGTTCGTGGTGGTTTAGAACGGAGTGTGGCCGGGCATTGCGCCCGGCCACTACCTTGGTGGTTTGTTTAGATCAGGACGACTGCTTGAGGGCTGCCAGGCGGACGGGTTTGGGGACGTTGGGGCCGGCGAGGGCCTTGAGCAGGTCAGGGGTGGCGCAGATGAGGGCCGCGCGGGCGGCGATGGGCTGGAGTTCCGCGCGGACACTGGTGAGGGCCTGATGGAGGGCCTTGGCAGCTTGGGGGGTGGCGATGCGGCCTAGGGAGGCGAGGGCGGCTCCGGCGACGTCGGAGTCGGCGTGGTCCATGTATTTGATGAGCAGGTCCACGGCTTTGGGGTCCTGGCGGACGCCCAAGGAGGTGATGGCTCCGGCGAGGCGGCGGCCGGAGAGCTTGGGGAGAGCGTTGCGGAGCGCGGTGGAGGCGGAGGGATCGGGGTTGGGCTCCAGGGCGAAGCGGGCGTAGTTGGAGAGCTCGGGGTGATCGAGGAGCGCGGCGACTGCGGGGACGGCGTCCTTGCCGCCGATGACGGCAAGGCGATGGCAGGCCTTGGCCTTCTGGAAGACGGTGGACTTGGGATCGGCGACCAACTGGACGAGCTTGGGGGCGTCGAGGGCGAGGATGGGGGCGGCGTCGAACTCGGGGGGAACGGCGGGCAGCGGCTTCGGCTGGGAGGCCGGTTTGGCGGCCTGTGGAGCGGGTTGTTGTGGCATGGTTCGTTCTCCTGGATGGTTTAGCCGAGCGAGTTGCAGATGGCGTCGTGGCGGTAGGGTTCGCGGTAGGCGCGGGAGCGCATGCGGTTGGCCTGCTCGTCGTTGACGAAGGCGCGTTTGGCGGGATCCCAGGCGCATTTGCGGCCGAGCTGCCAGGCGATGTAGGCGGCATGGCAGGTGACATGGGCGTTGCAGGAGGACTCGGCGTTGGAGCGCGGCTGCGTGCGGGAGCGGATGCAGTTGAGGAAGTCCTGGATGTGGCGCGAGGGATCGGTGCCGCGCATGGTGACGGTGCGGTGCTCGGAGCGAAGGTTTTCGGAGAGTTCGATTCTGCCGGAGTCGGCGGTTTCGACCCAGCCGTTTGTGCCTTCGAAGCGGACGTGGCAGGTGCCGAGGTTCATCCAGCCGTCGGGGCGCATGACGAGCTTGACGCCGTTGGCATAGCGGGCGTTGACGCCGTTGGGGGTGGGCTCGTACTCGATGGCCTGGGTGTGGTCGGCATCGGCGGCCCACTGGCAGAGGTCGACGGTGTGGGAGCCCCACTCGAGGATGCCGCCGCCGTGGAAGTCCCAGAAGAGGCCGCGGCCGCCGTTGGGGTAGCGGGCGTTGTAGGGGCGCCAGGGGCAGGGGCCGAGCCACTGGTCCCAATCGAAGACGCGGGGGTCGGGCTCAGGCTCGGCGGGCCACCAGTTGTGGCCGAGGCGGGAGAGGGGGGCGAGGGTGTTGGCGTAGACGGTTTGGAGGCGGCCGAGCTTGCCGCTGCGGGCGAGGCCGACGGCGAGTTCGAAGTTAGGGACGTTGCGGCGCTGGCAGCCGGCCTGGTAGACGCGGCCGTAGCGGCGGACGGTTTCGGCGAGGGCGTAGCTTTCGGCGATGGTAAGGGAGAGCGGTTTTTCGCAGAAGATGTCCTTGCCGGCTTCGGCGGCCCAGACGGACATGAGGGTGTGCCAGCGGTCACTGGTGGCGATGAGGACGGCTTCGATGTCCGGGCGCGCGAGGAGGTCCTGGGCGTTGGAGTACATCTTGCAGTCGTGGTTGCCCTGCGCTTTATCGATGAGGCTCTTGATGGACTCGCGGCGGTCTTCGCGGATGTCGCAGTTGGCGACGATCTGGACGCGGGGGTCGGAGAGGAAGTGCCTGATGTCCTCGGTGCCGCGGCCGCCGATGCCGATGGCGCCCATGACGATACGGTCGTTGGGGGAGACGGGGGCGGCGGGCGCGGGCTGGGATTGGGCGAGGGCGGTGGGCGAAGCGGAGAGAGCCGCGAGAGCCGCGGTTCGATTGGCGAAGCCGCGGCGGGTGAGGCCGGACGAGAATTTCGGCATTGCAGGGACTCCTATTGAACCGGCTTTGAGAGCGGGCGCGACGCGGGGCGCCGTAAGAGCAACGATACGCCCGCGGCGCAGGGAGTGTCCAGCGCGGGCGGTTCGATACAATCGCGGTGTGAAATACAGAACCTTGGGCAGCACTGGATTAGAGGTGTCGGTGATCGGCGTGGGGACGTGGCAGTTGGGCGGGGAGTGGGCGCACGATTACACGCAGGGAGAGGTGGATGCGCTGCTGGATGCGGCGGCGGAAGAGGGGATCAACCTGATCGACACGGCGGAGTGCTATGGGGACCACTTGTCGGAGAGCCTGGTGGGAGACTATCTGGCGCGGCGGGGGCGCGAGCGGTGGCTGGTGGCGACGAAGTTCGGGCACCGGTTCCATTCGTTCATGAACAGGACGGAGGACTTTTCGGTGGCGGGGATGAGGGAACAACTGGAGGGGTCACTGAAGGCGCTGCGGGTGGAGAGGATCGATCTGTACCAGTTTCATTCGGGGTCGGATGAGTGGTTTGCGAATGAGGAGTTGTGGAGGGCGCTGGAGGAGTTGAAGAGAGAGGGCAAGATCCGGCATGTGGGGATTTCGATCCTGGGTAAGGGTAGCGAAGGGCAGGCGCAGGCGGCGAAGAGCGTAGGGGCGGAGGCGTTGCAGGTGGTGTACAACCGGATGGACCGGCGGCCGGAGGAGATGTACTTTCCGTATGCCGTGCAGGATGGGTTGGGCGTGCTGGCGCGAGTACCGCTGGCGAGCGGGCTGTTGAGCGTGAAATACCGGGCGGGCGAGAGTTTTGTGAAGGGTGATTTCCGGTCGACGTTCGATGCGGAGAAGCTGGAGCGGGATCTGGCAGAGGTGGAGAGACTGAAGCGGGAAGAGGTGCCGGAGGGGGTGCCGATGGCGCAGTGGGCGCTGGCGTGGTGCTTGCAGAACGAGGCGGTGACGGCGGTGATTCCGGGGTGCAAGAGCGCGGAGCAGGTGCGGTTTAACGCGGCGGCGGCGGCGCTGGCGTAATTTTACGGGTCGGATATGATGGCTCTGGCGAAGGAGCGGTATGGTCAGAGTCACGATTCTTCTATTGGCCTGCGGGTGCGCGGCGGTGGGGCAGACGGCGTCGATTCTGTACGATGCGCGGTCCGGGCCGGTGCGGTTTGCGGCGGGTGAGATTCGGGCTGCGCTGACGCGGAAAGGGATTTCTGCGGCTGAGGGGCAGTGCTGCTCCGGGCCAGGGCCGCTGAAGATTGTGCTGGCGGCTGGAGCGGGAGAAGTTGCGGCGGCATTGCAGGCGTTTCCCGCGGCAGCGGCGAAGGCATCTGGGGCGCAGGCGTATGCAGTGCGGCGGGCGGGCGCTGGGACGTACCTGGTGCTGGGCGCGGACGCGGCGGGGGCGATGTATGGGGGGCTGGAGATTGCGGAGTCGATCCGCATTGGCGCGCTGGAGGAGACGCGGGACTCAGACGCGGCGCCGCGGATTGCGCAGAGAGGGATCAAGTTCAATATCCCACTGGACGTGCGGACGCCGAGCTATTCGGACAACAGCGATCCGGCGCAGGCCAACATCGGCGAGATGTGGAGCCTGGAGTTCTGGCGGACGCTGCTGGACGAGATGGCGCGGCACCGGTACAACGTGCTGTCGCTGTGGAGCCTGCATCCGTTTCCCTCGATTGTGAAGGTGCCGGAGTATCCGGAGGTGGCGCTAGCGGATGTGAAGCGGACCACGGTACCGATGGACGACAGCTATTCGCACAACGGCACGGACATGGTGCGGCCGGCGCTGCTGGAGCGGATGGAGACGCTGCGGCGGATGACGATTGAAGAGAAGATCGACTTCTGGCGGACGGTGATGCAGTATGCGAAGGACCGGGGGATCGACACGTACTGGTTCACCTGGAACATGTTCGTGTACGGAGCGGAGGGCAAACACGGGATTACCGGGGCGCAGGACAATCCCGTGACGCTGGACTACTTCCGGAAGAGCGTGCGGGAGACGGTGCTGACGTATCCGCTGCTGGCCGGGATGGGCATTACGGCCGGGGAGCGGATGGAGAACCGGAAGGACGAGTTTGGACGGGAGAAGTGGTTGTGGAAAGCGTACGGAGAGGGCGTGCGGGATGCGTTGAAGCAGCAGCCGGGGCGCGAGTTCCGGATGATCCACCGCTTTCACCAGACGGGACTGGAGGAGATCCAGCGGGAGTGGAAGGAGTATCCGGGACCGCTGGATGTGAGCTTCAAGTACTCGATTGCGCACATGTACTCCGCGGTGAAGCCGCCGTACCTGGAGGGGGCGCTGCCGTATCTGAGCCCGAAATTGCGGACATGGCTGACGGTGAGGAACGACGACATTTACAGCTTCCGGTGGGGCGATGCGGAGTACGCGCGGGCGTATGTGAAGAACATTCCGGGGCCGGACAAGGTGGCGGGGTTCTATATGGGTCCGGACGGGTTTATCTGGGGGCGGGATTACTTGAGCCGGGATGGCGGGGCGGCGCCGGAGTTGGTGATGCAGAAGCAGTGGTACAGCTTTCTGCTGTGGGGGCGGCTGAGCTACGATCCGGAGCTGAGCGATGTGCGGCTGCGGCGGATTGTGGGGGCGCGTTTCCCGGAGGTTCCGGCCGAGGCGCTGGTGGCGGCGTGGGCGAGCGCGTCGAAGGTGTTTCCAGAGATCACGCGGTTCTTCTGGGGCGACATCGATCTGAGATGGTTTCCGGAGGCGTGCCTGAGCCACCGGCGGCACAAGGGCTACTACACGGTGCGGCACTTCATCGAGGGGGAGACGATGCCGGGGAGCGGAAACCTGGACATTCTGACATGGCGGGAGCGGGTATTGGAGAAGCAGGAGATGGGCGGGACAACGCCGTTGGAGGTGGCGGCGGCGCTGAAGAAGAATGCGGGAGACGCTCTGGCCCGGCTGCCGGAGTTGCGGAAGCCGGCGGGGGCGGACAGAGAGGCGCGGCTTACGCTGGGGGACATTGAAGCGATGGCGCACCTGGGGAATTACTATGCGGAGAAGATCCTGGGGGCGGCTGAGTTGGCGCTGTTCGATGGGACGGGGGAGGCGGTGAGGAGAGAAGCGGCGGTGAAGCATCTGAACGCCGCGGCGGACCATTGGAGGCGGTATGCGGGTGTCTATGGAGCGCAGTACAAACCGCAGTTGCTGAATCGCGTGGGCTATGTGGACATTCCCGCGCTGGGGGCGAAGGCGGATGAAGATGTGGCGATGGCCCGGGCGTGGAAAGCGGGCACCCTGCCGAAACGCGCCGGCAAGGCCGGCGCGGACGTGCCGTTCAAGAAGTAAATACTACTTCTTGGCAGGGGCGGCAGGCGTAGTGGCCTTGGTAGCCGGAGAGGTGGCCGTCTTCGCAGCGGGAGCGGCAGTAGTGGTCTTGGCGGCCGGGGCAGCGGCGGCAGGAGCCTTGGCGGCCGGCGCTTTCGTGGCCGGGGCCGTGGTAGCCGGGGCCTTGGTCGCGGCCGGCTTGGCGGGAGCGGCGGCGGGGAGAACCACGCCATTCGGCGGGACGGGGCCGACGCGTTCGAAGGTCACCTTGGACATGATGACGGGAGTGACCGGCTTGTCGTTGGCACCGCGGGGCACGCGGGCGGCCTTGGCGACGATTTCCTGGCCCTCAATGACCTGGCCGAAGATGGTGTGCTTGCCGTTGAGGTAGGTGGTGGGGACTTCGGTGATGAAGAACTGGCAGGAGCCGGTGCCGAGGCCGGCATTGGCCATGGCGAGCTTGCCGGGGACGTCGAACTTGAGGCTGGGATGGAATTCGTCCTTGATGTTATCGGTGGAGCCCATGCCGGTGCCGGTGGGATCGCCGCCCTGGATCATGAAACCGGGGATGACGCGGTGGAAGGTGAGGCCGTTGTAGAGGGGTCGGCGGACGCGGGCGCCGGTCTTGGGGTCGGACCAGAGTTTGCGGCCGAGGGCGAGGTCGACGAAATTCTTGACCGTGATGGGGGATTCGGCCTCGTACAGCTTGATGACGATGGTGCCAAAGGCCGCGCCACCCTGGGTGATTTGGAGGGTGGCATAGAGCCCGTTTTCGCGAGCGGGCTTGGCGGGAGCGGCGGGGGCGGCAGCGGGAGCGGGAGCGGCCGGAGTCTGGGCGGCAAGCGAGCCGGCCAGAAGGAGCAGGGGCAGAGCGGCTGAAAACATCCTCATATGCTTAGGATATCAGCGGGGAATAGTACTGGAGAAGCGGAAGGAGGACTAAAGGAGGCAGGACAAGCAGCCGTAATTAGGAGTAGAGACAGGTATGAACCCGACGATGAATCTCATGGTTCCGCTGACGGCCTCGGCAGCGACGATGCTGGCATGCATTGCGCTGTTCTTTTCGGTGAAAAGAGAGAACGCGGCGATTAAGAGGCGTGCGCAACTGGAGCGGGAGTCGTTTACGGCTTCGCTGGAGAATCTGCGCAGAGCCTTGGGAAGGCTGGAGGCGGGGCAAGCGGAGCGGGATGAGCCGATCACGTTTTCCATGCCCATGACGGTGCCCGGGGAGTCGATCAACATCGGAAAGCGGAGTCAGGCGCTGAGGCTGTTCCGGCGCGGAGAGACTCCGGAGAAGATCGCGACGGCTTTGAAGATTCCACAGAACGAGGTGGAGCTGCTGGTGAAAGTGCACCGGACGGTGGTGGGCCAACTGTAAGAAAAGAAACGCCGCGCAGGGGATCCGGCGCGGCGCAATTGGGGTGAGTCAGGAGTGATAGCTCAAAGCTGTTGGCGGACCGTGACGCGCTGAGAGCGGGGCGCGGGGGTGCGCTCAGACTGGTCGTCTTCGAAGGTGACGGTAACGGAGGTCTCCTTCTTCTCGCGAACCAGAGTGATGGGGAATGTCTTCTTACTGGCGGAGCGAGCGTTGCGGACCACGTTGGACACATCGCGCGGGCCGGTGACCTTGGTGTCGTCGACTTTAACGAGGACGTCCCCGGCCTTGATGCCGGCCTTTTCGGCGACGGAGCCCTTCACGACGGAACGAACCAGGACGCCTTCTTTGACACCAAAGAAACTGGCGAACTGACTCTCGCCAAGGCCCTCGGCTTCGACGCCCAAAGTGGTGCTACGCCAGGACATGGTGGCCTTGGGGATATCGGGCATTACCATGGGTTCCATGCGGGGCATCTCCACTTTGAAGCCCTCCATGGGGAAAGCCATGCCGTAGGCTGCACTGCCTTTGCGGGCGGCGAGGGTGGCGGCGATGGTCTGGGTGGCGCCGCCGCGGCTGACGAGTAACTTGACGGTTCGGCCGGCGGGCGTTTCCCGGACGAAGCGGACAAACTGGGTGGTGCCTTCGACGCGCTGGCCGTTGTATTCGAGGACGGCATCGCCGACTTTCAGGCCGGCTTTCGCGGCGGGGCTCTCGGGTTCGACGGCGGTGACTTCGACGCCGTACTCTTCCTTGAGTGAGAGGACGCGGCTGCGTTCGGCATCGATTTCGCGAACGCCGACGCCGAGGAAGGTGCCGCCGGAGGTCATGGTGATGACCTTGGGAGGCGGCGGGGGTGGCGGCGGATCGGGCTGATTCTGCGGTTCGTAAGGACCTTGAGCGGCGAGGATGGCTGGCGCCATGAGCAATACGGCGGAGCGGGCAGCGCTCCATGGAATACAGGATCTGAACTTCATTTCAATTCTTCCCTTCTGGATAAGATCGCATTGCGCGTCAAGGGCAGGCCAGCTCGCCGGGGCCGGTTGTCCTTGTCACCGCTGCGATGGAGACTAGCTATTCAATTGGACGGCACAGTACAGCAAAGGTCACGAAATCTAGAACGTGCCCACGGAAGCTTTCATGTCGTTGAGGGCCTTCTGGCTGCGGGAGCGGACGTAGCCGTTCTCCTCATTCTGGAGGAGTTGCTGGAGGACGCCGGCGACGTCAGGCTCTTTGCTCTGGACGAGCAGGTCGATGGCCTGGGTACGGACGGCGGGGTTGTCGTCGCTCAACAGGACCTGGGCGAGCGTCTTGCGGGTATCGGGGTCCTTGGCATAGGGGCGGAGGGCATCGAGGGCCTTGAGGCGGACGCCGGAGTTGGTGTCTGCGCGAAGGACATTGAGGAGGGCGTGGCGGACCTCGTTGTCGGAGGTCTGGCTCTTGAGGATATCGATGGAATCGACGCGGAGGCCGGGATCGGCAGGATCTGCGGCGGCAGCGAGGAGCAGGCGGCGGATGCGGTCGTCGTTGATGTTGCCGCGAAGTTCACGGGGCCGGACTTCGTCGTAGTGGACGAGCACCTGGCCGGAGTTGTCGGGGTTCACGAGGCGAACCTTGCTGATGGTAGGCGGGGGGCCCTGGCTAACGCCGATCTGGGAGAGTGCGGAAGACTGATCCGGCAAAAGGCGCGCGCCAAAGAAGCCGACGGCGAGCATAGCGAGGGCGCCGGCGGGGCGCATCCACATGGGCGGATTGACGAACCATTTCTGCCAGAAGCCGCGGAATATGGAAGAGAGAGAGGGGCGGCGGCGCTCTTGTTCGAGGGCGGCGGTGAGGTCGCGGCGGCAGCGGGCGAGGAGGCCGGCGGGGACTTCAGATTCGGCGAGGTCCGCAAAGGAACTGAGCTTTTCGAGGCGGGCGCGTTCCTGGTTGCACTCGACGCAGGCATCGAGGTGGCTCTCCAGAATCTCCTCTTCCTCGAACGAGAGCTCTCCGTAGATCAGGAGGACGATTTGCTGCCGGGCGGTTTCGCAATTCATACGAATTCTCCAAGCGCGGAGCGCATTTTCTGGGTGGCACGGAAGAGGCAGTTCTTGGCGGCCTCTTCGGTGGTGCCGAGGGTTTCACCGATGGCACGCAGACGCATGCCCTGGAAATGACGGAGTTCGAAGACGAGGCGTTCGCGGGGAGTCATACCGGCGAGAACTTGTTGAATCCGGGTACGAAGTTCGCTGGACAGGAGGGCGCGTTGGGGGTCGCTGGAGGCGCGCTGCTCGGGCACGGAGTCCATGCGATCGATGGATCCTTCTTCCGTTTCGACGACAGAGGATTCGGTCTTCCGGACCTTTCTTTTGCGCAGGTGGTCCAGGCAGAGGTTGGTGACGATGCGGTAGAGCCACGTGTTGAAGTTGCAGTCGAAGCGGAAGCTGGGGAGGTTCCGGTAGACGCGAAGGAAGGCTTCCTGGTAGACGTCGTGGGCGTCTTCGGGGGAGCGGAGGAGGTTCATCGCGAGGCGGAGGACGCTCTGGTCGTAATCTCGAACCAGGCGCTCGAAAGCGTCCTGGTCGCCCGCCTGGGCGGCTCGAATCAGTGCGGCCTCATCCATTCCGAGATTCTGTCCGACG
This sequence comes from Acidobacteriota bacterium, assembly GCA_016213725.1. Classification (GTDB taxonomy): domain Bacteria; phylum Acidobacteriota; class Terriglobia; order Bryobacterales; family Bryobacteraceae; genus Paludibaculum. The sequence continues at coordinate 55,399 of JACQZS010000206.1, read as the reverse complement.
GCACGGCAGGGGCCGTGATCCAGCGCCAGAGTTGCTCCAGTCTTCACGATATCCTCTTTGAGGCGGTGGCCCCAAAGAGTTCAGACGGAGAAGACGGAAAAATGTACCGCCGGGTTCCGTTAGTCGGCGAGTTCGACGTCGATGCGGCGGTGTTCGGTGTCGATGGCGGAGATGCGGAAGCGGCGGATCTGGCCGGGACGGAGGCCGTCCTTGGCGCCGCTGGAAGAGGAAGAACTACCGCCTTTCCAACGAGATGCGAGCATAGCGGCAAGGTCGTCGACGTCGGCCGAGGAAGCGGAAGCGCTTTGAGCGGCGGGAGCTTCTTCCTTGGTCTTGCAACGGGCGTGGACGCCTTCGCTGATTTCGATCTTGGCGTTGGAGCCGTGGACTTCAACGACGCGGCCGGTGAGGAAGTCGCCGACGGCATGCTCGGCGATGAAGAGGTCGGCCGTGGTGGGCTCGAGTTGCTTCATGCTGAGGCGGATGCGGCGCTTCTCCTTATCCACTTCGACGACCTGGGCCTTGACGATCTGGCCGGAGGAGAGCACGTCCTTGGGATGCTGAATGCGCTTTTCGCGGGTGATGTCGCCGACGTGGATCATGCCCTCGATGCCGCCGCCAAGATCGACGAAGGCGCCGAACTGGGCGAGGTTGGTGACGGGAGCTTCGATGACGGTGCCGGGCGCGAATTTGGTTTCGACGGCATCCCAGGGGTTGCCGAGGGCCTGCTTGAGACCGAGGGAGATGCGCTTGTCGCCCGCCTTCACCTCAAGTACGACGGCTTCCACCTCTTCGCCGAGCTGGAGGACATCGGAGGCTTTGCGGACCCGTTTGGTCCAGGACATCTCCGAGAGATGGATGAGGCCATCGACGCCGGGGGCGATTTCGACGAAGGCACCGAAGTCGGCGAGGCGGACGACCTTGCCCTGAACGCGGTCACCGGCTTTGAGGTTGGCGGAGGCCTCGGTCCAGGGATCGGCAGTAAGCTGCTTCATGCCGAGCGAGATCTTGCGGGTCTCGCGGTTCAGCTTGAGGATCTTGACCTGGATGGACTGGCCGGGGGTGAGAACGGAAGAGGGCTTGTCGACGCGCTGCCAGCTCATGTCGGTGACATGGAGCAGGCCATCGATGCCGTGGGCGATCTCAACGAAGGCGCCGAAATCAGTGATGCTGCGCACGCGGCCTTGGACGGTAGCGCCTTCCTGGAGAGTTTCCAGGGCGGCCTGCTTGGCGGCGGCAGCCTGCTCTTCGAGGATGGAGCGGCGGTCGACCACGACGTCGGGACGTTCCTCATCGGTAACGTCGAGCTTGGTGATGCGGCATTCGATCTGCTGGCCGATGAGCTTGGCGAGGTCAGCAACTTCGCGGACACCGCTGCGGGAGGCCGGGAGGAAGGCGTGAACGCCATCCGCCACCTGAATGCGGAGGCCACCCTTCACCTGCTCCGTGACGACGCCCATGATGGCATGCTTGCCATCGAAGGCGGACTGGAGGCCGGTGAAGTCCTTGGGCTGCTTCACATGGATGGTGGAGAGCTGGTAATAGCCGTCATCGGTGCGGCCGCTGATGTTGACCATGACCGTGACGCCGGGGGCCAGATCGGAAGGCAGACCGGGGGTATCCGGCTTAAGGATGCCCTCCATCTTACGGCCGATGTTGACGACGATCGCCTCGTCGGAGACAGAGACCACAACGCCTTCAAGAGCTGCATCGGCGCCTTCGGCGCTCTGGTGCTCCGCCTCGAACTGCCGCAGCACATCACCAAAGGAAGATTCTTCCTGGGGGGACGGGACGACCTCGGGCACAGCGGAGGCTTCTAGATTGTTAGGAAACTCAACGGAACTCATGGACAAACCTGCGAGACGCCTTTATTGTGCCACATTGCGGGGAGGGCAAAGGGGGGGTGAGCCCGCCCTGGGGGTTTTGGCGGCGGGCGGCGCGCCGGGAGAGGGGTGGGCGGGATATGATGGCGGCGTGGCGCTAGGGATCAGTCCGGCGGCGCAAAAGTGGCTGCCTCGCACGCAAGACGGAGTGTGGCTGCTGCTGTTTTCGGCCCTGGCGTGGGTGAGCCCGACGAGGGGAACAGCGGAGCTGGAAGTGCTGGCGATGCTGGCTGTGATGGAAGTAGCGGCGCCGCGCGTGGGCGCGCTGACGACGCGTCGCGGGAATCTGGCGGTGATCGGACTAAAGCTGGTGCTCGGGTTTCTGCTGATCGGGGTGACGGGGGGGATTGCGTCGAGCTACTACCTGATCCTGCTGCTACCGGTGGTGTCGGCGGCGACCACACTAGGCGCTGCGGGTACGGCCATTGTCAGCTTGACGGCCTGCGCAGCCTACCTGGCATTCGTTCCCGTGGCCTATTCGCTTGGATACATATTAGAGGGGATTTACTTGCGGGATCTGAGCCTGCGGGTGATCTTCCTCCCCGTTGTGGCGTACCTGACCTATGGCTTGGCGGAGGCAAACCGGCAGGAGGCTCTGCGGGCGCAGGCAACGGCGGCGGAGCTGGCGGAGGCGAACCGGCGCCTGCTGGAAGCCGAGGCCGGGATGCGGCGCAGCGAGCGGCTGGCCGCGCTGGGCCAAATGACAGCCGGGCTTGCCCACGAGTTGAGGAACCCGCTGGGGACGATGAAGGCCTCGGCGGAGATCCTGTTGCAGCGGATTGCGCCAGGCGAGGAGATACAGCGGGAGATGGCAGGCTATATCTCTAGCGAAGTGGACCGGACAAACTCGCTGGTGACGCGGTTCCTGGAGTTTGCGCGTCCGCTGCAGATCAGGAAATCCGCGGTGGATATCAACGGGCTGCTGGACCAGGCGGTGCAGCACCTGGTGCGGCAATTGCCGGATAGCGCAGTGGCGATTCACAAGAACTACGATCCGGCGCTGCCGCTGGTGCAGGGCGACGCGGAGCTGCTGGAGCGGGTGTTCTTCAATCTGATCCTCAACGCGGTGCAGGCTTCGCCGGGAGAGGGATCAGTGACGCTGAAGACGCGACACGCGGGCGGTGCGGTGGAGGTGGCGATTCTGGACCGCGGCGATGGGATTCGGAGGGAAGACCTGGAACAGATCTTCAATCCTTTCTATACGACGAAGTCCAGTGGGGTGGGACTGGGCCTGGCGATCAGCGCGAAGATCGTGGACGAGCACGGGGGCAAGATCCGGGTGGAGAGTGAACAGGGGCGCGGCGCCACTTTTGCGGTGAGCATCCCGGCATAACGCCGGGTGTCAATCTATGTAAACTTCGTCGATAGCTGCAACCTTTTTCGCAAATCAGCAGACAAACGAGCGAACAAATTCCGCGCACATCCGTCTATAGCCAATGTAGGGCAATTGCACTCGAAAGCGGAAAAGCGGAGTGCCGGGCCCTGGACCGACTCTCTGGAGGAGCCGAGGGACGATGAATCCGCTTGCCATTTCACGAGGATCCGTGAGCGCTGCCACCGCACCCGCGATGGTGGGGCCGCTCGCCGCACCGCAGAGCACCCGGTTAACCCGCAAGGAACGCGAGCTGCTCAACATCCTAATGCAAAACCCCGGCCGCTGCATCAGCCGGGAGACGCTGTTGACCACGGTGTGGAAATACTCCGAAGGCGCGCGGACGCGCACGGTGGATGTGCACGTCCAGAGGCTGCGCCGAAAGCTGGGCAGGGACGCGGCTGCACTGAAAACGATCGTGCGGCTGGGTTACTGCTGGTTTCCCGAGCCGGAAGCACTGGGCCGACCTGCGCCGGTGTGGTAATCGCTCACCAAAATTCACCGCAACGACATCCGACATTCAGCCCGTCTTATGATTGAGCCCCCCGCAGGGGGTGGGCTTAAGCGATCATGAGAACGGGAATGAAGACGCGCATCCTCGTCGTCGAGGACGAAGACAAGCTGCGGCGCGTAGTGTGTCTGCAACTGGAAAGCGCGGGCTACGAAGCAGTGGGCGCCGGCAGTGCCGAAGAGGCGTTGCGTCTGGCGGGCGGCGCGGGCCTGGTGCTGACGGACATGCGCCTGCCGGGCATGGACGGCATCGATCTATTGAAAGCGCTACAGCGCCAGAATGCGCGGATCCCGGTGATCGTGATGACGGCCTTCGGCACGGTGGAGCTGGCGGTGGAGTCGATGAAACTAGGGGCGGCGGACTTCCTGCCGAAGCCATTCTCTCTGGACCACCTGATGGCCGTGGTGCGGAAAGCGCTGGAAGTACAATCCTTGCGGGAAGAGAACGTCCGGTTGAAGGACGAACTTGGGCGGCGCTACCGGGTGGACAACATCATCGGCACGGGGCCGAAGATGCAGGAGATTCTGGGCTCGGTGATGCGGGTGGCCCCCGCGCGCACCACGGTGCTGCTGTGCGGCGAGAGCGGCACGGGGAAGGACCTGATCGCGCGCGCCGTTCATCACCAGTCGCCTCGCTCCGGGCAGCCCTTTGTGAAGATCAACTGCACGGCGATCCCGGAAAACCTGATGGAGAGCGAGCTGTTCGGGTACGAGAAAGGCGCGTTTACAGGCGCCGCCGCGGCTAAACCCGGCAAGTTTGAGCAGGCCGACAACGGCACGGTGTTCCTGGACGAGATCGGGGACGTGCCGCCGGCGGTTCAAGTGAAGCTGCTGCGGATTCTGCAGGAGCGCGAGTTCGAGCGGCTGGGCAGCAACAAGACACGCCAGATCGATGTCCGGGTGGTGGCGGCAACCAACGTGGATCTGCGGCGCGCTTTGGAAGAGGGGAATTTCCGGGAGGATCTCTATTACCGGCTGAACGTATTCCCGCTTACGATTCCGCCGCTGCGGGAGAGGGCGGAAGACATTCCCGCGCTGGCGGAGGCGTTCCTGAGGAAGCTGGCGGCCGAGAGCGGATCGCCGGTGCGACAAATTTCAGACGAAGCCCGCGAGAAGCTGCTGGGCTATCACTGGCCGGGCAATGTGCGCGAACTCGAGAATGTGATGGAGCGGAGCCTGCTGTATGCGGTGGGCGAGACGTTGGAACCGGGCGACATCCGGCTGGACCACGCGCCGAAGCGGGCGGTGCCCAACGGAGTGGAGAACGGCGGCGGCAGCTCTCTGAATGGCGGTTTTCTGAAGGATGGCGAGTCGCTGGAAGAGCACGAGCAGAACCTGATCAAGGAAGCGTTGAAGCGGGCGGGCGGGAACAAGAGCCAGGCGGCGCGGCTATTGGGGCTCACTCGGAACGCACTGCGGTACCGGCTGTCGCAGATGGGTCTGGAGTAGGGCTGGCACGCTCGGCGAGCATGTTGGCCAGTGTGGCCAGGAGAATGATGGCGCCTCCAGCGAGCGAGCGGAGGCTGGGTTGTTCGTGGTGGAAGAACCAGGTCCAGATGGGGTTGCAGACGGGCTCCAGGAGCAGCAGCGTGGAGGCTTCAAAGGCGGGGACGCGGCGCATGCCGGTGGTGAGAAGCAGATAGGCGAGACCGATCTGGAAGACGCCGAGATAGGCGAGGACGGCGAGGTCAAAGGGGCGGATGGCGGGCAGCGGCCAGGCTCCTGGGAAGCAGAGCATGGCGGCGATGATGTTGCCGGCGGTGACGGTGGCGAGGGCGGCGTCACGCTGGCCGGAGTGATGGGCCTGCCAGCGGAGTCCGGCCAGCGTGATGGCGTAGCAGGCGCCGGAGGCGATGGCCCAGAGGTTGCCGGCGCCGGGATTGGGCGCGGTGGCAGCGGGCGTTTCCACACCAGTAAAGAAGAGCGCCATGCCGGCGACCAGGGCCAGGCTGAACCAGAGATCGCGGCGTCGAAGATGTTCCTTCAAGAAGAGCGGGCCGATGAGAAGCAGATAAGCGGGCGCGGTGGACTGCAGGAAGATGGCGTTGGCGGAAGTGGTGAGCTTGTTGGCCTGAACGAAAGATACGAGCGTGAGGGCATAGAAGAGGCCGACGGGCAGGACGCGCCAGCTCCACCCGCGGCGGGCGCCGGGCAGCAGGAGCAGGAGCGCGACCGCGGCGATGGCGCTGCGGATGCCGCCGGTTTGCCAGGCCGTGAGCGCGGTGCCCTTGATGGCCGCGCCCCCGGTGGAGAAGAGCAGGGCGGCGCCGAGCACCATGAGACGGGGCAGCATGGGAACCAGGATAGCGAATGGCCCCGGGATGATAAACTCCAGAGCATATGACGGCTGGGACCCCCTTCCCGATTGTGTCCGGTGAGATCTCGACGGCTTCCATCTCCGGCCAGGCGCCGCGAATCAGTTCACTGCTGATCAAGCCGGCCTCGGCCGTGTGCAACCTCGATTGCCAGTACTGTTTCTATCTGGACCGCGACGCCGACCCCTACAAGGAACTGCCGGCGCGCGTGATGCCCCTGGACACGCTGGAACGCCTGGTGGACAGCTTCCTGTTTTACTCCTACCCCGCATCGACCTTTGCCTTTCAGGGCGGCGAGCCGACGCTGGCCGGGCTGAAGTACTTCGAAAAGCTGGTGGAGTTTCAGCAGCGCTTCGGACGCAACGGGCAATCGGTATCGAACGCGCTGCAGACCAACGGCGTGCTGCTGGATGCGGACTGGTGCAAGCTCTTCCGCGAATACAATTTCCTGATCGGCATCTCGATCGACGGCCCGGAAGAAGTGAACGACCTCTACCGCTTCAACAAAGCCGGGCATGGCACGTGGAAGAAGGTGATGCAGGGCATCGAAACGATGCAGAAGGAGCGGGTGGAGTTCAACGTTCTTTGCGTGCTTTCGCAATCGAACGTGCACAAGCCGAAGGAGATCTACAAGTTCTTCCGCTCGATCGGCGTGCAGTACATGCAGTTCATCCCGCTGGCGGAGTTCAACGCGGACGGCTCGCGGATGCCGTTCACGATTACTCCGGAGGAGTATGGGCGGTTCATGTGCGAGATCTTCGACCTGTGGTGGCCGGAGCGCCGCAAGACGCGGGTGCGGTTCTTCGACAATCTGGCAGAGGCCATTGCGGGCCAGAAGCCAGGCTCCTGCACGATGCACGAGACGTGCGACTCCTACGTGGTGGTGGAGTACAACGGCGACGTCTATCCGTGCGACTTCTTCGTGGAGAAGGACTGGCGCCTGGGCAACATCACGGTGGATTCCTTCCCGGAGATTGCGCGGCGGCAGAAGCGATACTCGTTCGCGGTGAAGAAGACGCTGGCGCATCCGGAGTGCCAGGTGTGCCAGTACCAGGCGATCTGCCACGGCGGCTGCCCGAAGACGCGGCACGGCGTGCACAAGCAGTTTGAAGACCTGGACTACTTCTGCGCGGCATACAAAATGATGTTCGATAAGGCGGTGGGGCCGCTGCGCAAGGAAGTAGAGAAACTGACGGGCTCCAGCGCGGCGTTGACACCGCACTCCATCAGCCCTTACTGAGGTTGCTCAGCGGGCGGAGGAGAAAGCCGCTCCACTCTCACGCGGGCGATGCGGTTGAATTCCATCTCGAGAATTTCCAGGCGGCGGCCGCCGTACTCCACCTTCTCGCCGGCCTTCGGGATATGGCCCAGGCGGAAGAGCAGGTAACCGGCGACGGTCTGGTATTCTTCGCCGCCCGGGAGTTCGATGCCATACTGCGTTTCCAGGTCGCGCAACGGCAGAGTGCCTTCCACTTCGAGGAGGTCGGGCGGCTCTTCGGGCGGGGGGAGGGTCTTGACGTCGAACTCGTCTTCGATCTCCCCGAAGATCTGCTCGAGGACATCCTCGATGGTGACGAGGCCGGTGACTGTGCCGAACTCGTCCACGACGAAAGCGATGTGGGCGTGCTGCTGGCGCAGGTCTTCGAGCAGCAGGTGCAGCGAGCGCGATTCAGGAACGATGGGCGCCTTTTTCAAGATGCTGGTGAGGGAGAAGGGCTCAACGGCGCGGCGGCGGGAATTCGATTGGCGGCGGCTGGTCCAGAAAGCCAGCACATCCTTCACGTGGACGAAGCCGATGGGGTTTTCGTCGGCGGGGTTCACGACCGGCAGGCGCGAGTACCAGCTTTCGCTGGCCATGCGGAGAACTTCGTCGATATCGGCGTCTGCGCTAACGGTGACCATCTGGCCGCGCGGGACCATCACCTCGCGAGCGCTGTGTTCCTGGAGTTCGATCACGCGGTGGATGGCATCTTCCTCGAAGCGCGTCAGGTGGCCGGCTGCATGGCTGGCGGAGACGACGAACTTGAGTTCTTCCTGGGAGTGCGCGCCATGCTGGTGGCCGTGAACGCCGATGAGCTTGGAGATGATGGTGGAGGAGCGCTCCACGACCCAGACGAACGGCTCGGCCACTTTGTAGAAAACGAGCAGGACCGGGGCGAGAATGACGGCGACGCGGTCGGCCTTGTCCATGGCCAGGTTCTTGGGCACCACTTCTCCAAGCACCACATGCATGTAGGTCATGAGAAGGAAGGCCAGCACAACACTGACGATACTGAGCGCGGCGGACGTAGCCGGCGTGAGGATGGGTCCGAACATGGAGAGGATCAACCTGTGCAGGGTCTCTTCGCCCAGCCAGCCGAGGCCGAGGCTGGCTAGCGTGAGGCCGACTTGCGTGACGGAGAGCAACCGCTCCGGATTGGCGAGAAGCAGGAGAGCGGCTTGCGCGCCCACGTGGCCTTCCCCGGCGAGTTGTTTGAGTCGGGAGGGCCGCACGGAAACCAGCGAGATTTCAGCGGCCGCCATGAACGCATTGACGCCCACGATCGCCAGCATAAATGCGATGCGGTAACCGTAGTAACTGCCACTGGCGCCTTCCATGGCCTGATGTCGCTATGGTAATCGATCACAGATGCCAGCGGAGCTTGACGAGCGCCGCGCGGCCGGTACCGTCGATGCCCCAACCGATGCCGCGGTAGGTGTGGTCAGTGAGATTGGAGAGATCGAGCATCACGTCGAGTTTGCTGCTGAGCGGGGCGCCGATGCGGGCGCCGAAGATGGCATAGCCGGGAATGGCGGTGAACATGGGAGCGGAGACTGCGTTGCCCAGAACCCGCTGCTGTACCTGGGCCAACGTTTCACCTGTGGGCAGCAGGATGCCATTGCTCACCAGGCCGCGCACGACGGCGCCGTTGTTGAAGAAATTGGCGATGTTGGTGCGGGAGCGGGCGGCCCCACTGCGGCGGTCGCTTAGGGTGAGCGAGGAGAGGCTGTCCTGCCGGTCGGCAGCGTCCATATAGGCCTCCACCCAGATGCGATGGCGCTCAGGAGAATAGAGCAGGCCAAGGCGGCCGCCTTGCGCGGGGATGCCGGGTTCGATGTCGGGCGGCAGGCCGGTCTCCTGGTCTGCGGCTCGGACGGCGGTCCAGGTTTGATTGACGGTCCAGCCGTTGGCGATCTTCCAGCGCAAGGATTGCTCGAAGCCACGCAACCGGGCGCCGCCGAGGTTGGCGCGTACCAGCACTGGGTTGGTGGCGGCGGGCACATAGACGGCGCCGGTGGGAAGCTGGCGGCTGATGGTCTGGTCGCCGAGGGGTTTGCCGACGGCGCCCTGCGGGAGGATGAGGGTCTGCGAGACGGTGGTGTTGGTGAGCTGCGACCAGAAGCCGTTGATGCCGACGCGCAGCTTGCCTCCGGTCCAGGTGGCGCCGTAGTCGACGTTGTCGCTGAACTCGGACTCGAGCGGCGCGACGGGCTTGCCGGTGGTGACGGCCTTGTCGTCGGCGCGGTCACCCACTTCGCCGCCCATGCCGGCGACGCCGGAGTAGGAGGATTCGTAGTTGCCGTTGCCCTGAACGCCAATGGTGCCGAGATCCGTGATGTTGGGCGCGCGGAAGCCGCGCGAGTAGTTCGAATGGAAGACCAGGGCCTGGGCGGCGCGGAAGGTGATGCCGGCGCGGCCGGAGAGCGCGTGGGTGCTCATGGAGTCGTTGGGCCAGAGCGGACGTCCGCCGACCAGCGGGCTGTTGCTGGCGAGCGATTCATAGCTCGCGCCGCCAAACCGCAGCGCGCCACTCACGCGGACCCGGCGTGCCCGCTCTGGTTCCCACAGCTCTTGGACGAACAAGCCGTAGTTGAGATAGGTGGCGCCGTCGGGGATGCGCGGCCTGGAGAGCGTTGTTACATTTGTGACCGGATTGACGGTGAAGGCGGGGGCAACGGTGCCCTCCCAATAGGTATCGCCGCCGATGGTGATGGTGTGATCGCGCTGCCTGCGTTCGGCGGTGCCCTGCACGCCCCAGACGTTCATGCGCTCGTACTGGTGGGTGATGGAGGAGCGCGGGTTGCCTTGACCGCCCTGGTTGACCCGCTCTTCGCGCTGGGTGTTGAAGCTGCCGGAGAGCGACAGGTGCTGGAAGGGTCCAGTGCCGAAGTGCTGATAGCGGAGGTAGCCGAAGTCGAGCATGAGGTTGCGAAGATCGGCGATGAGGTTGCCATCGCCGCCCAGCAACTGGTCGTAGCGCTTGGCGCCGTCCTGCTGGCTGCGTTCGTAGTGGCCGATGAGGTGGCTGGAATTGGAGAGGCGGATCTGGGCGTGGAGGCTGCCACCATACTGGGTGAAGGCGGTGTCGGGGAGGCGATCGCCCAGGATGTCGGAGGGCAGGCCCAGGAAGCGCGTGACGGCGGCGTGGGAATCCAGGCCATGGGCCGTGCGGATAGAATTGATACGGCGGGCGGCGATGTTGGCAAGTAGGGCGAACTTGTCAGTGGAGTACTGCGGCGAGAGTTCGGCGCCGAAGGCACTGGCGGCGCTTTCATAAAAGGTGGCGCCGCGCATGTCGAAGCGGCGGGCGGCGTTAAAGTCCGGCACCTTGGAAACCATGTTGATGGCGCCGCCGGTGGAGTCGGAACCGTACTGGCCGCTGTTGGCGCCGCGCAGGAGTTCGAGGCTTTCCAGGCCGGAGGAGTCCACCAGATTCTGGAAGGTGCTGACGCCACCGCGCTGGGCGGACGTGGTGTAGCGGATGCCGTCGCGATAGGCGCTGACATTGCGGCCGGTGAGGCCGCGGATGAAGATGGACGACATGGCGGGCGCGGTACGTTGCTCGGAGACGCCTTCCACGCCGGCCACGGCTTCAGAGAGGGTCTTTACGGCCTGCTCATCGAGGAGGTCGCGGCCGACAATGCTGGTGCGCTGGGGGATCTCGAGTGTCAGAGAAGCTTCGCCGGCCTCGGCACTGACAGTGACCTCGGAGCTGACTGGGCTGAGCGAGAGCGTGATGGTGAGGTCGGAGGTGGAGGGATCGGCTTTCCCTTGCCAGGTTGCGAAGCCGTCTCTTTCAACTCGGACGAGGTAAGCGCCGGCCGTGAGTGAGTCGATGTGGAACCGGCCGTCCGCGCCGGAGACTGCGCTGGCCACCTGCGCCTGCCAAGCGTTGCGCACCTGAACCTTTGCGTTCGGCACCGGAGCGCCGGAAACGTCAACGACTTTTCCCGTGAGTGCAAAGGCGAGGAGAAAGAGAAGCATCAGAGACGGACCTTTCGATGAGAGAGTTGGGGCGAAGCATGCCCAGATACAGCCTTCAACGCAGAAGCACCAGGAGGAGAGTTGGCCTGTACTTGACAGGGTAGCAGGGGCCGTACCCGTCCTGGCGGGCAGAAGCGGTATCCACGGGACTGAGAACTACTGCTGCGCGCGGGTCCAGGCGGCGAGGTGAGCCTTCTGCTCTTCATTCGCGTCGGGCTTGGGTTCGAGAGTCCAGGATTGAGGCTTGTCGGCGGCCAGCGTCAGCGGGATGGTCATCAGCTTGTCGCGGCGGGCTATGAGCACTTGCACGGTGGTGCCGGGTTTGTAGTTTTCGAGATGAGCGGGCCACTGGTCGGCGCGAACGCGATAGCCATTGACGGCGATGATCTCATCGTCGACGTTGAAGCCGGCGTCGTAGGCGGGCGTTCCGCGGCGCAGGCCGGTGATGACGTTGCGGCCGGTGCTGTTGGCGGCGGTGATGCCGGTGAGCAGGCGGGACGAGCCGGGGCGCGCGGGTTCCGTACGGAAGCGCAGCCCGTAGTAATCGAGCATTTCGGTGTAGTCGAGTTCCTCGGTGGTTTCCAGGGCATTGTGGAAGAAGGCGCTGAGGTCTTTGCCGGCGACTTCGTTGCAGACGTCGCGGAATTGCTGGGGCGTGTAGCCCTTCGCCCCGCCGTAGCGCTGGTAGGCGATGCGCATGGCGTCGTCCAAAGACTTGGCGCCGCCCGTGGCCTTGCGGATCTTGGCGTCGAGCAACAGGCCGACGACGGAGCCTTTGGTGTAGTAGCTGATGTAGACGTTGGGGGTGTTTTCGTTGGGACGGTAGAGTCCGATCCAGGCGTTGTAGCTGGCGGATTCGACGGGCGTCACCTGACGGCCGGGTGTGGTCTGGAGCTGAGCGATGCCGCCGGAGATCGAGCGCAGGAACAGGGTCTGCGAGGAGAGGCCGGCGCGGCGTACGGCCAGCGGGCCGTAGTAAGAGGTGACTCCTTCGGCAAGCCACAGGCTGCGGGTGTAGTTTTCGTTTTCGTAGTCGAAGGGGCCGAGTTCCACGGGGCGGAGGCGCTTCACGTTCCAGAGGTGGATGTATTCGTGGGAGACGAGGCCGAGCCAGCTCTGGCGGCTGGGCCGGCGCGGACCGGCGGCCGCGCCTGGTGTGTCGGGAGTCTCCTGATTGTTTCCGTAGGCCCAGGGGCTGGCGCCGAGCCAGGTGGAGTTCTGGTGCTCCAGTCCGCCGCCGCCGCCGGTGAGCATGTTGAAGAAGACATATTTTTCGTAAGGCAGGCCGCCCCACTGGCGGCTGTATTCGGCGACGATCCTGGCGACGTCGCGGGCGGAAGCGGGACCGTCCCAGGTAGGGCCTTCGCCCTCATTGACGAGATAGTGCTTGCGGCCTTCGACTTCGAATTCGTGGATAGGCGCGTTGCCGGCGTAGATGGGGGAGTCGAGGAGCTGGTCAAAGCTGGCCGCCCGAAAAGTGTGCGGAGCGGTTCCTTCCGGCATGCCGCTGATGGACTTTTTCCAGGCGCCTGGAAGAACGAGGGAGACTTCGTAAGGCCGTTTCTCCGCGCCGGCGAGCGACATAAAGTTGGGTGCGCCGTTGAGCATGGCGAAGCTCGAGTCGACGAAATTACCTTGAACGCTGAGCTCGCGGGCATAGACCCTGTAAGAGATTTCGATGCGCGGCGTACCGGCGCCGTGAATCAGCCAGCGGTTCTTGCGGGACTTTTCCCAGGCGAGCTCGCGGCCCTGAGGGTCGCGGGCCTGGAAGGCCTCGACGTTGCGGGAGTACTCGCGGACCAGGTAGGAGCCGGGTGTCCAGACAGCCATGAACATCTCGACTTCGGGCTTTTCGACCGGGATGGAGGCCGACACTTCGAGGTAGTGCGTGTGGGGTGCGGGGAAGCGGACGGTGTATCGAATCGGCTCCTGGCCGAATGCGGTGGAGATCAGGAAAAGGGCGATCGCGGGCAAACGCATGTGAGAGACCTACAATGGAGGGAGCTTGGCGTCAAAGACAACCATTCATGTTTTAGGGGCCGGCCTGGCCGGCTGCGAAGCGGCGTGGCAAATCGCGCGCGCGGGGCTTGATTGCATCGTACACGAAATGCGGCCGGTGAAGCAGACGGCTGCGCACAAGACCGGCGACTTTGGCGAGCTGGTTTGCTCGAACTCGCTGAAGAGCGATTCGGAGAACACGGCGCCGTGGCTGCTGAAGCAGGAACTGCGGAAACTGGGGTCGATCTCGATGCTGTCGGCGGCGGAGGCGCGCGTCCCGGGCGGCCACGCGCTGACGGTGGACCGCGACGTGTTCGCTCGCGCCCTGACCGCGGCGCTCGAAACGGAGCCGCGCATCAAGGTGGTGCGCGAAGAGGTGTGCGCGGTGCCGGAAGAAGGCGTCGTCATTTTGGCCACGGGGCCTTTGACTTCCGGCGCGCTGGCGGAGGACATCGGGCGGCTGACCGGCTCCGGCGGGCTGTATTTCTACGACTCGATCAGCCCGATTGTGGACGCCGAGACGATTGATCGCGAAAAGGTGTTCGCGGCATCGCGCTACGGCAAGTCTCTGGACGGCAGCGACGACTATCTGAACTGCCCGTTCACAAAGCAGGAGTACGAAGCTTTCGTCGAGGCCATTCTCAGCGCCGAGAGCGCCGATGCGCACATCGAGGAGGACCGGGCGATCCGCAAGGGCAAAGTGCCGTTCTTCGAATCGTGCCTGCCGGTGGAGGAGATTGCGCGCCGGGGCAGGGACACGCTGCGCTTCGGACCGATGAAGCCGGTAGGGCTGGACGATCCGCGCACAGGGCGATGGCCGTATGCCGTGATTCAACTGCGTCAGGAGGACCAGCGCGCAGGCAGCTACAACCTGGTGGGCTTCCAGAACTACATGAAGTTTCCGGAACAGAAGCGCGTGTTCCGCATGATTCCGGGGCTGGAGCGCGCGGAGTTTCTGCGCTTCGGACAGATCCACCGCAACACGTACATCAACGGGCCCGAGCTGCTGACAGCCACGCTGCAGCTAAAGGGCACGCCGCGGGTGTTCTTCGCGGGACAGATTTCCGGCGTGGAAGGCTACGTCGAATCGATGGCCACGGGCCTGATGGCCGGGCGCTGGGCGGCGGAGCTGGCGCAGGGGCGAGAGCCGCAGCCCATGCCGCGCGAGACGGCGATGGGTTCGCTGACGCACTATGTAGCGCACGCCGATCCCAAGAAGTACCAGCCGGCGAACATCGCTTTCGATCTTCTGCCGCAGTTGGACGAAGCGGACAAGAAGAAGTTCAAGCACGACAAGCGGGCGCGCCACGCGGAGGTATGCCGGCGCGCAACAGCGGCGCTGGAGGCCTATGAGCGAGCTTGAGCGCTGGATCAGCGAGTACCTGGAAGAGCTGAAGCGAGAGGACGCTTCTGCGCACACCATTCGCAACTACGGCGCAGACCTGGCGCAGTTCGCCGCCTACTTCACGCGAGCGGACCTGGCTCCGCCGGCTCCGGCCGAGTTCGATCAGCTGATGCTGCGCGAATGGCTGGCGGACCTGCACGAGCAGGGCTTGTCGAAACCGACCATCCGGCGCAAACTGGCGGCGGTCCGCAGCCTGTTCGACCATTGCCTGAAGCGCGGCGCGGTGACGCTGAACCGGGCGAAGTTGTTGGTTACGCCGCGCCTGCCAAAGAAGCTGCCGGCGGTGCCGACGGAGGAGCAGACCAACAGGTGGATCGACGCTGTAGCCGCGGGTGAATTGGAGCGGCCCGATCCGGCGCGGGACCTGGCGATGCTCGAAGTGCTCTACGGCTGCGGGCTGCGCGTAAGCGAGTTGGCGGGGTTGAACGTGGATGACTTCGACTGGCGCGACGGCTGGGTGAGAGTGCGCGGCAAGGGCAAGAAGGAGAGGCAGGTGCCGGTGCCGGGCCGCGCGCTGGCGGCGCTGAAGAGTTACGTGGAAGGGCGCGGCAGCGGCGCGGTGTTCCTGAACGCCAGAGGCAACCGGCTGACCGACCGCGGCGCGCGCGGCGTTCTGAAGATGTACGCCATCGCGCTGGCGGGCGATTCGTCGCTGCACCCGCACACGCTGCGGCACGCCTATGCCACGCACCTCCTGAGCGCCGGGGCGGACCTGCGCGCGATTCAGGAGCTGCTGGGGCACGCGTCGCTTTCGACAACGCAGAAATATACTCAGCTCTCGCTGAAGGACATCATGGCGGTGTACGACCAGGCGCACCCGCGGGCGAAGTGACTATTGCCGGGTGCGGTGCTGTTCGCGGAGGACGTTGGGGTCGTCCATGCGCGGGGAGGGTTGCGGATCGGCCGGGTCTTTGGCCTTTTCGGGGACGAAGATTTCAGGGTCGGGACGGATGGCGCTGAAGGGCGTGAAATCAGGGATCGATGTGAAGCAATCCGTAAGGTCGGCCGCGGTGGCGTCGTAGAGGTTGAGCGGCGGGATGCCCAGGACGCGGAACGCGGTTTTGAGAAGCGCCGGGAAGCTGGCGTTGGCTCGCGAGGCGTAGTTCTTCCTGGCGAACGGGCTGGCCAGCATGAAGATGGTGCGGTGCGAGTCCTGGTGATCGACGCCGCCCTGCGCGTCATCTTCGGTAATGAAGACGGCCATGCTGCGCCACCACTTGCTTTTTGAGAGGTACTCGGTGATGCGGCCCAGCGCGTAGTCGTTGTCGGCCATGTAGGAGATGTTGACGGGAAAGCCGTCGCCGGGGCGGACCTTGGCGCCATGGTCGCCGGGCAGGTGGATGAAGATGAGGCGGGGCAGTTCTTTGCCGGGCTTGACGTACAGTTCTTCAATCTCGCGGATGAAAGCCTCGGCGCGGTACTGGTCGGGCACGTTCATGTTGAACTGCGGGTAGTTGCGCGAGGTGTTCTCCCACAGCGGGTAGGGCATGGGGACGTTTGTGAGGAAGCGCGCGCCGGTGGGCATCTCGCCAGGATCTTCTGCGACGCCCGCGAGTTCGAAACCCTCGCCGAAGTTCCGGAAGGAGACGCCGTTGCGATCGAGGTGGTGCCAGAGCGCTCCGTTCTCGAGTTGCTCCTCGGGATGAAGGCTGGAGTTGCTCTGCGCGACGCTCAGGCGGCCAGGCGCGGTGGTGGGCATACGGAAGTCCTTCATGCCCCCATACGAGGCCATGAGTGACGATTCGGTCCAGGCGTTGGGATAGGAGCCGACGATCCAGTGGTGACCGTCCACACTCACTTCGGAATCGGCGTAGAAGTTGTCTGAAAAGGCGTAGCGCTGCGCGAGGGCGTGATGATTGGGCGAGACGTTGTAGTACTTCTTTTCCAGGCGGACGCGGAGAGAGTCCTTGTCGATGGTGGGCCAGCCGCGGACGCCGAAGCGGGCCAGTTCAGGGGCGCCGCGGAGGGTTCCGAGAGAGTCGGATTCGATGTCGCCGAAGACCTCGTCGTAGGTGCGGTTTTCTTTGACGATGATGACGACGTGGCGGAGTTCCACGGGCAACTGGCGCGGCTCGTCGGCCGCGGGCAGGAAGCCATTGAAGGCCATCACGCGCTCGGTGTGAATGGGGAGAAGGCGGTTGAGCGGCGTGGGATATACGGAGAGCAGTCCGCTGCGAAGTTCAGCCTGAAAGCTGCGCTCCAAGGGTGCGGTGCGCGAGGCGTTGGGCCCAGTGCCTATGCCTTTGGCGGAGGCGACATACATATTGCCGCGCTCGGCCAGGACTGCGGTGGGGAACCACCCAGCCGGGAGGTGCGCGGCCAGTTGGTGTGAAGTGAGGTCCACAATGCCGACCGCATTGATGCCGGCTTCGGCGACGAGGAGGCGATTGTTGGGGATGTCGAGCGAGAGGCCGATGGGGAGAATGCCGCGGTATTTTTCCAGACCGGGAATGCGCAGGGCAATGGTCTGCCGGACAGTGAGCGTAATGGCGTCGATGACGGAGATGGTGTCCTGGTTGCCGTTGGAGACGTAGATGGTGGAAGCGAGGGCGGTGACTCCGGAGGGGCTGGAGCCGCCGAGGCTGCGCGGGCCAAAGGGTTCTCCGGTGCGGACGAACTTGACGACGCGCGGGTTTGCCGGATCGGCCACGTCAATAACGCAGAGCGAGTTGGAGAGTTCGGAATTGGGATCGCCGAGGCCGGGTACATCGACGGGGCCGGCTGCCGTTTCACGGCGCGCCCCATTGACAGCTTCGGGCGAGGGGAAGCCAAAGGCTGGGAAGGGCAGGCCGGTCTTCACGGCGTCTTTGGGATCTGCACCGGGAACTGGCTTGTATTCGAACATGCCGATGTTGGTGACGTAGAGCCGGCGGCGGTCCGGGGAGAGCACGGACTTGAAGGGCAGGCGGCCGGTGCGCACGGAGGCGATCAGGCGGCGGGTGCGCAGGTCGAAGACGGCGACGCGGAAGTTGGATTGATCGACGACGTAGAGGATCTGGCGCTCGGCATCGAGGCTCAAGTCGCCGGAGTAGGAGTCCTTCCACTGGCCCTGGTTGAGCTGGAAGATCCGCTCCACGCGGCCGGTGGGGAGGACAAGTTCACGGACACGGCCGGAGTTGCCCTCTGACGCGAGCAACCGGCGCTCGGCGGTGAATGCGAGCCCCATGAAGACACTGCGCCAATCCTCTTCTTCTGACGCGGCCTTCTCTTCCCTGGGCCTGGTATTGAGGCTGCTGACCTTCCAGGGCTCGGACGACATATCGAGAACGCTGAGAGAATAGCGGTCCGGGCCGCCGTTGGCGGTGACCGCGAGCTTGCCGTCCGGACTCAGGGCCAGACCGAAAGCGCCGGGTCCTAGATTGAACTGGCGCCCAAGCGGAGCAACGATGCGGCCCCCCGGGAGAATCGTCTCAGCGCCCGGACGGCGCGCAGTTGGACGGGTGCCGGCAGGGGGTAGATAATCAGCGGCAGCCAGAGGCAGGCACAGAACGATGAGCGGAAGAGAACGCATGACGGCTCATCTGATAGCCTGTCAAAGCGAGGAGGTCGTATGCAACGGCGTTCATTTCTCGAGATCACAGGAGCCTTGAGTGCAGGCCTGGGCAATGCGCAGGCCGCGCCCACGGCAGTGCCGAGGTACTTTGTGCTGGAGCAGTATTTTCTGAAGAACGGCACCCAGGGGGCGCGCCTCGCCGCCTATTTGCAGGCAGGGCCGCTGGAGACGGCGCACCGGCTGAGGATCCCCGGGCCGCTGGCGGTGCTGGAGGCCCTGGTGGCTCCGCACATGCCGCAGATAGCGTGCGTCACCGCATTCGCCTCGCTCGACGAGATGATGGAGACACGGAAGAAGCGTTCAGAGGATGACAAATTCCGCGCCGCGCTGGCGGAGTGGGAAAAGGGCGATGAGGCGCCTTACGAACATTTCTCCGAGAGTTTGTTGGAAGCGGCCCCGTACCAGCCGCCGCTGATTCAGAACTTGATGTATCGCGAGCAGCCGCGCGTCTTCGAACTGCGCGTCTATCACTCCCCCACGGAGCGTCAGCTGAAGCTGCTGCATGAGCGCTTTGCCGGACCGGAGATCCAGATCTTTCACCGCTGCGGGATCCGGCCGGTGCTCTACTCGTCCACACTTATCGGTCCGCAGAAGCCGAACCTGGTCTACCTCACGCCGTTCGACAATCTGGCGGCCAGAGAGAAGGCCTGGGCGGCGTTCGGCGCTGATCCGGAATGGGTAAAGGTCCGGGCAGAGTCGATCGCCAAGGGCGGACAGATCTCCAGCGTCAGCCAGATCTCGCTCTTTAAGGCCGCGGCGTATTCGCCGATGCGCTGAGGTCAGCAACCACACACGTTGCCTGCCTTGAAAGATCAGGCCTTGCGGCTTGCCCCCGGCAGGCTGGCAAAGCGCCTCGCCGCGATGTTGTTCCGCGCTGACCGATACTCTTGCGCTCCTAGCGGGAGCGGAGCACGGCAAGCACAACCAGGCCTACCCCCAGCAGGAGAGGAGTCGCGGGTTCGGGCACCTCTCCGATTGGCACGGACTGGGAAGGCCCCATGGCCGCGATATTCAGAAAGAGTTGCCCGTTCACTGTCGCGGACGTGTTGCCAAAGACGTTGTGGTCAGAGCGGTCACCAAAGGCGAATACGTGGCCGGTGCCCAAGGCTTGATAAGCCAGGATGCTTCCGGCCAGAGCAGTGCCTCCCGTAATCGCAGTACCCGGAGATGTGTTCAGAGATTGACCTACCAGGTTGTAGGGACCTCCCGTCGTCGCGGGGTTCCCACCGGCGAGAGCCGCGTCTGTGGCGGATCCGCCGGCGACCATGGAGGTCCCAAGGCCCGTTAGGATGCCGTTGCCCCCTACGCAACCACCGCAACCGGAATCGAAGAGCAGCAGGAGGATGCCTCCGCCAGTCACCCAGTTTGTGAGACTGGTGAGTTCTCCGGCGGTGGGCGTCGACAACGGTTCTCCAATCCAATAGAGATTCAACAGGCCCAGGTTGCCATCGGTGATGGCACCGTCAGGCATGATCGTGTGCCCGGCTCCCGTGAGCGTGGATGCCAGGCTGGACATATCGGAATTGTTCAAGCTGCGAGAGGATCCACTCCAAGTGCCGATCACAGCGGCCTGGGCAGTCGTTGCAATCAGCAGACAGACGACTCCCTTCAGCAGAGAATCACCAACTTGCATTCTGGTCCTCCTCCGGACGAAGAATTAGCTGATTCGCTGAGCAGAGGGTAGCACCGGTTTCTGGGGAGTTCAATCGAACAACGCGCGAATAGCAGAAGCGCGCGCCAAGGCGTCTGAGCGCTGGTTTGGGGTGTCTTCGCGGGGAAGGCCCGACGAAGCAAGGCGATGTGATTTCAGAGGAGAGCAGAGCCCTCAGCCCGGAAGGATCTTGCTGATGTCGTTGTAGAGGACGAAGACCACCACCATCATCAGGAAAACGAAACCGAGCTTGAAGACCGTTTCCTTGAGAGAGAGGCTGAGGTCGCGCCGGATCAGAATCTCGATCAGCAGCAGCAGGATCACGCCGCCGTCCAGGATCGGAATCGGCAGCAGATTGAAGATGGCCAGGTTCAGGCTGACGGTCGCCATCAGGTTGACGAAGGACATCGGGCCCTCGCGGGCGGCTTCGCCCGAAAGTTGGGCGATGCGGATGGGGCCTTCCAGAGACTTGGGCGAGGAGCGGCGTTCGATGATGGCGTGCAGGAACTGGTAGATGAGCGTTGCGCCCTTGGCGTTCTGTTTCACCGATTCCTTGATCGCCGCAGCGGGCGAAAGGCGCGAATAGATCATGCGCGGAGCCAGCTCTACGCCGATCATCCAGCGCTGTGCGCCGCTCTGGTCCGACATTTTTGGCTGGATCTGCACCGTGGCGTCCTGGCCGTTGCGGCGGTAAAGCAGAGTGACGGGCGCGCCCGAGGTCTGCCGCAGCACTTCGTGAATTTGATAAACGGTGGTGATCGGTTGGCCGTTGATGCTCACCAGCAGGTCGCCCTTTTGCAGGCCCTTCTTTTCGGCATCCAGGCCTGGTACCAGGCCACCCACTTCAATCTCGGTTTTCTCAGCCCATCCGGCGAGGCCAACGCCGGCTTTGGGATCGATCTCCGGGGTCACCATCATCGGCAGGCGCTCCGCGCCGCGCTGGATCACGATGGGCAGCGCGCGATTGGCGCTCACCACTTCCCGCAGCAGCACGTCTTCCCATGTCGGGTTTGCCTCGTCCTCCACCTGGACGATGACGTCCCCGGCCTGGACGCCCGCTTCGGCGGCGGGAGAGTTCGGCTTCACATAGCCGATGGTGGCTGGCCCCTGGGCGCTCGCCAGTTTCGGATAGCGAACCATGTACAGCCCTGCCAGCAGAGCCACGGCCAGAATCACATTCATGGCGGGCCCGGCAAAGACAACAATCAGACGCTGCCATCTGGGCTTGGAGAGAAAGCCGCGGGGATCGGGTTCATCCGTGGGCTGCTCGCCGGCCATGCGGACATAGCCGCCCAGGGGAATCCACGCCACGCGAAAGTCGGTTTCGCCCTTCTGGAACCCGAACAGCCGTGGACCGAAGCCGATGCTGAAGGTGTCCACGCGGATGTCGAAGAGGCGGGCGGCCCAGTAATGGCCCAATTCGTGGATGATGATCATCACCCCGATCAGGACCAACAGCCACCAGATGTTTTCAAAAAGAACCATTCAGGCTTCCTATACGATCATATCGATTCAGGCCGGAACTCGTGCGCCGCTTTTTTCCGCGACAATCTGCGCGGCGGCCTGACGCGACTCCCTGTCCTTATCTAGGACCTCGGCGATGGAAGCGGCGTTCACGGAGGCTACTTTCTGCAACGTCTCCTCCACCACTTCAGCGATGCCGGGGAACGAAATCTCGCCGCGTAGAAACGATTCAACGGCGACTTCATCGGCGGCGTTCAACGTACATGTGGCCGTTCCGCCGGCCTTCTGCGTTTCATAGGCCAGGCGGAGCAGCGGGAACTTGTCCAGGTCGGGCGGATGGAAATCCCAGGAGCGGGGCTTCGTCCAATCGATGCGTGGAACGGGTGCGGACCAGCGGTCTGGCCACGTCAATGCATATTGGATGGGCATGCGCATGTCGGTAGCGCAAACTTGAGCGATGACGCTGCCGTCATTGTATTCCACCATGGCGTGGACAGTGGACTGCGGGTGGACTACAACCTCTACCTGGTCAGGCGGCAAGTCAAAGAGCCAGCAGGCCTCGATCACCTCGAAGCCCTTGTTCATGAGCGTGGCGGAGTCGATTGTGATGCGCTGGCCCATCTTCCAAGTTGGATGGTTCAGGGCCTGTTTTGGTGTCACTGACGCAAATGCCTCTTTGGGCGTGTTCCGGAAAGGGCCGCCGGAAGCGGTGAGAATCAACTTGGTGACGTCGGCGCGATTGCCGGCGCGAAAGCACTGGTGTGCGCCGTTGTGCTCGCTATCGATCGGGATCAACTCGACGCCGTACTGCTTGACCGCACCCATGATCAGGCTGCCGCCGGCCACCAGAGTCTCTTTGTTGGCCAGACCAATGCGCTTGCGGCGGCAGATGGCCTGGTAGGTGGCCTCCATCCCGGCTACACCGACGATGGCGGAGACCAGCACGTCGGTCTCGCCCGCGGCCGCGACTTGCGAGTAGCAGCCGTTGCCGGCCAGCAATTCAGGAATTGGAAAACCGTCGAGAAGCTCGCGCAGGACGGGCAGGTCCGCCGGATCCGACACCACGGCAACCTGGGGCCGGAACTCGCGAATCTGTTCGGCCAGTGCCCGGATGTTCTTCCCGGCAACCAGCGCAAATACCTCGAAGTGGCCGGGATTCTGACGGATGACGTCCAGCGTGCTTTGGCCGATGCTGCCAGTGGAACCGAGAAGTGTTACGCGTTGCATGTCCGGACGAGGCTCATCATAGCACCACTAGAGCCTGTCTAATGGATGCATCTCAGTAAACAAAGGAACGTGGAGTTTGACCTATCGGCGCCATGAGACCTTGCGGCCGCGACGAGAGGGCGAAGAGAGAATGCACACTTCAATCACTTGGCTTTGTTCTACTTGTGGGGGGAAAGTGTGACCCAGAGGGCGCCGGGGAGGAGAATGCTTCAGGGGTCTTTTGAGGTTAGTCTCGCTTTGGTGGGAGTTGCCTCCCCGGCTTAATTCCAATCTTAGAATACCGAATTCCAAATTGCAAGCTTTTTTCTACAATTTTTTGGAATGGGGTACTACCTGGACCCCCACGATCTCCTCTAAAACCTTGATAGTACTGCACATATCCTCTTCAGCATGGCCCTTGGCGATGGCTACCTGAAACTGTTCCCGTGTGAGAGCGGTCAACGGAACGGGAACTTGGAGTTCATTGGCGCTCTCTAGCATGAGGCCGATGTCCTTGTGCATCCAACGTGTTGAAAAATTGGTGGAAAAGTCCCGCCGGAAGACAAAGGGGGCCTTGAAAGCCACCATCCCGCTGCGGGCGGCGGAATTTTCGAGGATATCCAGCATGAGTTCCGGATCCACACCCGCTTTGGTGGCCAGCACCATGCCTTCGTTGAACGCCTGTAAGAGATTGCAAAGGATCAGGTTCTGTGTGAGCTTGGCATGCAGCCCAAGGCCCGTAGGGCCGCAATAGTAGAACCGCTTGCCCATCAGTTCCATAAACGGCTTCACTTTTTCATAGACGGCCTGGTCGCCCCCCACCATGAAGGTGAGCGTGGCCCCTTCGGCGCCGGGCTTGGACCCGGTGACTGGTGCATCCAGGAAGTCGGCGCCCTTTTTGGCCAGCGTGGCGGCGGCGCGCTTGGCGTAGGAGGGGGAGATGGTACTGCAATCCGCGATGACGGAGCCGGGGCGGAGCCCTTCCACCAGCCCGTTCTCGCCTAGAGTGACCTTGGCGGACATGTCGGTGTCGCCGACACAGAGGAAGATGACGTCAGCACTCTCCGCCACCTGGCGGGGAGTGGCACAGGCGATACCGTCGCCCTGCGCGGCCAGCTCCGTGGCTTTGGAGGCGGTGTTCGACCAAAGTGCCACGCGGTGGCCGGCGGCGAGTAAGTGGCGGGCCATGGGGTAGCCCATGATGCCGAGGCCGAGGAATCCGAGGTTTGCCATGTTCAACTCCTGATGAGAATTGCGGTGGGAAACCTCGATTGTAAGGCTCCGGGCGGTTGTGCGACAATCGCGGCGGTTCCTCTATGTCGAAGAAAAAGGTCCTTGTCACGAAGCGGGTATATCCGGAGGCGGTGGAGTTTTTGCGCGGGAAGTTCGAGGTGGACTACGAAGGTACGAATGCCGGTTTGACCACGGAAGAGCTGATCGCCCGCTCACGCGGCTGCCAGGCGGTGGTCAGCCAACTCACCGACAGGCTGAGCGCCGACGTCATCGCCCGGCTGGAGGGCGTGCAGGTGATCGCCAACGTAGCGGTGGGCTACGACAACATCGACGTGCCGGCGGCCACGGCGGCGGGCATCGCGGTCACCAATACGCCCGGCGTGCTGACGGAAACTACAGCGGACTTCGCATTCACCCTGCTGATGGCCACGGCGAGGCGCATCCCCGAGGCGCACGCTTTCGTCCATTCCGGCGAATGGAAGACCTGGCTGATCGACCTACTGGCCGGCCAGGACATCTACGGCGCCACACTGGGCCTGGTGGGCCTGGGGCGGATTGGCGCGGCGGTCGCGCGGCGCGCGCGCGGCTTCGGGATGAACATCATCTATTGCGACGCCCAGGCGGCGCCGGCTGAGGTGGAACGGGAACTGGGCGCGAAGCGCGTGGAGATGGCAGAACTGCTGAAGACGGCGGACTTCGTCAGCTTGCACGTACCGCTGACGCCGGAAACGCGCCACCTGATCGGCGCGGCGGAACTGAAGCAGATGAAGCCCACGGCCGTCCTGATCAACACTGCGCGCGGCCCGGTGGTGGACGAAGCGGCGCTGGCGGACGCCCTCGAGCAGAAGACCATCTGGGCGGCCGGGCTCGACGTCTTCGAAGCCGAACCCAAGGTCTGCGAGAAGCTCCTGACACTGCCAAACGCCGTGCTGGCGCCGCACATCGCCAGCGCCAGCGTGGGCACGCGGAGGCGCATGTCGATGATGGCGGCGGAGAACGCCGCGGCGGCGCTGGAAGGTGCGCGCCCCGCGAATCTACTCAATCCGGAGGTGTGTAAGTAAAATGCTGCGCAGAGAATTCCTATCCACAGCCACGGCCGGCCTGGCCGCCGCCCAGACGGGCGCCGCCCAATCGATCTCAGCAAAGCGGCTCATTGTTCACGCCGACGACGCGGGCATGTGCCATTCCGTCAACATGGCCACCATCGAAGCCCTGACCAAGGGCATGGTGAGTTCCGCCAGCGTCATGATGCCGTGCTCCTGGGTGCAGGAGTTCGCTGACTGGGCGAAGGCCAATCCCACGAAAGACATCGGCATCCACCTGACGCTCACCAGCGAGTGGAAGTACTACCGCTGGCGCCCGGTCACTTCCATCGAGAAGGTGAAGGGCCTCATCGACAAGGAAGGCTACATCTGGCGCGACGTGCGCGGCACGGCCATGAGCGCCACTCCGGCCGAGGTAGAGACCGAGCTGCGCTCGCAGATCCTGCGGGCCAAGGAATACGGCATCCAATTCACCCACCTCGACTCGCACATGGGCACGCTCTTCGCCCGCCCCGACTACTTCGAGGTCTACGCCAAGCTGGGCAAGGAGTTCGGCGTGCCCGTCATGCTGCCGAAGGCCAACGAAGCCAATGCCGGGGACCTCAAGGGCTACCCCATCACCCCCGACATGCTGAAGCGCAAAGAGGCCGACGGCTTCCGCATGCTGGACCGCCTGGTGACCGGAGTGCCCGGCCGCACCGTGGCCGAGCGCCGCGAGAGCTACCGCAATTTCATCGCGCAGGTGAAGCCCGGCGTCACCAAGCTCATCATCCACCTGGCCAAGGAAGACCCCGAGATCAAGGCCATCTCCAATTCCTGGGAGTACCGCTGGGCCGACTTCGTATTCTGGACCAGCGACGAGGCCAAGGAGTTGCTCGCCCAACACGGAGTGGAGCTGTACACCTACCGCCAGCTCGGCGCGTAGACGATAATGTACAGCATGCTGCGCAGGGACTTCCTCACCTCGACTCTGGCCGCTCCGCTGGCCGCCCATGCCGCCGTGCCCGCGAAGTTGGGCGTGGATCTGTTCAGCCTCCGCAGTCAGGGCTGGAGCGCGTTTGAGCACCTGGACTACTGCTCCAAGCTCGGCGCGAAGACCGTGCACTTCTCCGAGATCCGCTTCCTCGGCTCGCTGGATGACGACCATGCGCGCAAGGTAGGCGAGCACGCCCGCAGCCTGGGCATAGATCTTGAAATCGGCATGCGTTCGATCTGCCCCACCTCCACCGCCTTCGACAAACAGGCCGGCACAGCGGAGGAGCAGCTCACCAGGGTGCTGCGCGCGGCGCAGATCGCCGGCTCCAAACTGGTTCGCGCCTTCCTGGGCACCATGGCGGACCGCAAGACGCCGGGCGGCATCGAAGCGCGCATCGACGACGCCGTGAAGACGCTGCGCAACGTCCGCGGCCGCGCGCAGGACATGGGCCTGCGCATTGCCATCGAAAACCACGCCGGCGACATGCAGGCGCGCGAGCTGAAGCAGCTCATCGAAGCCGCGGGCAAGGACGTGGTGGGCGCCTGTTTCGACTCCGGCAACCCTTGCTGGGTGCTCGAGGATCCGCACCTCACCCTGGAGACGCTGGCGCCCTACGTGCTCACCTCGCACATCCGCGACTCTTACCTTTGGAACGACGAGAACGGCACTCAGGTGTGTTGGACGCGCAGCGGCGAGGGCAACGTGGACATCGGCCGGCTGATGAAGCGCTTTGTCGAACTCTGCCCCGGCAAGTCGATGTCGCTCGAAGTAATTGTCACCGGCGCGCGGGCGTTCCCCTGGCGCAAGCCTGAGTTCTGGGACGGCTATCGCAACGTGCCGGCGGCGGATTTCGCCCGCTTCCTCAATGTCGGCTCCAAGGCGCAGCCGCTGCCGCCGCGGCCGCCTGTGCCAAAGGAGCAGGCGGCGGCGAAGGAGCGCGAAGACCTGGAAGTTTCCATGAAGTGGACGCGTGAGTTTCTGGGGGTCTAGATGCAACACTCGCTTTGGCTCGGTACGGTTGGATTTCTCGCCATGCAGTTAACGGCACAACAGACTTCGGTGGTCCGCGATGTACGGCTGGCGTTGGGGAAGAGCGACTTCGCCGCCGCCCAGCAGGCTCTGGACACGGCCAAGAAGGAAGGCGGCGTGACGCCGCGCTGGCTGGAAGCGCACAGCTGGATGGGGCGCGGCTACCTCGCGGCAAAGAAACTGAATGAGGCCGACAAGAGCGCCGCCGAGACGCGCGCCATGGCTTTGACGATGCTCAAGGGCCGCAAGCTGGACGACGACAAGGCTCTGCCCACCGCGTTGGGCGCGTCCATTGAAGTGCAGGCGCAGGTGCTCGAAGCCCGCGGGCAGCGCTCGGAAGCCGTGGCGTTCCTGCAGGAAGAGGTGAAGCGCTGGCAGGGCACGTCGATCGTCGCGCGGCTGCAGAAGAACCTGCACCTCATCTCGCTGGTGGGTAAACCGGCGCCGGCGCTGGCGATGAAAGAGTACCTGGGCCAGGCGCCGCCCAGCCTGGCCAGCCTCAAAGGCAAGAAAGTCCTGCTCTTCTTCTGGGCCCACTGGTGCGGAGACTGCAAGGCGATGGCACCGACGGTGGCACGGCTGAAGCAGGAGTTCCCGCAGCTTGTGGTGATCGGCCCCACGCAGCCCTACGGCTATGTGGCGCGCGGCGAAGAAGCCACGCGCGACGTGGAGATCCGCTATATCGACGAAATCCGCAAGAAGTTCTATTCCGCCATCGACGGCCTGCTGGTGCCCGTGAGCGAGGAGAACTTCCGCCAGTGGGGCGCCAGCACAACGCCCACCGTCGCGGTGATCGACGCCGCCGGCATCGTGCGGCTCTATCACCCCGGGCAGATGAGCTACGAAGAGCTGCTGCCGGCTCTCAAATAGCGCGTAGCCACCACGCGGCGGCCCTCGATGCGGTAATTGCCGCTGAGCACCAGCTTCACGGCCTCCGTGAAGATCTTGTGCTCTTCCACCAGAATGCGCGCGGCCAGGGTGTCCGCGGTGTCGTCGTCCAGAATGGGCACGGCCGCCTGCGCGACGATGGGGCCTGTGTCGAGCCCGGCATCGACGAAGTGCACCGTGCAGCCGGAGAACTTCACACCGTAGTCCAGCGCCTGCTGCTGCACGTGCAACCCGGGGAAGGACGGCAGCAGCGACGGATGGATGTTGAGGATGCGCTGCGCATAGGCGTCCAGCAGCGGCTGGCCCACGCGGCGCATGAAACCGGCCAGACAGATGAGGTCGATCTCCAGCGGCGCCAGCGCGGCCACCACCTGGGCGGCATAGGTGTCGGTATCGATGCCCTTGGACGGCAGCAGGATGGCGTTCAGGCCCAGATCGCGCGCCGTGTCCAGCGCCTTGGCCTCGGGATTGTTGGCGATGACCGCCGCGATCTCCGCCTCCAGCTTGCCGGCGCGAATGTTGCGGGCGATGGCTTCGAAGTTCGAACCGCGCCCGGAGACGAGAATGGCGATGCGTTTCATGCTTAGCTCACGCGGACCTTGCCGCGTGATGGGGCGACGTAGATCACGCGGCCCTTGCCGCGCGGCTGGGCGATAATGCGCCCGATCTCGTAATACGGTTCCTTGAGCCGCGCCAACAGGCGCTGGGCCTTGGCGGCCTTCTTCTGCGGGATCACCAGGATCATGCCGATGCCCAGGTTGAAGGTGCGGCGGTAGTCGTCGTCGGGCACGTTGCCCAGACGGCGCAGGAGTTCGAAGACGGGCAGGATGGGCCAGGAGCCCAATTTCACCTCCGCCGCCAGGCCTTTGGGCAGCACGCGCGGCGTGTTGTCCGTGATGCCGCCGCCGGTGATGTGCGCCGCGGCGGCCAGCAGGCCCTCCTTCATGAGTCGCTGTATGGGCTTCAGGTAGCTGCGGTGCACTTTGAGCAGCTCGTCGGCCACGGTGCAGTCGAGTTCGGGGAGGTAGGTCTTGGGGGTGTAGCCGCCGATCTCGAAGAGCAGCTTGCGGGCCAGCGAGTAGCCGTTGGTGTGGAGACCGGTGGAAGGCAGTCCCAGCAGCAGGTCGCCCGGCTGCACGGTTTTGCCGGTGAGGAGCTTGGACTGTTCGACGGCGCCGACGATGAAGCCGGCCAGGTCGTATTCGCCGGGCTGGTAGAGGCCGGGCATCTCGGCCGTTTCGCCGCCGATCAGCGCGCACTTGTTCTCTTCGCAGGCTTTGCCCAGGCCCGCGGCAATCTGGCCGGCCACTTCGGCCTCCAGCTTGCCCACGGCGAAGTAATCCAGGAAGAATAGTGGGGTGGCGCCCTGCACGGCGATGTCGTTGACGCAGTGGTTCACCAGATCCTGCCCCACCGTGTCGTGCTTCCCGGTCATGAAGGCGACCTTAATCTTCGTGCCGACGCCGTCGGCGGAGGAAATGAGAACCGGCCGCTTGTAACCAGAGAGCCGGTACATCGCGCCAAAACTACCGATGTCCGCAAGGACACCAGGGGTGAACGTCTTTTTCGCTGCTACCTTGATGTAGCCAACAGCGCGGTCGGCTTCGTCGATGCTGACCCCGGCGTCTCGATAACGGATAGGTTTTTTCGTAGGCATCTTTGAAACACCAGTCTAAAATACTTGGATTCACCATGCGTCAAACAATTCGAAGGCTTCTAGTGTGGGTTTGCGGCCTGATGGCCTGGCAAACCCTGGGAATGGCTGAAACACCGGGGCTCGTCGCCATCCAGGATGCGCGGGTAGTGACGGTGAGCGGTGCGGTGCTCGAAAAGGGCACCGTGGTGATCCGGAACGGCATCATCACAGATGTCGGCGCCTCTGTGGCGGTGCCGAAGGGCGCCTGGATCGTCGACGGCAAAGGCCTCACGGTCTACCCTGGATTGATCGACGCCCTCAGTACTTGGGGCATTCCGGAAGCGGCCGGCGCCGCTTCAGCCGCGGGCGCCACCGGGCGCGGCGCGGCCCCAGCTCCGCCGTCAGCTGCGCCGGGAGCGGCAATGGCCTCTGCGCCCCGCTCCTGGGGTCCGCAGGACCGGCCCGGCACCACGAGCTGGGTGAAAGCGGCCGATCTGGTAAAACCTACTGACCGCCGCATCGAAACCGCGCGCGGAGCCGGCTTCACTACCGCCATCACCTTCCCCAAGCAGGGCCTGGTGGCCGGGCAAGGCGCCGTAGTGAACCTGGGCGGCGAAAGCTCCGGCCAAATGGTGGTGGACCCCTCCGCCGGCCTCTACCTCAGCATGACGCCGTCGGGTTACTCCGGTTACCCGTCGGCGCCGATGGGCATCCTGGCCTACTTCCGCCAGCTCTGGATCGACGCCGAATACTACAAAACGGCCAAGGCGCTCTACGCCCAGAACCCCTCCGCCATTCCGCGCCCTGAGTACGACCGCGCGCTCGAAGGCGTGCTGGAAGCCAAGCGCGTGATGCTGCCGGCGGCCAGCCCCATCGCTATGGAGCGCATGCTCAAGCTGGCCAGCGAACTCAAATCGCCCTTCATCTTCTACGGCGTCACCCAAGGCTATGAGATGGCTGACCGCCTGAAGCAGACCGCTACTCCTGTCATCCTCAACGTCAAGTGGCCCACCCGCGAGCGCGATGCCGATCCCGAACGCGTGGATAGCCTGCGCACCCTGGAGATCCGCGATAAGGCGCCCACATCGCCGGCCGCCCTGGCCGCCGCGGGCGTGAAGTTCGCCATCTCCTCCGACGGCATCGACACCCCGCGCGACGTCATCCGCGCCTTGAAGAAGTCCATCGACGTGGGCCTGAAGAAGGAAGACGCCCTGAAGGCGCTGACGCTCAACGCGGCCGAAATCTACGGCCTGGCGTCGCGGCTGGGCTCCATAGACAAAGGCAAGATCGCCAACCTCGTAGTGACCGACGGCGACCTGTTCGACGACCGGACCAAGGTGAAGTTCGTGTTCGTGGATGGCGTGAAGTACATTCCGCCGCCGGAAACCCCCGCGGGGCCCGGAGGCGGTTTCGGCGGACGGCCCACAGCCGCGCCCGGGGAGGAGAACTAACCCATGAAGGCACTCATTGGACTGTTGACAATGGCGGGGCTCTGCTGCGCGCAGAACGTGACCGTCATCCAGAACGGCATCATTCACACGGTGACCAAGGGAACCTTCACCGGCTCCATCGTGATCCGCGACGGCAAGATCGCGGAGGTGGGCGAGAAGGTGATGACGCCGGGCGGCGCGAAGATCGTGGACGCCACCGGCAAGCACGTGATGCCCGGCATCATCGACGCGCACACCCACATCGCGCTCGATTCGATCAATGAAGGCAGCATCTCGGTGAGCTCGATGGTGGACATCGGCCAGATGCTGAACCCCGAATCGAAGAGCATCTACCAGGCCCTGGCCGGTGGCGTAACCACCGCCAACACCATGCACGGCAGCGCCAACTCCATCGGCGGCCAGAACGTCGTATTCAAGATGCGCTGGGGCAACAACGCCGACGGCCTGGTGTTCAAGGAGGCCAAGCCGAGCCTCAAGATGGCGCTGGGCGAAAACGTGAAGCGCTCTGGCAATCCTCAGGGCGGCGGCTTCCAGATGCAGGGCACGCAGAACCTGCGCTACCCCGGCACGCGCATGGGCGTGGAGGACGTGATTCGCGACGCCTACACCCGGGCCCGCGAGTATCAGAAGGAGATCAAGGAGTACGAAGCCAAGAAAGCCAAAGGTGAAGTGGCCCTGCCGCCGAAGCGCGACCTGCAGTTGGAGCCCCTGGTGGAAGTGCTCGAGGGCAAACGCATTGTGCACGCCCACTGCTACCGCTCCGATGAGATCCTGATGCTGCTGCGCGTCTTCGACGACTTCGGCATCAAAGGCGTCGTCTTCCAGCACGTGCTGGAGGGCTACAAGGTGGCCAAGGAGATCGCCGCGGGCGGCCACAGCGCCTCAACGTTCTCCGACTGGTGGAATTACAAGATCGAAGCGGCCGACGCCATTCCCTACAACGCCGCCATCATGCAGAAGAAGGGCGTGCTGGTGAGCCTCAACTCCGACGACGCCGGCGGCGCCGAACTCGGCCGGCGGCTCAACACCGAGGCCGCCAAGGTGATGAAGTACGGAGGACTCACTGAGGAAGAGGCGATCGCCATGATCACCATCAACCCCGCCAGGCAGATGCAGATCGACAAGTGGGTTGGCTCCATTGAGACCGGCAAGGACGCCGATATCGTGATCTACGACAAGAACCCGCTGTCGATGTATTCGAAGGTGGAGAAGGTGTTCATCGAGGGTAAACAGTACTTCGACCGCGACTCCGACGTCACCGCCCGGCCGAAGACCGAGGCCAAGAAGAACGGCCTGATCCAGAAAGAGAAAGAGACTGAGAAACGCAACATGCCGCAGACCATGCCGCAAACAAGGAGGCCGTCATGAAAAGGGGTCTGATTTGGCTGGCAGCGATGACGGTGCCGCTGCTGGCGGCTGAGAGCAACTCGTTTCTGATCCGCAACGCCACGGTGCACCCGGTTTCCGGGCCGAAGATCGAGAACACTTCGGTGCTGGTTATGGACGGCAAGATCGCCGACATCGGGCCCAAGTTGGCGGCCAAGGGCAAGCTGAAGGTGATCGAGGGCAAGGGCCTGCACGTCTACCCCGGCATGATCGACGCCGGTTCGCCCATCGGCCTCTCCGAGATCAGTTCGATCCGCGAGACGGTGGACACCGGCGAGATCGGTGAGTTCAACCCGCAACTGCGCGCGCTGGTGGCCGTAAATCCGGAGAGCGAATCCATCCCGGTGACGCGCGCCAACGGCATCACCACCGTGGTGGCCACGCCCGGCAACCTGGGCGGCGGACGCGGCGCTTCCAGCAGCGTGATCAGCGGCCAGATGTCGATGATCCACCTCAACGGCTGGACGTGGGAAGAGATGGAAGTGAAGCGCAACGTAGGCCTGCAGATCACCTGGCCGGTGATCGCCTCCGGCGGAGGACGCGGCGGCGATCCCGAAATGGCAGCGCGCTTCGGCATCCGTCGTACCCCTTACGCCGAAGCGAAGAAGAACCAGGAGGCCCTGGTGCTGAAGCTGCGCGAGTTCTTCGAATCGGCGCGGCGCTACCAGCAAGCGAAGGCCGCCGGCGAGCCTGGCCTGAAGCCGGACCTGAAGATGGAAGCGATGATTCCGGTGCTCGAAGGCAAGGTGGCGGTGGTCGTATTCGCCTCGCGCGAACGCGAGATCCGCGAAGCCGTGCAATGGGCCGAAAAGGAGAAAGTGAAGCTGGTATTGGCCAACGTCCGCCGGCCCGGCAAGATGACCACCGAGCTGGCCTCGAAGAAGATCCCGGTCGTCCTGGGCAGCACGTTCACTCCTCCGCTGGAGGACGACGATCCCTACGACGAGCCGTTCTCGCTTCCGGGCGAGTTGGCCAAGGCCGGCGTCAAGTTCTGTTTCGCCAGCTTCGGCACGCAGTTCGCGCGCAACCTGCCCTACGAGGCGGCCCAGGCAGTGCCCTTCGGGCTGCCGTATGAGGAGGCGCTGAAGTCCGTCACGCTGAACACCGCCGAGATCTTCGGCGTGGCAGACCAGTTCGGCTCAGTGGACAAGGGCAAGGTGGCGGACCTGATCGTCACCGACGGCGATCCGCTGGAGATTCAGACGCAGTTGAAGTACATGTTCGTGGCCGGCGTGCAGGTGGATCTCGAATCCAAGCACACCAAGCTCTACAAGAAGTACCTGGCCAGGCCGTAGCTTCGCCGGAACTCTCTGATTGTGGGAATCCGCCCGCGGTTGCGTTGCGAAAGCAGCAGGGCCGCGGGCAACTTTTTTGCGCGGCCGCCTAGTCCACGAAGCCGCGCCAGGTCTTGCCCTTTTCGTCGCGCAGGATCACACCGTAGCCATCCGACACTCCGGAGATGAACTCGCCTTGGGAGGTACGGAACCGGTAGCGGATGGTGTCGTCGGACTGCCGTTCGGCGACGCCTCGCCACTCATTGCCGAATTCGTCGCGCAGTTGGATGAAGTCGCCGTCCCCAGGTCCACTGACAGTCCGGTTCATGCTGTCCTGGAAGTGGAAGAACCCCCCGGAAACCCCCTGCCGGTGTCTGCGTTTACGATAGATCATGCGCTGCCTTTCCTATCGACAGGGAAAGGACTCCAGATCATAGGGGGAATTACCGAGATGAAAGCAGTTGTGCAGAGGGTGTCGAGGGCCAGCGTGGTGGTGGAAGGTGCGGTGACCGGGTCCATCGATGCGGGATTGATGGTGCTGCTGGGCGTCCGCAAAGAGGACACCGAGGCGGACGCGGCCTATCTGCTGGACCGGATTCTGGGGCTGCGCATCTTCGCCGATGAGGCGGGCAAGATGAACCTCAGTCTGCTGGATACCGGCGGCAGCCTATTGGTGGTTTCGCAGTTCACGCTGTATGGAGATACCCGCAAGGGCCGCCGCCCCAGCTTTGACCTGGCCGCGCCGGCCGAGCAGGCCCGCGCTCTGTACGAACGCTTCGTGGAACTCGCCCGCGCGCGCGGCGTGCGCACCGCGACGGGCATCTTCCAGGCGATGATGAGCGTCAGCCTGGTGAACGAAGGGCCTGTGACTCTGCTGGTGGAGTCCAAGCTAGGATGAAAGAGACATGCCGGACCGGAATAGCGCGACCCTGCTGATCAACTGCCCCGACGCCAAGGGCCTGGTGGCCTCGGTATCGGGATTCCTCTTTCAGCACGGCGCCAACATCCTCTCCACCGATGAGCACCGGGACGACGTTTCCGGGCAGTTTTTCATGCGAATCGAGTGGGATTTGAGCGATTTTGGGCTCGATTCGGGCACTTTTCGCATCGCTTTCGAATCCGCCGTCGCGCGCCGCTTCGAGATGCAATGGCGGGTGGAGTACTCAAGCCGTCCATTGCGAGTAGCTATCTTTGTTTCCAAGTACTTACACTGTTTCGCCGACCTCCTGCACCGGCACCGCACGGGCGAGTTGCCCTGCCAGATCGCGCTAGTAGTGAGCAATCACCGGGAAGCGGAGGCACTCGCCGGCTTTTACGGCATTCCGTTCCACCACATCCCGATGCAGGGTGCGAACAAGGCCGAGGCAGAGGCGCGGCAGATCGCATTGCTGGAAGAGCACGGCGTGGACCTGGTGGTGCTGGCGCGCTACATGCAGGTGCTGTCGGGCGGGTTTGTGGCGCGGTTTCCGGGGCGAGTGATCAACGTGCATCACTCTTTTTTGCCTGCATTTAGCGGTGCCAGGCCGTATCATGCGGCGTTCGAGCGCGGCGTGAAACTGATTGGCGCGACGGCGCACTATGTCACTGAGATCCTGGACGATGGGCCGATCATCGACCAGGAGGTGATCCGCGTATCGCACCGCGACCAGTTGGAAGACCTGGTGGAGAAGGGCCGCGACGCGGAACGGATGGTGTTGTCGCGGGCGGTGCGCTGGCACCTGCAACACCGGGTGCTGCTGTACGGGAACAAGACCGTGGTGTTTGTCTAAGGAGGCGCGATGATTCTGGGCACAGGGATCGATCTGGCGGAGGTGCCGCGGATCCAGGCGGCGGTGGAGCGGTATGGAACTCGATTTATAGAACGGGTGTTCACGCCGAAGGAGATCGCCTACGTCGAGAGGAAGGCGAACAAGTTTGAGCGATACGCGGCGCGCTTCGCCGCCAAAGAGGCCGGGATGAAGGCGATAGGGACGGGGTGGCGGCGGGGCGTGAGGTGGCAGGACTTTGAGGTGACGAACCTGCCGAGTGGGCGGCCGACGCTTTCGTTTCATGGAGTTGCGGCGGAGTTCGCGGCCAAGTTGGGGGTGCAGCGGGTGCACCTGTCGCTGACGCACACGGAACAGTACGGGCAGGCGTTCGTGATTCTGGAACGCGACTAACTGGCGGCGGGGGGAGCGGAATCGAGCTTCTTGGTGTGATCCCAGGTGTGCATCATGCGGTGGACCACCGTGATGTTGCCGAGGACGGCGATGACCCATAGCACGGGCGCCATGCGGTCAAAGAGAGCGCCGATGATGAGCAGCACCACGCGTTCGGGGCGCTCCAGAAAACCGGCCTTGCAGGAGGGGATCTCATTTTCGGCGCGGGCGCGGGTGTAGCTGATCATGACGGAGGCGGTCATGACGATGGCGGTGAGGATGACGTAGAAGTTGCGGTTGATGTTGGCGTAGTAGACGAGCAGGCCCATGAGGAGGGCCAGGTCGGAGTAGCGGTCGATGACAGAGTCGAAGAAAGCTCCGAAGCGGGTGACCTGCTGGGTGGCGCGGGCCACGCGGCCGTCCACCATGTCGAAGAGGCCGGCTCCGATAATGACAAGGCCGGCGTAGAAGAACTTGCCGGAGGCGAGCAGGTAAGCGGCGTAGATGTTGATCAGGAGGCCGATGAAGGTGAGCAGGTTGGGGTGGATGCGAGAGAGGGCGAGGCCCCGGACGATCCAGTGGAGTATTTTTCCGGCGCCGATGCCGATCGCGCGGGTATAGGTCATCGAACTGCTACTTCCTAGTCGGCGGCGTCGTGAATGGTGGTGAGGCGGACGATTTCCATCTTCCTGACACCGCCGGGGATGGAGATGGAAACTTCGTCGCCTTCCTGCTTACCGAGCAGGCCGCGGCCAATGGGAGAACTGGTGGAGATCATGCCCTTGGTCGCATCGGCTTCCTCACTGGCCACGATCTTATAAGTGATCTCCTCGTCCTTGATCAGGTCGAGCACGACCACGGTGGAGCCGAGGCCGACACGGCCGTGGGGGATCTTGGTCAAGTCGATGAGGGAGAAGTCCATGAGGCGCTTCTTGAGCTGCGAGAGGCGGGCATCGACGAAGCGCTGGCGCTCCTTCGCCGCATGAAACTCAGCGTTCTCGCGGAGGTCACCGTGCGCGCGAGCTTTCAGGATCTCCTTGGGCAGCTCATTGCGCAGCTCGTACTCGAGCGCGGTGATCTCTTCCTGGATCTTCTTTTTCAGATCCTCCATGGATTGTTCCTATCGGTCTCCCAGACTCCGATTATAGAATACAGCCCGGTGGCGGGGCCGCTGTTTCGTCCTCGATGGCACAGCGAATTCAGTTTCCAGTAGTGACCTGGAGGTTGAAGGATTCGTCGCCGACGCGGACGGTGAAGACGTTGGGGCCGGCAATGGGTCCGGTCTGATAGGCGATGAGCCAGCTATTGGGGTAAGTCCGGTTACCGCTGACCACCGAGACCACCTGTCCTCCACCGGAGACCGGGTTCACGACGGGAGTGGGTTGGGATAGGACGAGGCCGGCCTTGTCGTGGATGCGGACATAGACGCTCAGGGTGGCACCGGGCAATGGATTGGCGGGCGTGGAGCGCAGCACGGCGATGCCGCCGGCCGGGGAGCCCTCCACGGCGTACCAGTAAGGGATGCGGGTCTCAGCGGAGGTGGACGACTGAACGGCCTTGACGAAGCCTTCATAGCCGCCGGGGGCCAGGCCGGCGGAGGAGAACGTCAACTGGACGGTCTGCTGCGCGCCGGGCTCCAACTGCAGAAGTGTGGTGTCCAGGACAGGCTTGGAATCACTGGCCGACTCCACGCTGAGCTGGTACTCGGCGGGTTCGGAGGAGAGGTTCTTGAAGGTCAGCGGCCGTTGAGAGTCAATGGTGCCGGAGCCGGACTGGAAGCTGAGGCTAACGGGAGAGACCGCAAGGGTGGAGGCGACGGCGTTCTTCAGATTGAGGATGCCGGCGCCGGCGGACATGATGGGAGCAACGGCTCCGGTGGATAGCTTCAGGGGCGCAGCGGAATTGATGAGCAGGGAGCGGTAGTTGTCCAGAGACAGGCCGGGGCGGGCGGCTTTGAGAACGGCCGCGGCGCCGGCGGTGATGGGCGCCGAGAAACTGGTGCCCGCTACGGAGATGTAGCCGGAGGGATCGCAGATGTCGCAGGTGGAGGAGGAAGCGGGGATGGCGGCCGTGTAGACGGGGTTGCCGGTGGCGACAAGATCGGGCTTGATGCGCAAGTCCATGGCAGGTCCGCGGCTGGAGAAGGAGGAGACGGAGTTGGGTTTGGCGGAGGGATTGGGGAAGCGGAGCTGGACCTGGAGGTCTTCCACGGTCTGGATGAGGGTTTTGAGTTTCTGTCCGTCGGTGTTTCCGATGAAGAGACCGGGGATGGTGGGGTTGTCTTCCACGGACATGGTGATGAGATCGTCCGGGGTGCCGGAAGAGGGGCTGGCGGAGTTGAAGATGACAGCCGCGACAGCGCCGCCGGTGGCCGCATTGGCGAGCTTCTCGTAGAAGAAACAGTCGCCGCGTTCGATGAGGGGGAAGCGGCCGGTGAGGCTGCCGGGCTCAAAAGGCTGGCAGCCGCGGGCGTTGCCCAGAGTTTCGGCATCGACCATGGGAGCCATCATGGGATCGAGCGAAGTGACGTTGCTGGAGGCGGCAGCGGAGAAGGGCTGGCCGACGGAGGGGACGACAGCGGTGGAAGCGGAAGGAGTGGAGTTGTTGGACCCGACGGCAATGACGGGTTCAGCGGAGGCAGTGTCGTCCACGGTGGAGGGCCCGGGGGTATTGCCGGCGGAGTTGATCACTACGACGCCGTTGTCCAGCAGGCGGCGGAGGCCGTTGAGGAAGATGGTGTCGTTTTCGGCGCCAAAGGCCCCGACGCTGCCGAAACTGAGATTGATCACGTCCATGCCGTCCTTGGCGGCCCAGTCCAGCGCCTGGAGCACGACATCGGTGTAGAAGAGGCCATCGGCGAGGTTGGAGACGCGGTAGGCGCCAATCCAGGCGGCGGGGGCGACACCGGAGAGGGTGCCGCGAGGGCTCTCATGGCGCACGCCGGCGGCGCACATTGCTACCGCGGTGCCGTGTCCGTCGCGGTCCTGCACGCT
The DNA here is from genome assembly GCA_016213725.1 of Acidobacteriota bacterium. Taxonomy (GTDB): domain Bacteria; phylum Acidobacteriota; class Terriglobia; order Bryobacterales; family Bryobacteraceae; genus Paludibaculum. The sequence continues at coordinate 16,750 of JACQZS010000206.1, read as the reverse complement.
GCCGGAGTCGAAGCTGCGGGCAACAATGACTTTGGCATTAGTAAGGGCGAGATTGGCGTCGCTGTTGGCCTTGGGAAAGCCTTCCGGCGCGGTGAAGCCCTCAGGCGGCTGGAAGCCGGGATGGGAGGGGGTGATGCCCGTGTCGAGGATGGCGACTTTCATGCCGGCGCCGGCGGAAGCAATGCCGCCGGCCAGGTCCCAGGCGGGAGCCACCTCATGGTTCACGAGGGCGCGATAGAGCATGGGACGCAGAGCGCGGACCGGAACGACGCGGAGGACGCCCGGCAGGATCGCCAACGAGGCGGCATCCGGCGCCTGAACGACAAGGGCATTTGCCACGGTATCCACGCGCGCCAGTACTCTGAACTGCCGGTTTTGCAGCAAACGTTCCAGGGACCGGTGCTGGGCGGCGATTTCAGAACGGCGGAGGTCAGGCGAGCGGTGACCGAGCGCCGGCGCCCCGGAGAGTTCAACAATGAAGCGACCCGGAACGACGTCCTGGGCGAGCGCGGCCACGCAAGACAACGTGACGGCAAGCAAGAAGCGTAGATTCATGGAGTTGGCCTATAAACAGAAACCCGCTCACCGGGGAGAGAGTTTCGGCTTCACCTACCTTATCGGCAGGTGCACCTGATTCGAGGATACTCCGGTCTCACAAGCAGCGTTGCCGAGGAAGAGGGAGCCGGGTTGGGCGGCCGGGGGCAGGCATGGCCGCCTGCTGCGCTCATGGCTGGCCTAGATGGGGGTGTAGCGGAAAGGATAGGTATCGGTCCAGGAGTCCTGTCCGACGGTGAGGAGATAGCCCTTCATGAGGGTTGTATCGAAGTTAGGAACCTTGCTGAGGTTGACCACGATGGTGGAATCGTCAACCACCTTGATGGCGTCCTGAGGAGCGACGATGTCTTCGAAGACCACATAAGCGAGCTTGGAGGAGAGGAAGCGGCCTTTGATTTCAACGAAGACCGAACCGTCCTGGACGAACTGGCGGTACCAGTTGATGCCCGGGATCACGTAGGAGGTGTCGACGATATCGCGGAAGTAGCCGCGGGCGGAGAAGTCAGTGGCGGACATGGTCTTTTCGCCGCTAGGCTTAGTGACGACAACGTAGTAGGTTGTGATCCCTTTGGGCCAGAAGTCGCCGAGGGTCTTGATGCCGGTGAGGTAGAAAGAGTAGCCGACGGGGAGGTCTTCGATGACGTTGCGGGCCTCGAGAGGAAGCTCGACCGCGGGGTCGTTCTGGTTCTTCTTAGGCAGCATGATGTAAGCCTGGACGGTGCTGCCTGCGGGCATGACTTCAGTGAGCACGAAGTAGGCTTCGCGGCCGGTGTCGAAGAGGTTGACCTGGGTAACCCCTCCAGCCATGGGGAGGGCAGAGTAAGACTTGTCAGCGGCGGCGGCGGCGCGGGAGGAGGAGCCGGCCTGGCGGGCAGCGGCGCGCACCATGGCGCGGGCGTCGGGGGTGAAGGTGCCCGGCTCAGTGCGAGCATCCAGGATGGCCTTGGAGCGTTCAGCGCGCTCGGCCCGTTGGGCCCAGATGGCGGGAACGGCGAGAGCGGCCACGGCGGCGGCGAGAACAAAACGGCGAATCATGTAAGCCTCCTGCAGACAGCGGACATCCGGTATGACGGCGGAGCGGGCGATGTGGTTGCAGAACCTCAGGCTGGAATCTCGATCAAAGTGCGCGTTCCTTCGCCCTTTTGTGAGGTGATGCTGAGGCGGTAGCTCGCACCGAACAGCACCTGCAGCCTCTCGTTGACGTTAGAGACGCCGATTCCCGGGTGCTCCAGGATGGAGGAGAGACTCTCATCCTCGATGCCCACTCCATCGTCCGCCACGGAGAGGACGAGGCGCAAGCCCTCGGGTTGGCGTTCAAAGTAGCTTTCAAGGACGATGGTGCCGCCGTTGAGCTTGGGGGCGAGGCCGTGCTTGATGCTGTTCTCGATGAGGGGCTGGAGGAGCATGGAGGGGACCTGGCAGTCCAGGGTGCGCTCGTCCACCTTCTTTTCGAAGCGGAGCTTGTCGCCGAAGCGGGCGATTTCGATGGAGAGATAGTCGTCGATGAAGGCGAGCTCCTCGCGCAGGGGCGCGAAGTTGTCGGTTTTGCGAAGGAGGCGGCGGAGGATGCTGGAGAGGCGGTAGACGACGAGGCGGGCCTTTTCGGGGTCGGTGCGGATGAGGGAGCTGACGGTGTTGAGGGTGTTGAAGAGGAAATGGGGGTTGATCTGGGAGCTGAGGGCGCTGAGGCGGGCTTGGACGAGGAGACGCTCCTTATTCTCGAGCAGGCGCTCGTTGCGGGCGCTGCCCCAGATCTTGATGGGGATGGAGACGGTGAAGGCGGTGGTGATGAAGACGGCGGCGTTGGCCCAGCCGCGCTGGGGATCGTAGAGATTGAAGATCAATTGGGAGCCGAAGAGGCGGAGGAGGGTGAAGCGCATGAGCTCAGCCAGGAGGATGGCGCAGAGGCCGGCGATCTGGAAGAGACTGCGGGCACGCGAGTCCGGGTAGCGCAGAAGGCGGTAGAGGCTGAGGTCAAAGAAGGGGGAGAGGCGCCAGACCTCTTCGGGCTCTGAAGCGAGATCCCGGAGAAGGCCGCCCATGACGCCGACGGCGGCGTACAAGGGGGTGGCGAGATACTCGCCGTGCAGCACGGCGGGCAGAGAGCAGACGATGCCGGTAAGGAGGCCGGAGATATAGCCTCCGATGATGCCTGCGAGGAGGCTTCCTTCGAGGCACATGTCGGCAGCGGCATAGCTGCCGGTGAAGACGCGCACGGCGCTTCCGGTGGCGCAGAAGGCCGAGATGCCGGAGGTGAGCTGGAGGCGTTCGAGGAGGGTGCGATCCTCGTGCAGGAGGATGTTGAGGAAGCGGGAAGAGCGGGAGAGAATACTGGCGATGGAGGCGGCGGCCGCCAGCTTGATCATCAGGATAATGGCTTGTGTATCCATCGACCGCACTTCAGAAGAGAGGATGAGGCCCTCCCGACCATACTAAAATAAAGGCAGAAGCCACGCCGTTCATGGTAGATCCCCAACAACTCGAGATTCGCCGGGTGGCCGAGGCCGATTTCCCCACCGAGTACGGACATTTTCGCATCCACGGCTTTGAAGGCCGCAAGGGCCGCTCCCGCGAAGAGGCCGTGGCGCTGGTGATGGGCGACGCGACCGCGCCGGAGCCGCTGCTGGTGCGGGTGCACTCGCAGTGCCTCACCGGCGACGTGTTCCACTCACTCCGATGCGACTGCCGGGCCCAACTGGAGCTGGCGCTGGAGACGATTGCCGCCGAAGGCCGCTGAATGGTGATCTACGAAAAGAAAGAAGGGCGCGGCATCGGCCTGCTGAACAAACTGCGGGCCTACCAACTGCAGGACGGCGGAGCAGACACCGTGGAGGCCAACGAGCAACTGGGCTTTGAGGCGGACCTGCGAGAGTACAGCGTGCCGGGCGCGATTCTGAATTTTCTAGGGGTCCAGGCGGTGCGCCTGATGACGAACAACCCCGACAAGATCGCGGCGATGGAAGCGGCCGGGGTGCGGGTGGCGGAACGGGTACCCTGCCAGGCGGAGCCGCGCGGGCACCACAGCGCGCGCTACATGAAGACAAAGAAAAAGAGAATGGGCCACTTGCTGGAGCTGTAGCCCGAAGCGCCGCGATCCTGACCGGGGATCTACAGAGAACAATCGCAGGCAGGCGAAGGCCGCGGCGCGAATTACCGGGCCTCTCCCGGGGCGCGGGGGGAGCAGTGCCACTCGAAAACGTGACAGGCCCGCGATGGCGGGCCTGCCTGTGTTCTGGAGCGGATGGAACGCCTATTCGTTCTCGTGTTCGGCGCCGCCGCGTCCGAGGCTGGTGGGGGCGCGGAAGACGGCGTTGAGGAAGGCGACATTGAGGCCGTCCATGAAGGCGCGGAAGTTGGGGTCGGAGGTGAAGCCGACGACATTGCCGCGGCCTTCACTGGAGAGCACCACGAAGGGCTTGAAGGCGAGCTGTTTGCGGTTCTCTTCCCAGATGTAGCCGGAGAGCAGGAGCTTATCGGGGGCATCGTAGACGATGGCATTGACGCCCTTATCGCGCTTGATGGGGGCAAAGATGTAGCGGCCGTCCACCAGCACGTTCACCGTTTCCGGCAGGCCGGCGGTGACCCAGGTTTCAGGATCGACTTTCGCCTTGACGAGCACGCCGGCGACGGCATCGGGCAACTGCGAATCGGGCTGAATGGCCTTCTCGTAGTCTTCCTGCTTGGCCAGGAGTTTGCCGGGAGCGGGCGCGACGCCGGGGCCGCCGGGGCCGGGGGATGCGGGGCCGCCGGGGGCTGGAGAGGAGGCGCCAGCCACGGCGCCGGAAGCCGCGGAGGGCTTAGCGGCATCGGCGGGCTTGGCCGGGTCAGCCGGCTTGGCGGCGGGGGAGGCGGCGTCCTTGGCGAGGCCTTCCTGCTGCAGACCGAGCAGGCCGACGGCCGGGCTGGAGAGATAGGAAAGCGCGCTGCCGAAGGCGACCAGTGTGCCGCCGTTGCGCACCCACTGCTTGATGCGGTCTGCCGCGGCGGGCGATACGGTGGCGCCGTAGCCGCCTTCGGGCAGGATGAGGACCTGGAACTTGGTCAGGTCCGCCATGCCGAGCGAGGCGGCGCGAATGACGGTGACGGGGTAGCCGAACTGGCGCTCGAGGACGAAGCGCGTCTGGCCGGCGGAAGAGCCGGAGGTAGGCGAATCCCAGAGCATGGCGACAGCGGGTTTTTTGAGGACGATGGAATTGTTGCTGCCGAAGTTGATGCCCTCTTCCACCCAACTGGTGCTGGTGGCGATGACCTCAGCGCCGCTGGCGGCGGCGATGCGGGCCACTTGATCGTGAACCGCGGCGGGATTTTGCTTCACCATGAGGATGAGCGTGCCCGAGGGGTACTTGCGGCCGGCCTGGGTGAATGGCTTGTTGGCGGAGATGATCTTGAGATCGGCGCGCAGGGCGGCGGTGAGGAAGCGGCCGGCGGCCTGGGAGCCCCAGGGGACGAGGTAGGCGACTTCGGCCTTGGAGGAGACGGCGCCCTTGGGCTGATAGGGACCGGTGACCGGGGCGAGATCGCCGGCAACGGCTTCAGCGGAGGCGACGCATTCGACATTGAAAAGCAGGGGGAGGCTCCAGCCGGTGACGTCGTAGATCTCATCGGGGAGGCGTTTCTTGCGGCGGCGCTCCTGTTCCTTGAGGAAGTCGGCTTCCATGGGGGTTTGCGGATCGAGCAGCACGCGGATGAAACGCTTGCGGGGTTGCGCGAGGGAGATGGCGTAAGAGCCGGCGGGGTATTCCTTGCCGCCGCTCTTGAAAGCGGCCCGGGCCTGGCGCACCTCGATGCCGTGTTCGGCGAGGATGTGGCCGAGCTTATCGACGGCGCTGACATCGCCGCGGCGGGGCAGGATGTATTCCTTGATGGCTTCCCTCTTACCTTCGTCGAGGGCCGTGACCTGATAGCGCCAGAAGGAATCGAGGAGTTTCTCGCGATGGAGGACCCCGGTTTCACAAGTGGCGACCGAGGCGACGAAGTGCTTCTGAACGCTTTCCTGGAAGGTGTAGAGCGATTCGTCGTTGCGGCGGAAGACGAGGCCGCGAACGGAAGCGTTCTCATAGGTCATGCCCATGCCGCCATAGAACCAGGGCCAGGAGGCGCCGTAGCCGGGGTAGAACTCGTCGAAGACTTCGCGGGTGAAATAGGTCCAGCCGAACTTGTCGAACCACTTGGCGTCGTTCTTGCCGAAGAGGTCCATCTGAGCGACCTGGTCCTTGGTGAGATGGGGGTTGTAGGGCAGGGCGCCAGGGGTGAAGAAGTAGCTGGAGTTGCCCCCCATCTCGTGGAGATCGACCATGACGAGCGGGAGCCACTCACGGAGATAGCGGACGCGGCCGAGAGTCTCGGGCTGGGTGAGGGCGAACCAGTCGCGGTTCATGTCGAAGAAGTAGTGGTTGGAGCGGCCGCCGGGCCAGGGTTCGGCGCGCTCGGCGGCGACGGGGCTGGCATCGGGCTCGAGACCTTCATTGACTCGGAAATTCTGGATGAAGCGTTCGCGGCCATCGGGATTCTGGAGTGGGTCGATCAGAACAACGACGTTCTTGAGGACGTTGGCGACGAGCTGGTCGTTGAGCGAGGCCAAGAGGTGATGGGCCGTGAGCAGGGCGGCGTCGGGAGAAGAGATCTCATTTCCGTGGACGCCGTAGGAGAGGCTGATGATGGAGGGGATGGAGGCCATGATCTGCTTGGCATCGGCCTCAGACGTTTTGCGCGGATCGGCAAGCTTGAGTTGCGCGGCCTTGATCTCGGGGAGGCGGCGGATATTGTCCTCACCGGAGATGACGGCATAGATGAGCTTGCGGCCCTCCCAGGTTTTGCCGTACTCGAAGACCTTGATGCGCGCGGGCGCGGCGGCGGCAAGGGCCTCGAAGTAGCGCACGATGTCGGCGTGCGTGGCATGTTTGGTGCCGGGTTCGTAACCGAGCACCTTTTCAACGGTGGGAATGGCCGGGTCGTATTGGGCGCCCGGCCAGAACTCGAACTTCTGCGCGCTGGCGAATGAGAGCGCACAGAAGAAGCACAGGAGCATTCGCATGATCCTTACAGGATATCCGCCCCCGGCCTTTCCGCGTTTTGGGGGTTAGGGATTGGTGATGTCGTGCGTGTAGGAATAGCCGCGCAAGGGGAGGTAGGTCTTCTCGGCCCAGGCGCGGTGAGCAGGATGTTCCTCGTACGCCTTGAAGGCGGCTTCGGTTTCGAACTCGAGGACGAAGGCATCGGTGAAGGGGCGCGTCTTCACGGTCCCGTCGGCTGCTTTCTCCTGGCGCGAGCCCTGGACTTTGACGCCTTTGAGCCAGACGCTCTTGATCCCGGGGATTTCGGCGGCCATCTTTTCGACGCCTTCGACGACATCCTTCTTCTGGTCCTCCGTGGTGCCGTCCTTGTAGTAAAGCGTGACGACGTGGAGGATGGATTTCGGTTTGGTGAAACGGTTAGCGGCTGCGCCGAGGCACGCTCCCACAGCGGCCAGGGCGAAAGCGGCCAGGAGGGCCTTGCGTAGACTAAGAGTGATTTGCATCCGTGAGCTCCTTCTTAAGGGGTAGTCCGGACCACTCCTCGCACAGCACCATGGAGTTGGCCGGGTTTCGAGGATCGTATTTTACGCTAGCGGCGCCGATGAGGCGGGCCGGGTCCGCCGGGAGGAGTCCGCGGAGAGCGGAGACGTCCTGGGAGGCGGAGTAGATGACGCCGCTGAGTTCGTACTGGTAGTGGATGAGGTAGGAGTTGGCTTCGGTGATGAGGCCTTCGACGGTGCGGCGCTCGCGGTTGAGAAAGACGCGGCGGCGGCGTTCCTTTTCGACCGGGGTGAGGCGGCGCTGATAGACGATGATGACGAGGGCGGCGAGCAGCGCCGCGGAGACGACGGCGCCCAGGATAAAGCGTGGGTCTTGAAGCAACACGGTGAGTCCTGCCAGGTGGTGCCGGGGATCAGCGCGGGGCGGCCACGCGATTCTCCAGCAAGCCGAGTTTGGGAATTTCCACGGAAACGGTGTCTCCGACTTGCATGGACCCGACACCGGGAGGTGTTCCGGTGGCGATGAGATCGCCCGGCTCCAGGGTCATGAACTCCGAGACGAATTGTAGGATAACACCGACGTCGAAGATCATGTCCGTGACGGGAGCGTCCTGCCTTACCTCGCCGTTGACGCGGGTGATGACGCGGAGCGAGCCGAAATCGATCTCTTCCTTGGGCACCCACCAGGGGCCGACCGGGCAAAACGTGTCGAAGCCCTTACCCCGGGTCCACTGCCCGTCTTTCTTCTGAAGGTCGCGGGCGGTGACGTCGTTGACGATGGTGTAGCCCGCAACGTAATCCTGCGCCTGGGCGGCGGAGATGTGGCGTGCGCGGCGGCCGATCACGACGCCGACCTCGCCTTCATAAGAGAGCAACTGGGAGATGGCAGGAAAGACGACGTCCTGGCCGTGGGCGTTGAGGGAGGAAGGCGGCTTGAGAAAGATGAGCGGCTCCGTGGGGACCGCGTTGCCGAGTTCCTTGGCGTGTTCGGCGTAGTTCCGGCCGACGCAGACGATTTTGGTGGGAGAAACGGCGGGAAGAAGGCGGACCTGGGCAAGGCTATGCTTGCCGCCGGTGGTGGTGACGATATCGCCATCCAGAACGCCGCGAAGCACGCCGGGGTGGGTGTCTGGCGCGGTGACGGGAACCGCCGGATCTTGAGCAAACCGGACATAGCGGGTCATGGGCAAACCTCTTTCAGGCATTATGGAGCAACGATCTCGACCGGTGCACAAGGGGCGCTTTCGTTGCCGGATTCGTCGATGGAGGAAATCGCGTAGCGATACTTCTTCCCGCTGGCGGCGGTGGTATCGCTGAAGCTGGCGGCGGAGATGGGCGGGCCGAGTTTCCGCAGGGGGCCGTCGCCTTCGGCGCGGTAGACCTGGCAGGACTTCCAATCCGGCTCCGTGTTGCGGTCCCAGTTCAGCTCGATGGTCTTGAGGCCGGAGATGGCGGCGAAGCCAGTGGGCGTGGCCGGCGGGAAGCGGTCGGCGTAGCGGATGGTGACGGTCTTGGAGAGATCGCTCTCAACGGTGGCGGTGCCGGTTGGGATGAGTTGCTGGAGAGTATAGGAATACGACTTGCCGATCTCGGCGGTTTGATCGAGCCAACCGGGCTCTCCGGCAGTGCCGATGACGGCGGGCTCCTGCTCGCCTTCGGCCTGGCGCCAAACGCGCCACTGCGGGCCAGCGCCCTTCCACTGGAGGAATACGCCCCGGGGCGTGCCGGTAAGGGTGAGGTCCTCCGGCGGCTTCAAGCCGGCGGCTATGTTGAGCACCAGCAGATTGGACCAACGCGCCGGGCGGCCGGTGGGGCCGATAGAGCGGGCGGCGAAGATGATCTGCTTGCCCTCCCAAGGAGCGGAGGGAGTTTCCACCTGGATTTCTCCGGAGCCGGGTTTGACGTCGATTTGTGATGAACTTTGCAGCCAGCGTTCCATGTCGAAGCCGCCGGGCTGGTTTACGCCGACGCGCAACTCGAGGCCGGAGAGGCTCTTGAGCATCACCTTGTCGGTGGCTTCCAGGGAGGCGGTGAAGGAGAGATAGATCCTGGCGCCGCGCTGGATGCCGCGCAGGTCTTCGATAGGAACGGGAATGTTGAGAGCCGGCGGCATAGGGTCGCCGATATAGCCGCAGCCCACCAGGCTGAGAAAGACGGGCGCGAGGATGTACGGGCGGTGCTGCATCAGAGGATATAGCGGCTGAGATCCTGGTCCTGCACGATTTCAGCGAGTTGCCTGCGGACGTAAGCGGCGTCTACACGCACCTTCTTTTTCTTGAGGTCCGGGCCTTCGAAGCTGATCTCTTCAAGGACCTTTTCGAGGATGGTGTGCAGGCGGCGGGCGCCGATGTTTTCGCTGGACTCGTTCACCTGAGTGGCGAAGCGAGCCATTTCCGCGATGGCGTCATCGGCAAACTCGAGCTGGATGCCTTCGGTTTCCAGCAGGGCGGTGTATTGCTTGATGAGGGCGTTGCGGGGTTCGGTCAGGATGCGGACGAAGTCTTCTTCGGAGAGGGACTTCAACTCGACGCGGATGGGGAAGCGGCCCTGGAGTTCCGGGATAAGATCAGACGGCTTGGAGACGTGGAAGGCTCCGGCGGCGATGAAGAGGATGTGATCGGTCCGGACGAAGCCGTAGCGGGTGTTGACGGTGGTGCCTTCGACGATGGGCAGGATGTCGCGCTGGACGCCTTCGCGGGAGACGTCGGGGCCGAGGCCGCCTTCGCGGCCGGCGATTTTGTCGAGTTCGTCGAGGAAGAGGATGCCGCTGCGTTCGACGCGCTCAATGGCCAGGCGAGTGACCTGCTCCATATCGACGAGCTTGTTCTCCTCTTCCTGGATCAGGTAATCGAAGGCTTCGGAGACGCGCATCTTGCGGCGCGTGGTGCGGCCGCCGAGCAACTGCGGGAGGAACTCGCGGAGGCTGATGTCCATCTCCTCGTTGCCGGTATTGGTGAACACTTCGAAGGAGGGGGCGCGGTCCTTCACTTCGATTTCCACGACTTTGTCGTCGAGGCGGCCGGCGCGGAGTTTTTCGCGGAGCTTCTCGCGGCTACGATCGGCAGCTTCACTGGCTTCTGCGGGAGGAGGGAGGAGGGCGTCGAGGAGGCGCTCTTCGGCCTGGTCTTCGGCGCGGTCCGCCACTTCATCGAGTTTCTGGTTGCGCACCATCTCGATGCCGGTTTCGACGAGGTCGCGGATCATGGACTCGACATCGCGGCCGACGTAGCCGACTTCAGTGAACTTGCTGGCTTCCACTTTGAGGAAGGGCGAATTGGAGAGTTTTGCGAGGCGGCGCGCGAGTTCGGTTTTTCCGACGCCGGTGGGGCCCATCATGAGGATGTTCTTGGGCATGACCTCATCGGCCATTTCCTGATCGAGCTTCTGGCGGCGGATGCGGTTGCGGAGGGCGATGGCGATGGAGCGCTTGGCGTCGGCCTGGCCGATGACGTATTTGTCGAGTTCGGCGACGATCTGGCGTGGGGCGAGTTCGTCGAGCAAGGGCTCGTCGCGGTTGGCGTCGCCTGGGAGGTAGATCACCATGCTCAGCCCAGCTCCTGAATCTGGAAGTTGTGATTGGTGAAGACGCAGGTGTCGGCGGCGATGGCCATGGAGCGTTCCACCACTTCCCGGGCAGAGAGCGAGGTGTTTTCGAGCAGCGCGCGGGCCGCGGCCTGGGCGAAGCCGCCGCCGCTGCCGATGGCGGCGCTGTCGCCGTCCGGCTCGATGACGTCGCCGGTGCCGCTGAGGATGTAGATGTTCTTGAGGTCGGCGACGAGGAGAAGGGCTTCGAGGTGGCGCAGGACCTTGTCAGTGCGCCAGTCCTTGGCCAGCTCCACGACGCTGCGGGGCAGATTGCCGCCGTGCTGTTCGAGCTTCGATTCGAAGCGGGCGAAGAGGGAGAAGGCGTCGGCGGTGGAGCCGGCAAATCCGGCGAGGATCTTGTCCTTATGGAGGCGGCGGAGTTTGTTGGCGCGGGCCTTAAGCACCTCGCTGCCGAGAGTGACCTGACCGTCGCCGGCCATCACGACCTTGCCCGCGCGGCGGACCACCAGGATGGTTGTGCCGTGGATCCTTTGCGTTTGTGGCATGAATCCCTTTCAGTGTAACGCGCCGGATTGTACTACTCTGTTCGCATGGCAATCGGGTTCATTGGGACAGGCCGGATGGGGTCGATGCTAGTGCGCGCGTTGTTGGGCGCGGACCGAAGGCTCGAGGAAGACGTATGGGCGAGCAACCGGAGCCCGGAGAAGCTCGAGGACCTCTCGATCCATTACCACCAGCTGCGGGCGGGCGAGAACCTGGAACTGGCGCGGGAGTGTTTGACGCTATTCCTCTGCGTTCGGCCGGTGGACACGGCGGAGGCGCTGGAGGAGATCCGCCCGGCGCTGACGGCGGAACACCTGTTGGTGCTGATCACCAACGTGGTGGGCCTGGAGCAACTGGCCGCGGCGGTCCCTTGCCGGACGGCGAAGGTGATCCCTTCGTTCGCGCAGTTCGTGCGGCGCGGAGTGAGCCTGCTGATTCCGGGGCCGCGTTCGACGAAAGACGACATTGCGCGGTTGAGAGACCTGCTGGAGCGGGTTTCGCGTGTCTATGAGATCAGCGAATCACAGAGCAGGGCAGCGACGAACGTGGTGAGTTGCGGTCCGGGCTTCCTGGCGAGATTCTGTGCCGGCTGGGCCGAGTCGGCTTACGAGATGCAGCCGGACATTCCGAAGGGCGATTGGGAGTTTCTGGTGTGGGAAACGGTGCGGGCCGTGGCGGAGTTGCCGCGGGCGGGGATCGCCGGCAAGGAGATTCTGGAGGAAGTAAGCACTCCGGGTGGAATGACGTACGAGGGGTTGCAGGCGATGGATGAGGTGCTTCCGGCGATGTGGGGCGAAGTGATGCGGCGCACGGCGGAGCGGGAGAAGGTGCTGCGCGAGGCGATCCGGCTCTAGCGGGCGGGGCGGATGTGAGTCCGCCAATGTTCGGCAAAGAGGGTGAACGCGACAGGCATGCGGCGGCCGAAGAGGATGCGGATCAACTCGATGCCGAACCAGATGAAGTAGACCACGGTGACGCCTTCGTGGCAGTGGCCTGCGATGTCTCCGACGAGCGTCCCATCCGGCTTGATGGGCGAGAGCAGGAACTGGCCGAACCAGAGACCGAAGAGCGCGCCGGCTTCCCACCAGACGAGTTCCATATTGACCAGGAAGATCATGCCGACCAAGGATTGGCCGATGGTCATGAGGATTTCGAGTTCCTGGTGCGAATCGAACTGGATGGCGGAAGGGGCGCCGACGCTGACGCTGAAGACGATGGGCAGCATGGCGGCGAGCAGGGTCCACTGGTTGATGTTGGAGCTAACCATGTTCATGAGAGCCATGGGAGCGCGGTCGATGGTGCGGGCCCAATAGAAGGCGGAGACCTTCTCAGGAAACTCGCTGACGAAGGGCGCCACCCACTGGATGAAGACAAAGCTGGGAACGCCGACGATGGCGGAAAGCGCGAAGAGGCTGCCGAGAAAAGGCTCGGCCGCGTAGTAGATGAGAGCGCCGCCGGCGGCGAAGAGAGCCACGATCCAGAAGGTGCGCCAGAAGGGCGTGGAGCGCACGATGCTGCGCGGGATACGATCCAGATCATCGATGCCCTCGTGTTCCTGCGGGGGCATTCTGGAGAGCACCAGCAGGTAGGCGACGTAGATGGCGATGAGAGCGGTGGCGTCGAACAGCCCGAGAGAGCCTTTGGCCCACACGAGCATCATGTAGACGAGCGGCACGAGGAGGCCGATGACTTCGATGCAGTGCTCACCGGCCAGTTTGATGCTGCCCATGGGCTTGCCGTACTTGCGGCGGTAAAAGAAGGCGGCCACCGCGTAGATCATGGGCCAGCCGAGGCCGGTGAGGAGCCGCAGAGCGCCGGTAAGGTTCGCGACGAGGTAGGGTGTCTGCTGCTTCCATGCGAGCACGGCTTCGACGGCGAACTCGGGCAGGGTCTGAAGCCAGGCGAGGATGGCGAGAGCGAAGCCCTGGGCAATGAAGAACTGCGCGGACTCCGCGGCCCAGGCGATGAGCATCGCGGCGCCTAAGATCGCGGGCGTGGCCCAGAGGGCGGTTTCGGGGCCGACGCGGGCAATCTCGAGAGATGCCAGGAGCGCGAAGGCGGTAGCCGGGTAAACGACTCTACTCCGGCTATTCAAAACGAACCTCGGGTCGGGAGCGGCTGATCATGGAGTGCTTCTGGAAGGCCTGCAATATCTTAGGATAGTCGATCCGACGGTGCGCCCCGCGGCTTTCCTCTCGTGCGAGCGCGCAACGGGCGATCAACTCCACGACGGTTCTGGTGGCAGCACACTCCAATCCGGTGCGGGAGAGTGCGCCGCCGGTCTTGGTGGAGAGATCGTCGAGACGCTGAACGGCTTCGCGCAGCCCCGCGCCGCTGCGGATGATGCCGCAAAGGTCGCTCGCGAGGAGGCGGATCGACTCAACGTCCGCGGTGAGGCTGGGGTTTGAAGGCTCCTGAAACAGGGACGGAGCGCCAGGGTTGACGGCGGCCATGTCGTGGCCGGCGCGGCGCCCGAAGACGATGCCTTCCAACAGAGAGTTCGATGCCAGACGGTTGGCGCCATGAACGCCGGTGCAGGCCACTTCGCCGGCGGCCCACAGGCCCTCCAGAGAAGTGCGGCCGTGGAGATCGGTCCAAACGCCGCCCATGGCGTAATGCGCGGCGGGGCAGACCGGGGCGGGCGCGAGGTCGAGATCGATGCCGTGCGCGAGGCAGGTGGCGTGGATCCTCGGAAAGCGCCTGCGCACGAGGCCGCCGCGGCCGGAGAGGTCGAGCAGGACGTGGGTGGATCCGTCGCGGCGCATCTGTTCGACGATGGCTCGCGAAACCACGTCGCGCGGCGCTAGCTCGGCCATGGGATGGATGCCCACCATGAACCGTTCTCCGTGCACGCTCAGCAGTCTGGCGCCCTCTCCGCGCAGGGCTTCAGAGAGCAGGAAACTGGGCGCGCCGGGAAGACGCAGAGCAGTGGGATGGAACTGGACGAATTCGAGATCGCTCAAGACGGCGCCGGCCCGCCATGCCATGGCGACGCCGTCGCCGGTAGCAACATCGGGGTTGGTAGTAGCCGCAAAAACGCGGCCCAGGCCGCCGGTGGCGAGCAGAACTGCGCGCGCCAGAATGGGAACCGTGGTGCCGGTCTTCTCGTCCAGCGCCAGCGCGCCCACTACGCGCCCTTCGTGCAGGAGAAGGTCCGCCACGGCGGAGAAGCCGCGAAATGCGACATTCGGGCAGGCGGCCGCTACGTGATAGAGAGCGCGGGCGATCTCTTTGCCGGTGGAATCTCCGTGCGAGTGGAGCACCCGATGACAGGAGTGAGCGCCTTCGCGCGCGAAATAGAGTTTGCCGTCGACACGGTCGAATTCAGCGCCCCAGGTGATCAGCTCTCTAATCGCCGCCGGCCCCTCCTGCACGAGAGTGCGCACAGCTTCGAGATGACATAGGCCATCACCGGCGGTGAGGGTGTCGGATTCGTGGAGAGCTACGCTGTCGTCGTCGCTGAGGGCTACGGCGACGCCGCCTTGCGCGTATTCAGACGACGATTCGCGCAGGCTATCCTTCGCCACCACGAGCACCCGCCCGGCCTTTGCCAGTTCGATGGCGGCCCGCAAGCCGGCGACACCTGCGCCAATGACGACGTAGTCAGTCTGCAGCACTTCGGAGATCGCTTCGATACCCACATGGTACAACGAAGATTATGCCTGCCTATGCCGTCACAACGGCGGCACAACGCTATGAAGTCATTGTGGAGCGCGGTGTGCTCGGCCGCCTGGCACAGTCGATCCCGCAAAAGCGCGGCAAGATCTTCGTCGTCTGTACGGAGGACGTCTGGGCGCTGCACGGAGCGGTGGTGGAAGCCGCGCTGGCAGGAAGAAACTGGCAGAGAATCACATTCGCCGGAGGCGAAACCCGCAAGCGGATGGCAACCGTGGAGGAGTTCGCCGAGCAGATGATGGCAGGCGGTGGAGACCGCTCCAGCCTGGTGGTGGCATTCGGCGGGGGCATCGTCAACGACCTGGGCGGCTTCCTCGCCGCGGTGTTCATGCGCGGCGTGCCGGTGCTCCAAGTTCCCACCACCCTGCTGGCGCAGGTGGATGCCGCAGTGGGCGGCAAGACAGGCGCGAATCTGGTGAGCGGCAAGAATCTGGTGGGCGCGTTTCACCAGCCGCTGGCCGTGCTGACGGATCCGGGCGTGCTGGACTCCCTGCCGGAACGCGAGTACCGCGCGGGGCTCTTTGAGGTGATCAAGCACGGCATCATCCACTGCGAGCCGCTGTTCCGATTGATGCAGAACGAGCGGGACCGTGTGCTGGCGCGCGAACCCGGCGCGGTGGACGCAATGGTGGCCGAGAGCGTGCGGATCAAGTGCGAAGTGGTCTCCGCCGACGAGCGCGAAGGCGGGTTGCGCCGCATTCTCAACTTCGGGCATACCGTGGGCCATGCCTTCGAAGCCGAAACCCAATATGCGCGGTTCCTGCATGGCGAAGCCGTCGGGCTGGGCATGATCGCCGCACTGCATCTGTCGCGGCTCACGGGTCGCATTTCAGAGGCGCTCTGCGGCGAGATGGAGCAGGTGGTACGCAGCTACGGTCCGTTCCCCTCATTGGAGGGGATCCAAGCGGAGCACCTGATGGCGCGCCTGGTGAAGGACAAGAAGACGATTCAAGGCTCAGTGCACTTCGTGCTCGCCACCGGCATCGGATCGACCGACGTTGTGTCGGGCATCGACGAATCCGTGGTGCGGCAGGCCGTGGACGCCAGCCTGCGATGACGCCCGGCAAAGGCACAACACCGCGCGGAGCGGCGAACGAGCGCCAGGCAGCGGAGTACGTCCGCGGCATGTTCGGACGCGTGGCGGGCCGCTACGACCTGCTCAACCACCTGCTGTCATTTCAGATCGACCGGTATTGGCGTTCGAGGACCGTGGCACACACCAAACACGTGCTACAGCGGCCGGATGCCCTGATCATGGACCTGTGCTGCGGCACGGGCGATCTGTTGCTGGCGCTGCGCTCCGCCGCCAACGGCAAGGCCCGCGTGGTGGGCGGCGACTTCTGCCACCCCATGCTGCTGGAGGCGCAAAAGAAGGCTCTGCAGCACCCCGGACTCACACCTCTGCTGGAGTGCGACGCACTGTCACTGCCTTTCGCCGACCGCTCGCTGGACCTGGTGACGGTGGCGTTTGGATTTCGTAATTTCACCAACTACCCGGGAGGGCTCCGGGAGTTGAACCGCGTGCTGAAGCCGGGCGGCATGCTGGCGATTCTGGAGTTCTCCACGCCGCCGAATCCGTTGTTCCGCGGGTTGTACCGGTTCTATTCCACGCGCATCCTGCCCGCCATCGGCGGCCTCGTTTCCGGCGATAGCGACGCGTATACTTACCTGCCCGAATCTGTGAGGAAGTTTCCCGGCGCGGAGGCGCTGGCGGCAGAGATGGAGGGGGCTGGCTTCACGCGTGTCCGCTTCACACGGCTCACCTTCGGCATCGTGGCGCTGCACATCGGAGTGGCGGGGTGACTATTCGCTGAGAGCGGTATCGATGATCCGCTCCAGTTCCGCCTGGCTGAGGGCCGTGCTGATGAAGAGTTCCTGACGCGCGCCGGCAGCGAGCGCAATCGCTTTCCAACCGTT
>JACQZS010000205.1 GCA_016213725.1 Acidobacteriota bacterium | reverse complement strand
CCGGCTTCAGCTTCGCGTACGCCTCCAGCAGGAACGGCAGCCCCTTCCGCTTCGCCTTGCGCTGCAGACTCTCCACCCGCTTCTTGTCCTGCGCCGCATCCATCTTCGTCGCCACGACGAACATCGGCTTCGCCGCCAGCTCCCCGCTGAAGCTCGCCAGCTCCTTCAGAATCACGTCGAAGTCCTTTTTCGGGTCCCGCCCCGTGAACTCGCTCACGTCCACCAGATGCAGCAGCAGCCGCGTCCGCTCCACGTGCCGCAGGAACTGGATGCCCAGGCCGTGCCCCTCGTGCGCCCCTTCGATCAGCCCCGGAATGTCCGCCACCACGAACGTCTTCATGTCGTCCGTCTGCACCACGCCCAGATTCGGCTCCAGCGTCGTAAACGGATAGTCGGCGATCTTCGGCCGCGCCGCCGAGATCCTCGAGATCAGCGTGGACTTCCCGGCGTTCGGAAAGCCCACCAGGCCCACGTCCGCCAGCAGCTTCAGTTCCAGCCGCACGCGCCGCTCCTGCCCCGGCCGGCCGTCTTCATGATGCGTCGGCGCCTGGTTCACCGGCGTCGCGAAGTGCTGGTTCCCGCGGCCCCCGCGCCCGCCCCTCGCCACCACACACCTGTCCCCTTCCACCGTGAAATCGTGCAGCATCTCGCCCGTGTCCGCATCCCAGGCGATCGTTCCTACCGGCACCGGCAACTCGATCGAATCGCCATGCCGCCCCGTCCGGTTGCTCCCCTCCCCATGCCGCCCGCGCTGCGCCGTGTGCTCCGGATTGAACCGGAAGTGCAGGAGCGTGTTGTGGTGGATGCTCGCGAACAACTCGATGTCCCCGCCCCGCCCGCCGTCACCCCCGCTCGGACCCCCCTTCGGCACGTACTTCTCCCGCCGGAACGCCAGACACCCGTTCCCGCCGTCCCCGGCCTTCACTCGAATTGTCACTTCATCGACAAACATCTGCTTCCCCTCTCAACCACTCAACACAAACGGAAAAGGCCGCCCGGCGGATCCCCGCCCGGCGGCCCCTGTTTCTGAATTCGTTCCGGCTGGCTAGCTCTCGAGCGTAACCACGCTCACAAACTTGCCCATCCGGCCCCGGTCGCGCCATTCCACGCGCCCCGGCACCGTCGCAAACAGCGTGTCGTCCTTGCCGATGCCCACATTCTCGCCGGCCTTGTAGCGCGTCCCGCGCTGACGGACGATAATCGAGCCACCCGTGACCACCTGCCCGCTGAAAACCTTGATCCCCAGACGCTGCGCGTTCGAGTCGCGCCCGTTCTTTGAGCTGCCGAGACCTTTTTTATGTGCCATATCTTCTTCTCCTAGTCCTCGCCTGGGCCTTGCGCCTGCCTAGGCAACGATCTCGGCGATCTTCACCGCCGTCTGGTCCTGCCGGTGGCCGATCGTCCGCTTGTACTGCTTCTTTCGCTTGAACTTGAAGACGATGATCTTGTCCGCGCGGTCCTGGCCCGCAATCGAGCCCTTCACCTTCGCGCCGGCCACATCCTTGCCAACTACCAGCTCGCCGTCGTCCTTGCCAATGGCCAGAACTTTGTCGAACTCAACCGCGGCACCGGCCTCGCCGGCCAGCTTTTCCACCACAATGGTGTCGCCCGGGGTCACACGGTACTGCTTCCCGCCTGTTTCGATCACTGCGTACATAGTTGGATTCCTCTTGAAATCACGGGGCTCTTAATGGAAGCTTCCCGGGAGGGTGGCGCCGTACGGACACACTGAAATGTCCGCACTAGGTGCCGCAACTTCTTATCCTACACTATCCCCCTGCGCCACGCAAACATCCCGCCCCCTGCGGCTCAGCGGCTCCTCCACCCACTTGTACATCCCCGCCGCCATCACCAGCGCCAATGCGTAGCCCAGCACCCCCTCCGCCACTGCGCTCAGCACCGTTAAGTTATTGAAACCGTACCGGTTGATCGCCAGCAGCGGGAGCGAGTGCAGCAAGTAGAAACTGTAGCTCCGTCCGCCTGCCCACACCAGCGGCTTCCACCTCAGGAACTTTGCGAACCATCCGTCTTCCGCCAGTCCCATGCTCACGATCACCGGCACGGCCACCACTGTCCCCATAAACTTCAACTCCGGCGTCGTGCCCCACATCCTTACCGCCAACCCCGCCGCCAGAAGCGCCACTTCCACCCAACTCCTCTCCCACATCCTGCGCGCCGCCCATACCATCGGCCCGGCCACCAACAACGTCGTCCTCAGCGGATACCATCCCGTCGTCTCACTCACCGACATCGCTACCAGCCAAAGCCCCGCAAGCGCCACCGGACGCCACTCCGGCTGAATCCTCCTCAGCGGCCACACCACCACCGGCGAAAACAGATAGAACGCGAAGATGTAGTGCAGCGCCCAGGTCACATCCAGAATCGGCCACCCCCGCCTCAATGCCGTCAACAGCAGGATATCGCTCAGGTACTGCCCCGCCACTCCCCACGTCGCCGGCAGCGGCATCCGCCCCGTCCGCAACACCAGTTCGATCACCACATATGTCGCAAATACAATCAGATAGACCGGATAGATCCTCCAGATCCGGCGCTGCATGTACGTCCAGTAACTCACCGGTTCCCGGATCAGGCTTCGGTACGCCAGCGCCCCCGCCAGCACGAAGAATATGTCTGTCCCCAGCGAGCCGACCGGATGGAATAACTGCCGCCCGCCCGTCAATGTCAGCGACACGAAGTGGTAGCCGAACACCAGCGTCATCGCCAGCGCCCGCAACCCTTGCAGGCTCTCATGCCATTCCCTCCCCCGCACGGCAGCGCCTACCCCAGCCCTCTGTTGAGCCACACCCAGAACCACTGTCCTCCGAAAGCTATCTTAGGATTCCTTCATTTGAGTTTAATCGCTTCCCTGAGTTCTAGGCAACACACCCATCTTTTAGCCAGGATCGCTACGGTTTCGCCCCCGGACACTGCCTCTGCCTTCCCTGCAGAGACTCCAACGACTCCAGGTCGTCCTTCGTCGACGCCGGCCCCTTTGCGATCTCCTCGAAAATCGCCACCGTCTTCCTCAATCCGCCCGGATCGCACCCCGCCGCCGCCACCCGCGAGTACCACGCATACCCCAAATCCCTCTTCGCCTCCAGGTTGTCCGGATCCAGCTTCGCCAGCCGCTCGAACACCTCAATCGCGCGGTCCGCATCCGCCAGCGCCCCCGCCCTGTCTCCCGCCGCCGCCTGCGCCTCGGCTTTCATCGACAGTTCGTCGGCGTAGTCCCGCAGCACAAACCGGTCGCTCGGATCCAACCTCGTCAGCGTCTCGTAGATCTTCAGAGAGTCCCGGTGGTGCCGCAGTCCCTGTTGGGGATTGGTCCGCGCATGCCAGTTCCCCAGCCGCTGGTGGATCACCGCCCTCAGCCGCAATAGCGCTTTCGTCGAGGCCCCCTTCTCCGCCACCGCCTCCGCCAGCGCCGAGGCCCGCTCCAGCGCGTCCACGCCGCGCTGCCGCATGGCCGCGTTCCCCTTCGCCCCCCGGATCAACGCGTCGCCCTGCGCCGCCAGCGCGCTCGCCCTCAGCGTCGCGTCGGATACCGCCGCCAGCGCTCCCTCCAGGTGCCGGAGGGCGCTCTCCCACTCGTGCAGCCGCGTCTCTAACTGCGCCTGCCGCGTCAGCGCGCTGGCCAGCGCATCCCGCGCCTCTGCCCGCGGCAGTTTCCCCAGCGCCCGCCGCGCCCACTCCTCCGATTGCCGGTAACTCGCCAGCGCCGCCGCATGGTCTCCGCGGTTCGCGGTCCACGGCCGCCCCTGCACGTCGCCCAGCCTCAGCCAGGCCTCCGCGATTTCCAGATCCAGATTCGCCGGTGACTCGCCCGGCGCCACGTCCGCCGCCAGCCCCTGCAGATACCGCAACCCCTCCGCCGCCAGCTTCGCCCGCAGCCCCGTCGAGCCGGGCAGCCGCGCGATTTCATCGTGGTAGTCGAAGATCAGGTCGGTCGCCAGCCGGTGCACCGTGGTCAGGTTCCGCTGCGCTTTCAGCTCCGCCTTGCGCGCCGCCTGCCATTGCCAGGCAAACAGCCCCACGGCCGTCAGCGTCACCGCCACCGCCGCCGCCAGCACCGCCGAGAGCGCCCGGTTGCGCACCACGAATTTCCTGAACCGGTACGCGCGCGTCGGCGCCCGCGCCAGCACCGGCTGCCGCTGCCGGTACCGCTCCACATCCTCGGCCAGCGCTTTCGCGGATCCGTACCGCCGCTCCGCCTCCTCCTCCGTCGCCAGCCCCACAATCGCCCGCAGATCCGCCGCCGGTTGTCCAGCTTGCGCCCCGGCCGCCGGCCTCACCCCGGTCAGCAGCTCCCGCAGAATCAGGCCCAGCGAATAGATGTCCGCCGCCGTCGTCACCGGCTCGCCCCGCTGCTGCTCAGGACTGGCATACGCCGGCGTCCAGAAGGCCGCCACCGTCTGCCCCCCGCCCGCCCCCTCCGCCTCCGGATGCAGCAGCTTGGCCACTCCGAAGTCCAGCAATCTCACCCGTCCCGATCCGTCCACAAACACGTTGGCCGGCTTCAGGTCCCTGTGCACGATCAGCCGCTGGTGCGCGAAGTGCACCGCCAGGCACACGTCCACGAAAAGCTGCAGCCTCTGGTCCTCGCTCAGCGCCGCTTCGCGCGCGTACTCCAGCAACGGCCGCCCATCCACGTACTCCATGACGAAATACGGAATCCCCGGCCCGGCCGCCCCCGCATCCAACAGCCGGCTGATGTGCGGATGCTGCAGCTGCGCCAGGATCCGCCGCTCCTCCAGCAGCCGCCGCTGCGCCGCCGCCGTCAACGGTCCGCCCAGCGAGAACTTGATCGCCACCAGCGCCGCAAATGCCCCATCGGCTCGCTCCGCCAGCCACACCGTCCCCATCCCGCCCTCGCCCAGCCGCCGCGCCAGCTTGTACTGACCCACCGCCAGCCCCTCGGCCGGCTCGAATCCCGGCTCCGGATACTTCAACGGCGGCTCTTCCAGGAAGCTCGCCGCCGCCCCGTCCGCCGCCAGCATCTTCAGCACCTCTTCCCGCATCTCCGCCATCGCGCAGCGCGCCGCCAGGTACTCCGCGCGCTCCGCTTCCGGCAGCTCCACCGCCGCCTCGAACAGTTGCGCCACCTCGCGCCATTGCTGTGGGCTCAGCTCCGCCATCGCTCAGGCCGAAAGCCTCGCAAACAGCCACGCCCGCGCCGTCCGCCACTGCCGCTCCACCGTCCGCTCCGATACCCCCAGCACCGTCGCTATCTCGTGGAAGCGCAGCCCCCCGAAGTACTTCATCTCGACGATCCTCGCACAGTCGGCGTCGAAATCCGCCAGTTCGTTCAACGCCTGATCCAGCCCCAGCAGGTCCACCGCCGCCAGCGGCTGCGGAGCCGCCGCCACGCCCTCCCGCAACTCCAGCCGCACCGCCTCCCCGCCCCGCTTCGAGGCGTTCCGGCTCTCGGCGTAGTTCACCAGAATCCGCCGCATCATCGACGCTGCCAGCCCGATGAACTGTGCCCGGTTCGACCAGTCCGTCGCCTGCTGCGCCGCCAGCCGCAGGTACGCTTCGTGCACCAGCGACGTCGGCTGCAGCGTGTGCCCGGGCCGCTCCCGCCGCAGATACGCCGCCGCCAGCCGCTTCAGTTCTTCATAAACCAGCGGCAGTTGCTCGTCGAGGCTTGCCTCTCCAGCTCGTTCCATGGACAGAGTGCCAGTTTAGCGCAGCAAATCGCGGACTTGTGCGGGGAGCGGGATCGGGGCAGTACCACCTCCTCCGAGGCGGCTGCGGGTAACCAGCATCGCGAGCGAAACTGCCCCTCTGTTCTCTAACGCCGGAAATCGCCCTCAAACCCGACAACTTTTTTCATCCTCGGCCCCATCGCCGCCGGGAGCCGCAAAAACGAGACCGGCGCCACGGGTCTCCGTGGCGCCGGTCTCTTATTTCTATTGCCTGGTTAGCGGGCCGCCAACAGCGCTCGCAGATGCCTCGCCCGCTCCGGCGACCGCAATTGCCGCAGCGCCTTGGCCTCGATCTGCCGGATCCGCTCGCGCGTCACGTCGAACTGCTGCCCGATCTCCTCCAGCGTGTGCTCGCGTTCGCATCCGATGCCGAACCGCAGACGGATCACCTTCTCTTCCTTCGGCGACAGCGTCTTCAGGATGTTGGCCGTCTCGTCCCGCACGTTGGAGTCGATCACGGCGTCCACCGGCGAGCCCACCCAGCGGTCTTCGATCAGGTCGCCCAGCGCCGATTCGCCGTCGCGCCCCACCGGCGTCTCCAACGACACCGGATCCCGCGAGATCGTCTTCAGCTTCTGAACCTTCTCCACCGGGATGTCCATGCGCCGCGAAATCTCTTCGTTCGTCGGCACACGGCCCAGTTCCTTCTCCAGCTCGCGCGTGGCGCGCAGGAACTTGTTCATCGACTCGTTCATGTGCACCGGAATGCGGATGGTCCGCGACTGGTCCGCAATCGCCCGCGTGATCGCCTGCCGGATCCACCACGTGGCGTACGTCGAGAACTTGTACCCGCGGCGGTATTCAAACTTGTCCGCCGCTCGCATCAGGCCGATGTTGCCCTCCTGGATCAGGTCCAGCAGGTGCAGCCCGCGGTTGACGTACTTCTTCGCCACTGAAACCACCAGCCGGAGATTGGCCTCCACCAGGTCCTTCTTCGCCCGCTCGGCTTCGTGTTCGCCCTGCCGGATCACCGTCAGCGAATGCCGCAGGTCGGTCAACGATGCGCCCGCCTGCGTCTCCCGCTTCTTGATCTCCCGCTTCAGCTCCCGGATGCGCGCCTGATTCTCCGCCTTCTTCACTTCCAGCCGGCGGATGTCGGATTCCAGGTAGTTCATCTCCTCCACCGCTTTTTCGATCGCGGTTGAGAACAAACGCCACTTCGGAGAGAGCCACGGCATCCGGCGGATGGCCTGCGAGGTCTCGATCCGCGCCCGCTGGAACTTCATCACGGCCTTGCGGCGCGCCTTCTTGTTCGCCACCGCCACCGCTTCCAGCTTGTCCCGCAGCTGCTCCTGCTTCTTGTAAAGCGCCGACAGGTTGTCGAATTCGGCCATCAGCTCGCGCGAGCGCTTCTCGCGCGCCGAGGTGGCCTCTTCCAGTTCACCCAGTTCCACAAAGTCGTCCAGCTCGAATGCGCCCTTGCGGATGTTCTCCGCAATGTCCACAATCTGCAGCTGAACCAGAATCGAACGGCTGATGGCCTTCTGCATCCGGAGCTTGCCGCGCTCCATCTTGCGGGCCAGATTCACTTCGCCTTCGCGCGTCAGCAGCGGAACCGCGCCCATCTCGCGCAAATACACGCGCACCGGGTCGTCGGTGTAAATCGACTCTTCAACCGGCTGGGCGGCTTGGAAATCCTCTTCCTGAACGTCTTCAGGATGGAAAAAATTGGCTTCCTCGTCGAAGGGCATCCCCATCGATTCGGTTGAGTCGGCTAAAAACTGATCTTCAAATTGATCCACTTGGGAAGAACCTCCGGGGCTGGCCCATAGCCGCCCCATAGACGACACTTCGTGGGGCGCGCGCGTGCGGCGCGGCGCTCAACCACGAGTTTGCGGATTGGATGATATCCTTACAGAAACCTAACGTCTGGAGACAGCCTGATCATCCGAAGCAACAGGAGGCCAAAGCCTGATCGGCACATTCGTCGGTGCGCGGCGCGATCGTTGTATTGTATGCCTGGGATGAAATTGGGCAGACGCTCCGAATTAGCATAGCACGGAACTACGGTTCTGTTAACTCCTATTCGTTAGGATGCCCCCGCTTCAAAATAGTTACAGAAGAGTGTGCAAACTCTCCCGCCGGCGCCGCCCGCCGTGGCTCTTCAGCCACGCTTCTTGCTGACTAAGTCCTTCAATTCACTAAAGAAAGCCTCCACGTCCTGAAAGTCCCGGTAAACCGAGGCAAACCGCACGTAGGCAATCTTGTCCAACGCCAGCAAACGCTTCGACAGAAGTTCTCCTACTTCTGCCGTAGCGATCTCGCGATCCACCTTGTCGGCCAGCCTGCTTTCCACCTCATCGACCAGTTCGGCGAGTTTCGTCATCGAGACCGGCCGCTTCTCGCAGGCCTTCAGCAACCCGGACAGAACCTTCTGGCGATCGAACTTCTCGCGCCGCCCGTCCTTCTTGACCACCATGTAGGGAACTTCGTCGATGCGCTCGTAGGTGGTAAAGCGCCGCAGGCATTGCAGGCACTCCCGCCGGCGGCGGATCACGTCACCTTCCTTGGACTCGCGGGAGTCGATCACGCGGTCTTCCTTGAAACCGCAGAAGGGGCAGTTCAAGCGGATGTCTCCTTTTCTATCTCCAGAATGCTGCGCCAGGAGAGACCTTCATAGAAAGCCAGCCCGGCGCCCACGGGCACAACGCCCACCAGCGTCACCACCCAGGTGAGCAGCGCCACCGAGGCCGCCAGCTCCAGCGGCAGATGGAAGAGTTCGTTCAGCACGAGGGTGGCGCCAATCTGGAAGCCGCCGCCCAGCCCCGGCACCTGCACGAGGCTGCCGAAGGCCACGAAGCCGATGTAGGTGAGGATCTCCACCGGCCCCAGCCTCGCCGTGTCGGGGAAGGCCTGCAACACCGCGAAAAAGCACAGGTAGATCACAAACCACTCCAGCGCCGACCACAGCACCAGCAGCGAAGTCGCTTTGGGGCACTGCGCCGACCGCAGCCCGTCCACCACCGCGCGCACGATGCGCACGACGCGCTCGTGGTGGTGGGCCTTCAGAAATCCGAGCGCATCCAGAATGCGCGCCTCCAGCCGCGAGGCGTAAAGCTGCAGGGCCAGCAGCGCTCCGAAGCAGATCGAACAGGCGATGCCGGTGATCAGCGCGCCGCGCTCCAGAATCCACTGCAGCGTCGGCCCCACCGCCGGATGGGTCTGCACCACCGCCGCCAGCGAGTAGCCGAACAGGGCCAGCACGATCAGGGTGTCGTAGATCCGCTCCAGCAGCCAGGCCGCCATCTGCGAGAGGAACGAGACCCCGGACGAGCGCGCGATGAGGTAAGGCCGCACCAGCTCCCCCGGACGGCCAAAGAGATAGACGGCGGAAAAGCCGATTGCCGTGGCGCGGAAGACGGCGGCCCGCGAGGCTCCCGGCGCGATGGGCTTCAGCATCACCATCCAGCGCACGGCGCGAACGTAATACGAAAGCATGGTGAAGAGCCAGGCGGCGGCCAGCCAGCGCCAGTCGGCCGAAGCCACTGAGCGCAGGAAGTGGTCCATCTCGAATCCGGCCCCGGCCGCGCGGCGGTAGAGATACCATGCGGCGAAGGCCAATAAAGCCAGGGTCAGCCAGAGCCCGGCACGGTAGTGCCTTGAACGGCCGGGGGCGGGAGCGGATTCTGAATTGTCCATTCGAAAAGGGCCGGATCCATGGGCTACGCGGCGGGGCGAATTCGCTTAGAATGAACTCTGACCGCCGGTAGCCGCAAATTCAGCGAACTTCTCATGATAAATCCTCGTTGTACAGACTGGAAGGCAAGAAACGGGAAGATCGGAACGCCGGTAGTACCAGTCTCGATGAATCCCGCACTCAGAATGAGCCTTCCGGAAGGAGCAAGGGGCAAAGATGGCTGCGGGATACCAGGTATTGGCACAGGGGCCCAGAACGGGAGCGGTACCGCTCCCGATGGCGCAGCCGGGCGGCCTGGGAACCGCATGGGGCCGCACTTCCGTGAGTGACCTGGATCTGGACGCACAACTGGTTGAGCGTTGCCTGCGAGGCGACGAGGGCGCCTGGGAAGACCTGGTGAAGGCGCACACGCGGCGCGTGTATTCCATCTGCTACCGCTTCACGGGCAAAGACAGCGAAGCGCAGGACCTGACGCAGGAAGTCTTCCTGCGGGTGTTCAAGAGCGTGAAGAGTTTCCGGGCCGGCGAGGGCTCCTTTTCAGTGTGGCTGTCGCGGTTGACGCGCAACCTGCTGATCGACAACTACCGCCGGACGAAGATGGACAGGGCGACTGACTCGATCGAAGACCAGTTGGCGGTGATGGAGAACAAGGCCGCGATCGAGAGCCGCACGGATGCGGTGCTGGCCGGCCGCGAAGCGAGCGAAGTATTGCAGGGTGCGCTGGCCAAGCTCTCGCCCGAGCTGCGGGAGACCGTGATTTTGCGCGATTTGGAAGAGCTGGAGTACCGCGAGATCGCGCAGGTACTGGGAGTGCCCGAGGGGACGGTGAAGTCCAGGCTGAACCGGGGGCGGGCTGAGTTGGCGCGAATTCTGCGCAAGCAGAGGGTACTGGTATGAAGTGCGTCGAACTGGAAGCCCTGATCTGCGATTACGTGGACGGCACGCTGTCGCCGGCGGAGAAGGCGACGGTGGAGCTGCACCTGGAGAAGTGCGCGAGCTGCCGGGAGCTGGTGGCCGATTCGCAGGCGGTACTGGGGTTCATGGAAACGGCGGCGGACGTGGAGCCGCCCGCGGAACTGGTCAACACGATCCTGCACGAAGCGCGGCAGGCGCACACGCCGGTGAAGAAGGCGGGCAGCTGGATTGGCCGGCTGCTGGAGCCGGTGCTGCAACCGAAGTTCGCCATGGGCATGGCGATGACGATTTTGAGTTTCTCGATGCTGGCGCGATTCGCCGGGATTCAGGTGCGGCCGTTGAAGGCTTCCGACCTGGAACCGGCCAAGGTTTGGGCGAGCCTGGAAGACCAGGCCTATCGCACCTGGGAGCGCGGCAAGAAGTATTACGAAAGCCTGCGGCTGGTCTACGAAATCCAGCAGACGTTAAGAGACTGGAATGAGACGAGCGATGGGCAGGCGGCCGGCAGCGGATCCGCCGGAACGAGTCAGGCGCAGCCGGGCTCTACTGCTTTGGAGGGGCCGATCGAGGTGAAGCCCCAGGGGGAAACGGATCGAAATAGCAATGGGAGGGCCAAGCCATGACAACGGCCAACGAGACTCCGAAACCGGTGACGGCTTACTGCCGCGTGTGCGGCAAGCCTCTGACGGAAGACACGGTGAAGGTGGCGCAGGGCACTGTGTTCTGCGAAGAGCATGCCCCGCAGAGCGGCGCGCCGGAAACGGCGAGCCCGTATGCGGCGGCGGCGGTACCGAACCCCGGCGTATCGCCGGGGCTGGCATTCCTGCTGGGCCTGGTGCCGGGCGTGGGCGCGATCTACAACGGGCAGTATGCCAAGGGCCTGGTGCACGTGCTGGTGCTGGGACTGCTGATCAGCATCATGAACTCCGGATCGACCAATGGCGGCCTGGAACCGCTGTTTGGAATGCTGATCGGGGTGTTCTACTTCTACATGGCGTTCGAAGCCTATCACACGGCGCGCAAGCGCATGCTGGGCGAGCCGGTGGACGAATTCTCCTCGCTGGTTCAAGTGAAGGGCGGCGAAGGCAAGCTGCCGGTGGTGCCGGTGATCCTGATCGCGCTGGGCACGCTGTTCCTCCTGAACAACCTCGAGCTGCTGCATTTGCGGGCAGTGCTGAAGTACTGGCCGGTGGTGTTGATCGCGGCGGGCTGCGCGATGCTCTATCAACGGGTGAAGGGCGATGGCGCGGGCTCAGACAAAGCTGAGCCGCCGACGGGAGGTGCGCTGTGAACACCTATCACTTGATGCGGGCGATTCGAGGACCGCTGATGCTGATGGCGCTGGGCACGCTGATGTGCCTGCACCGGTTCCAGGAGATCAGCTTCGCGAAGACGTGGCCGGCGCTGCTGATCCTGCTGGGCATATTGAAGCTGGCCGAACGGATGACGATCCAGAGCCCTAGCGGGCAGGCGTAAGGGAAAGGAGGGGCAGCCATGAGAAGAGTAAGCTTTGTCGGGCCGCTGGTATTGATTGCCATTGGCGTGGTGTTCCTGGTGAAGAACATCCGGCCGGATCTACCGTTGTTCGATCTATTCATGACGTACTGGCCGTTCCTGCTGATCCTGTGGGGCGGTGTGCGGCTGGTGGAAGTGCTGGCGATTCACTTCCGCGGCGGGCAACTGCCGATGGCGGGAGTCTCGGGCGGCGAGTGGGCGCTGATCATCGTGCTGTCGGTCATCGGGTCTTCGGTGTGGGGCGTGCAGCGATTCACGCACGACAACTTCGGGCGATTCCGGGTGGGCGGCATGGAAGTGTTCGGGGAGAGCTACGACTACAGCGAGAACCAGCAGGGCCTGAAGCTGGACGCCAAGGGCCGGCTGGTAGTGGACAACCCGCGCGGCGCGGTGCGCGTCACGGGCGTCGACGCGGCGGAAGTGAACGTGACGGCGCGCAAGACGGTGCGGGCGATGCAGCGCTCTGAGGCGGACAAGGCCAACGAGCAGTCGAAGCTGAAGATCGACACGGCGGGCACGGTGATGACGATCCAGTGCAACCAGGATCGCGTGGACGGCCCGCGGGTGACGACGGATCTGGAGATCTCGGCGCCGAAGGGTGTGATGGTGGAAGTGCGCGGGCGCTACGGCGACGTGGAAGTGACCGGAGTGACGGGCGACGTGAAGATCAACTCCGACAACGCCGGCGTGCGGCTGCAGAACATCGGCGGCCAGGTGAAGGTGGACACTCGCAAGAGCGACATCATCCGGGCGGTGCAGGTAAAGGGCGGAGTGGAGTTGACGGGCCGCGGGCGCGACGTGGAGCTGGACGAGATAGAAGGACAGGTGGTGGTGAACGGTTCGTACTCGGGCGAGCTGGCGCTGCGGAAGCTGGCCA
Source organism: Acidobacteriota bacterium (assembly GCA_016213725.1). Lineage (GTDB taxonomy): Bacteria > Acidobacteriota > Terriglobia > Bryobacterales > Bryobacteraceae > Paludibaculum. The sequence goes on along the minus strand of JACQZS010000205.1, from coordinate 450 downwards.
AGCCGGTGAGGTTCGAGAGTTCGAGCACGGAGATGCGGATGGAGCGCGTGCCGGGCGAGGTTCAGATCACGCTGTCGACGATCACGGCGACGAACGTGGTGGGCCCGGTGTTTCTGAAAGCGCGGTCGAAGGACGTGCAACTGACGGACGCGACGGAGACGGTGACGCTGGACCTGGACCGCGGGGACATCGAGATCCGGCAATCGAAGTCGCAAGTGGGCCGGATCGACGCGCGGACGGATTCGGGCGACATCGAGCTGGCGCTGCCGGCGCAGTCGAGGTTCAGCCTGCATGCGACGACGAAGCGCGGCGAGCTGAGCAACGACTTCGACTCGAAGCTGATCACCCGGGAAGAGGACCACGGCGGCTCGATCAGCGGCGCGCTGGGCGCCGGACCTGAGATCAAGCTGGCGACGAACCGGGGCGGCTTGACGGTGAGAAAGATGAGTT
>JACQZS010000201.1 GCA_016213725.1 Acidobacteriota bacterium | reverse complement strand
TCAGGTCTTTTCCCACCATCACCACCCGCCACGGCGTGGTGATGGTGCCCTCCACCGGGGCCGCCTGCTTCAGTCGCTCGACATCGTCCTTGTATCTCAATCGGAACGGGTACGATGCCGGGTGTTCGTGCCCCAGTCGCACCACCAGAGATCCCTGACCGTCGCCTTGCAGCGCCAGTCCGGCATAGTGATACAGCGCCGCTTCGGTGATCGATGCGTAGCCTGCCCCCTCCGGCAATCTGTAAGTTACCGGCGGCGCCGCCCATTGCCCCGCCGGAAAATCCTCAATCCTGCGCCGCACGTGCAGCGCCTCGTAGTGGCCCTCCAGATCGTGCGACCACACGATCGAACCCGATGGCAGCCGGAACGCCGTGGCTTCCCCCGGCGTCCGGCTGCCTGAGCCGGGCACGACATTACGAAACGCAACGCCCCCGTTGCAGGCCCGTAGTTCCAGCGTGTGGGGCGTCTTCCCGCTAAATGGCAGCCTGGCCGTCGAACAATCTCCCTCTCGGCCGCGGACGATCCGGCCCGGCTTTGCACCGGCGGATACGTCCGCGCCGTTCAGGGTAAATACGAGCGGCGAAGGCTCCAGCACTGCCCGCCCGGCGAGCTTGACGGTGAGCCGCGGCGCGGGCGCCGCATCCATCGTCATGGAGACCTGGCCATTTGGACTGGCCAGCGTCAAGAGCACCAGGGCGAGCATGCCGGCTCCTTGCTAGAACGTCAGGCGCAGCGACATCTGTTGGATGCGCGGGTCGCGGGCCGAAGTGATCTGGCCGAAGGCGGTGTTGACGATCGCGCCGCTGGCGTCGAACTGCGCCGTGGTGTTCACGCCGTTGAACTGCGTGTGGTTGAAGGCGTTGTACATCTCCCAGCGGAACTGGAAGAAGACCTTTTCCTTCACCGGGATGTTCTTGAAGAACGTCAGGTCCCAGGTGTTGATGCCCGGGCCGCGGAATGCGTAGACCGTGGACGCCGCGCCGGCTCCGCGCTCCAGCTTGGCCGGACGCGCGAACACCGAGGTGTTGAAGAAGCGGTCGAACCTGCGCTCGGACTTCGAGAGCATGGCCGTACCCTTCATCACCGGTGTATTGCCATCGCCGCCGCCGGTGAGGTCGGCGCCGTCCGACAGCGAAAGGCTCACGCCGCGCGGCGAACCGCTGATGAACGACGCGATGCCCGACACCTGCCAGTTGTCGAACACCCACTTGACCACTGAATGATCCCAATAGGTGCTGACCTTAGGCAGGTCGTACACCCAATTGAACACGAACGAGTGCGTGCGGTCGTAGCTGACAGGCCCGTAGTTCCAGTAGCGCGGGTTGTTGTAGACCGCGAGCCCGGCGTCGTAGGCGTCGCCGTAGCCCATTGCCTTGCCCCAGGTGTAGGCCGCGCTGAACTGCAGCCCTTTGCTGAAGTTGCGTCGAACCTGCGTCTGCAGCGAGTGGTAGCTCGAGTTGCCGCCGAAGCTCAGATACGGCAGGTTGCCCCACCCATACACCGGCCGCAGAAAGACGTCCGGCAGCGGCGAGCTGGCCGTCGTCTTATCCGCGCTCGAAGGCAGGAAGCGCATGCCGTAGGGCAGAGTGTTCATCTGCATCGTCTGGCCCAGGTGCCGCCCGACGTTGCCCACGTAGGCCACGTCCACCACGGTCTGGAAACCGACGTTGCGCTGCACTCCGAACGTCATGTTGTAGATCGACGGCAAATGCGCATTCCGTTCCAGCACGCGCGTAAAGTTCGAGGGCGCTACCGTGCCGCTGCTGCTCAGGAACGAATCCACGTTGCCGTAATACTGCTGCGGGAAGCTCTGCACCGGCGGGTTGAAGCTCATGTCACCCACCTGGCCGGAGCGTGCCCGCGCGTTCAGGAACATGCCGAAGCCGGCGCGGATGGCCGTCTTGCCGTCGGCGAACGGATCGTATGCCAGGCCGATGCGCGGAGCCGCCATCAGCCCATTGCTCTCCACGAAGCCGCGCGGATATCCGGACGTGCCGGCCTTCACCGCGCCGATGTTGGGGTCGCCCGAATTCGGCACGAAACGGCCGATGTAGGACGCCGGATAGAAGGCCCCGGTGAGTGGGTTCTGCGCCACGCGCTTGCCCGTGGAATCCAGCGCCGGGTAATACAGCGTCGGCGCCTTGCTGCGGTCGTATGCCGCGAAGTCGAAGTTGCCGCCCACGTCCAGCCGCTGGTAGGAGGGCTGGTCGATCGTGAAGCGGACGCCATAGTCCAGCGTCAGCTTGCGGTTCACCTTCCACGTGTCCTGCGCGTAGAACTCGATCACCTTGTTCACCGGCTGGTAGTCGACGCGCGTCGTCACTTCCTGGTAGGTGGAGAAGTTGCCCAGCAGCGCGTTGGCGTACGCATGGCCCGAATCGTAGGGGTTGTTCGTGTCGCGGCCGAATGCGAAGCTGCCCGCGAACGTCCCGCCGGACCCGGCGTGGTGCGACTGCAGGTACTCAGCCCACTCCCAGTAGAAGCCGAACTTCATCGTGTGCGACTTGTACACCTTCGTCAGGCCATCCGAGATCGACCACGCGTTCACGTAGTTGTCCATCGGGAAACGCCCGTCGTAGGCGACCGAGGCCGCCCCGGTCGGAATGCTGGCGAAACTCGCTGAAGGAATCACGTTCAGCGGATTGTTCTTCGGATAGAACTGCCCGATGTTGATCCCAAGCTTGGTGCGGTTCAGCTTGTCCAGTTCCGAATCCGTAATCGCCTGAATCTCCGTCCAGCGCGACAGTCCGAAAGAGAACTCGTTCACCAGCGTCGGAGACGCCAGGAATGTCGCATTCCACGCCACGTTCGGGTTCGTCGTGTCGTAGGTCTGCTGGATGCCCCAGGCGTTGGGGTTGGCCGACGTCGCATAACCGTTCTGGCCCACAGACATGGCCATGCCGCGGAAGTAGGTACGCCACTTCGCCGTCGGGTTGTAATCGACACGCAGCAGTTGCTGGTTCACCGGGCGGTCCACCGTGTCGTTCACTTGGTAGTTGTAGTTGCCCCGCGTGATGGTGCGGTCGAAGAAGTTCGGCATCGGGAAGACGTTCAGCAGCTTCTGCGTGTTCAGATTGATCCGCGTCACCGGCACTATGTTGCCGGGGAAGTTCGCACCGGTCTGCGGATCCTTCACCGGGATCAGCGCGCCGTTCGATTGCAGCGACTGCGAGAAGTTGCCCTGCCGCTCCAGATCCGTCGGGAAGGTATAGGTGCGGACGCTCGGCGACGTATTCGGCAGATACTCTTGCGACCAGAAGAAGAACAGCTTGTCTTTCTCCTTGTTGAACTTGTCGCCCCAATAGATCGGCCCGCCCACGTTGTAGCCCAGCGTGTTGTAGCGGTACCGCCCGCGCGACAGCCCGTTGCGGTTGTTGAAGAAGTTGTTGGCGTTCCACATCTCGTGGCGCTTATACCAGTAGCCGGTTCCGTGGAACTGCTGCGTTCCGCCTTTGGTCACCACGTTGATGATCGGTCCGGCGTTCTTGCCGAACTCGGCCTGGTAGTTCGACATCAGTACCTTCACTTCGGATACCGTGTCCAGGTTCACCATGTTCTCCGTCGTGCCGATGCCGCGGTTGTTCGCCACCACGCCGTCCAAGGAAAGCGAAGTGTAGTCGTTGCGGGTGCCGTTGATGATCGGCGCGCCGGAGGTGCCCAGCGCCTGCGTGCCGCCGCCGTCGGGATAGGTCACGCCCGGCAGCACCTTCAGCATGTTTAGGTAGTCGCGGCCCTGCGTGGACAACATGCTCATCTGTTTGTCGTTCAGCAACGCGGAGCGCTCCTGGCTGGCCGTCTGCACTGCGGTGGCCTCCGCCGTCACCGTAACTTCCTGGTTCAGGGAGCCCACTTCCAGCGCCAGGGTGCCCGCATTCAGGCGCTCCGATGCGGACAGATTGTAGTCGCGCTTCTCAAAACGTTTGAAGCCCGGTGCCGAAACCGAAATGGCATACTGGCCCGGCAATACCGACGGAAAAACGAAGTCTCCCGTCGTGTCGGATTTCGTGTTGATCTTTACACTCGTGAGTTGTTGGGTTAGTGTGATTTCCGCGCCAGGGACGGCGTTGCCCTGAGGATCGGCAACATGTCCTGAAATGACACCCGCGGAAGTTTGAGCCCAAGCCGACACTGTAGCGAACAATGCGGCTCCGAGCAGACGGAGACAACGTAGACGCATGAATGAACCCCTTTCTCCTTCGCTTGAAAACGTGTGCATCGGCGGAGGAGTAGCTTTAGCGTTGAAGCTTAGAAAAGTCTACTATATCAGAACTTCTATGCCAAGTATCTACAACGTTAAAATACGTGAAACCACGCAGACAGACCATGTATGCGTTTTCTTTTTTCCGAAAGCCAGGAATCGCCCCTGCCGGCCCCCCAATTCTCGGCTCGGACGCAACGGGATTCTCCCTCCGGCCCGTCTCGGCCCCTGCCATCGGCAGCGGGCATCCCCGGCGCCGGGGTCACGCGTGTAGCGGCGGTCGATTCACTCGATCAGCAGCAGCCATCCGCGTTTCGGCGCCACCGGGATCGGTTGTCCGCCTTCGAACTTCGCCTCGGGTTGAAATCCCTCGATGGCCGGGGCACTGATGCGGGCCGTGCGGGGGTCGATGCCCAGCGACCTCCAATCGATGGTCAGCGGTACCTGCGCCGCCTCCGGCGCCCAACTGGCGATCGACACCAGCGCCCGTCCGGGCTTCCGGTAGACCGTGGCCAGGATATCCTGGCGGTCCGTTTTCACCGGGCAGCCCGAGTCCCACCAGCCGATCATCTCGGACTTGTCGATGCCGAACCGGTCCCACAGTTTACAGATGCCGCTGGGATCCGCGCTGCCATAGAACGCCCGCGCCGTCATGCCGAACAGCATCCCGCGCCACGGATTCGGATTCTGCAGCATGTCGCCCGACAGCCCGAACGGCAGCCCCGACATCTCCACCAGCCAGAAATCCGCCGGCCAGTCCGGGTTGAACGCCTCGCCGAACCACGTGCGGTCGATATACGGCAAGTGCTCCATGTAGTAGCCCACCGGCGAATTGCAGGACCACCACTGCCGGTTCCCATGCAGGTCGATCATCGTGCCCGGCCGCGCCTCCAGCACTCTCCGCACCCGCTGCATCATCTCGCGCGGGTAGGCGACCTCGTCCAGGTAGAGCCCGTCGATCCCCACGTTCTGCACCAGCCACTCCAGCCCGCCGAGATAGAAATTGCTCAGCCGCGACTCGCGGTTCGTCCGGATCGCCGCGTCCACCTCCCCGATTGGCGTCCGCGTGATCCAGGCCGCCGCATAGCCCGAAACCAGATGCTCTTGAAGCCAGGAATCCAGGTACGCCGCGCCATGGGCCTGCGTGCCGCCCACGCGGTAGATCTCCTCGCCCAGGCTCCGGAACGCCCACAGTTCGGGCAGGCGCGTGGTGAGTTCCCGGATGGTGTAGTACACCTTGGCCTTCATTCCCTTCGCATGCGCCTCCTGGATGTAGGGCACCAGCAGGTCGAAGTTCAGAAACGGGTAGTTGATCCAAAGGTTGGGCATCTGGTCGTGGTGGACGTTCACCACTGTCGCGCCGGTGGCCTGGATCTCGTCCAGCGGCCGGTAAGTGTGCGCGTATTTATACTTCCAGTGGTCCGGGTCCAGCGGCTTCAGAGGCGTGGGCAGCAGGCGGAAGGAGAGGTTCAGCTCCTGGCCCGCTTTGAGATCGCGGGGGCCCGTCTGGGCGCGGAATCGCACCCGCCCCGCCCCGTCCTGCGCCAGGCTCACGCCCCCGCCGGTTCCGTTCTGCCAGTCTTCCAGCGGCGACTTCAGCCTGCAATAGAGGCCGGACTTCACGCCGCCCAGCCAGATGAAGTACTCGAGATTATTGCCCTGGTCCCGCCAGCGCTGCGGCTGGTCGGTCCACTTCCATTGCCACGCCGCCGGGCGCTTGCCGCCCGTCAGACCCATGCCGGCGCTGTAGGGCACCACCGCCTCCCGTAGCGGCAATTCGAGGGAGATTTGGGAGACCTGGGCGGCGGCGTTCACCGTCAGGCGCACGTCGAACCCGATCCCGCCGTCGAACTCCATCGTCGTGCGGACGTGCAACCGGAAATCGCCGGCCGCGCTCTGCGACTCCCGCACCACCTTCGTGGCCGACGACGAGACCACCTTCCCCGCGCCCTTCCAAACTAGTGGCCCTTTGCCTAGATCCACCTGCAATGCCACCGGCGCTGCCAGCACCTCGTCTGTCCCCGCCCGGATAGCCGCCGGGAAGCCCTGCGGGCCGAATCGCACTGCCCGCCCCAGGCAGTCCACCGTGTCGCCGGTCACGCGCAGCGGAGTGTAGGGGCTGGTGATCCGATCTTCCAGGCCCGCTTTGGAATTGAGCCACTGCAGGCGGGCGAGCCGTTCCGGTTGATCCACGCCCGCCCCGCGCAGGAACGTCTGGCTCACAGTCAGATCCAGGCGCACGGCTACCTCCGCCTGTCCTGCCGGTGCGACATACACCTTTCCTTGGTAGGCGCCGGGCTTGGCCGATTCCGGAATCCGAACGGCGCACCATAGCGCGCCCACAGTCCCCGGCGAGACTCTGAATTCCTTCCGGAAAGCCTGGCCCTGGGCGTCAATCCCATCGGTGTTGAAGCACTCGAAAGCTTCGGCGGGGACGGTCACGGCCTGGGGCCCTTGCAGACCCTCAAATCGCACTCCGATGGCGGATTCGGCCGTCAGCCCCGGCTGCGCGTAGATGCCGATCTGAAAGACGAACAGCTCTCCCCGGTATGCCTTCCCCTGGAGCGCGCTCACGGGGCCGGAGCGAATCCAGCGCAGGGGAATCGCATCACGCATTCGGATAGGATGCTCCCGGTCCTCGGCAAACACCAGGTACGGCTCCGGATGGTTCTTTCTGAGCTGCGCCATCTCATCGGCGGTGGCGGCCACTTCCATCGGGTAGAACGAGTCGAACTTTGTCCTGGATTGGAACTCCATCACCTGGGCGCGCGGCAGGTTCTTCCAGCGCCCCGAAGCCAGCCCATCCGCCGTCAGGCCGTTCCGTTGCACCCATTCCGGCGAGGCCGTCTCCCGCGGCGCCAGGTAGGCGCCCTTCTGCTCCAGCGCGCCGCGCTTGGGCGGCTCCGGACGCGGCATGTAGTAGATGTAGTAATCTTCCACGCCTGCCATCGGTTGGAAAACGACGTCGCCCGCTGCACCGGTCACATTCACCGCGACTACGTTCGCTATCGGCACACCGTCGGCTCCGGCCACCAGCACCGCCTTCCTTTGCGGTTCCGCGTCGTGCCGGCGCCAGCCGATGTGAGCCCACACCGCGTCCGCTCCTCCCTGGCAGTGAATGCGCGCCCTGTGATTGCCGAGCAGTTCCGCCCAGGGCTCAGCGGCCACCGTGTACGGAATCTCCTGGGCGGCCAGCGGACAGAGGACCGCCAGCATGAGCGCCGGCGCCAGCCTCATCCACTCCTCGCGCCCGCGCCTTGGCGCGGCTCCGTTCCCCGTTGTGGACTGCGCAGACATCGGCTCGCCCCCTTTCGCTTCGGTGGTTGCACATTGATAGCTTTAGCGTGGAAGCTGAGTCGAGTCTACTATGGAGCCGCGGCCGGGGACAGCGGGGAACCGTTAAAAGATCTCGCGGTCTCGCACGCCGATCAGGTACAGGATTCCGTCCAATCCCAGCGCCGAAATCGACTGCCGCGCAGAGGCCCGCACCAGCGGTTTGGCCCGGAACGCAATCCCCAATCCAGCCAGCCGCAGCATCGGCAGATCGTTCGCCCCGTCCCCCACGGCAATGCACTGCTCCAGCGACAGTCCCTCGCTCAAAGCCAGTGTCTGCAGCAGGTCCGCCTTCCTCTGTCCGTCCACGATGGGCGGGATCACCTCGCCCGTTACCACACCGTTCCGGATGTCCAATGTATTTGCGTGCAGGTGATCGATCGCCAGTTTCTGCTGCAGCACCTTGCCGAAGAACGTAAAGCCGCCGGAGAGGATGGCCGTCTTGTACCCTAGTCGCTTTAGCGTTGAAACCAGCCGCTCTGCGCCATCGGTCAGCGGAATCCGCTCGATCACACGCGCCAGCGCCGCCTCCGGCAAGCCCTTCAGCAGGCCCACCCGCTTCCGGAACGAGCCTTGGAAATCCAATTCCCCGCGCATCGCCGCTTCCGTGATCGCCTGCACCTGCTCGCCCACGCCGGCTTCCCGGGCCAACTCGTCGATTACCTCACCCTGGATCAGCGTCGAGTCCATGTCGAACGCCACCAGCCTTCGGTTCCGCCGGTACACCGAATCGTGCTGGAACGCCACGTCGATGTCGCCCGCGGCCGTCATCGCCGCCAGGCTCGTGCGCACGGAGTCTTCATCTGCCTCCGCCGCAGATGCAGGGGCGCTGGCGCTGAACTCCACGCAAAATCGCGACGGCCCCTCTCCAATTTTCAGCGGCGTGCGCGATGACAAGCGGTCGATCCGATCGATGTTCAACCCCGCCGCCGCCAACGCGCCGGAAACCGTCGCAATGTGCTGAGCCTCGATGGAAGGCCCGAGTACCGTGACAATGAACCGCCGCTTGGCCTGCGCGTGCACCCAATGCTCGTATTCCTCCGAAGTGGAGGCCGAGAACTTCACCTGCACGCCCAACCGGTGCCCTTCCAGCAGCAGGTCCGTCAACAGCGCGGAGGAACGCAGCGCTTCCGGCATCTCGATGAGAATGCCCAGCGCCAGCCCGTCGTGGATCACGGCTTGCCCGATATCCAGAATCCGCGTCTGGTATCGCGCCAGAATCGAGGCCAGCGAATGAGTCAACCCGGGCTTGTCGTGGCCGGTGATATGGATGAGAAGGGCGCCTGTCGCGCCGGAGGCGGGCATCAAATACTATTCTACCCGCTACACTAAAAGCGGATGAAACGGCGCGAAGTTCTCTCATTGATTGCAGCCGCCCCGGCCGCGGCCCAGAGCACGGTCAAGCACACCTTCGCCATCCAGGGCGACCGCTTCATGCTCGACGGCAAACCATTCGTCATTCGCTCCGGCGAGATGCACTACGCCCGCATCCCGCGCGAGTATTGGCGCCACCGCATGCAGACCATGCGCGCCATGGGCCTCAACACGCTCTGCATGTACTCCTTCTGGAACGCCCACGAACCGCGCCCCGGCCAGTTCCGCTTTGAAGACAACCTCGACATCGCCGCCTTCATCCGCACCGCCCAGGAAGAGGGCCTGTGGGTGATCGTCCGCCCCGGTCCCTATAGCTGCGCCGAATGGGAGTTCGGGGGCTTCCCCTCCTGGCTGTGGGAGACCCCCGGCATGAAGGTGCGCACCTCCGATCCCAACTTCCTTCGCGCTGCGGATAGCTACCTGAAACGCCTGCTCCAGGAAGTGGCCCCGCTGCAGATCACCCGCGGCGGCCCGGTGGTCCTCATGCAGGTGGAGAACGAATACGGCTCTCTCCGCCCGCCTATCGGCGCGGACAAAGTCTACAAAGACGCCATTCGTAAGTCCATCGAAAGCGCCGGTATCGACATCCAGCTCTACACCTCCGACGGCTCGCTCGATTACATGCTGGCCAACGGCACATTTCCCGATCTCCCCTCCGTCGTCAACTTCGGCGGCGCTCCCCAGCAGGAGTTCGCCAACTTCGCCAAGTTCCGCCAGAACGTCCCCCTCATGTGCGGCGAATACTGGTGCGGATGGTTCGACCACTGGGGCGAAAAGCACCACACCGGCGACAACAAGGTCCATCTTGCAGGCATCGACTGGATGCTCCAGCGCAACATCAGCTTCAACCTCTACATGGTCCACGGCGGCACTTCGTTCGGCTACATGGCCGGCGCCAACTTCGGCAAAGCCTACCAGCCCGACATCACCAGTTACGACTACGACTCCCCCATTGACGAAGCCGGCCGCCCCGCCCCCAAGTTCCCTCTCTTCCGCGACACCATCGCCAAACACCTGCCCGCCGGCGAGAGCCTCCCCGCGCTGCCCCCGGCGCTCCCCCTCGTCGAGATCCCGCGCTTTGCCCTCAACGAGCAGGCGCCCCTGTTTGGCTTGCTCCGTAACCCCGTGCGCAGCGAGAAGCCGAAGACCTTCGAGTCCATGAGCTCCTCCTACGGCTTCGTGCTCTACCGCACGCGCCTGGAGGGGCCGCGCAAAGGCAAGCTTGAACTCAAGGAGCTGCGCGACTATGCCATCGTCTTTGAAGGCACCCGCCGCCTTGGCGCCATCGACCGCCGCCTGAACCAGAATTCGCTCGAAGTCGATCTCTCCGGCCGCGCGCCGCTCCAGATTCTGGTCGAGAACATGGGCCGCATCAACTTCGGCCCCAAGATCGTGGACGACTACAAAGGCATCACTGAAAGCGTCACCATCGACGGCCAGGAGCAAAAGGGCTGGGAGATGCTGCGCTTCGGTCCCGAACGCATCGTCGGCCTGCAGACCAGGCCCGGTGAGCCCACCGCGCCCGCGCTTCATCGCGGGACGTTTCAGCTCGATGCCCTCGGCGACACCTTTCTCGACATGCGCGGCTGGGGCAAAGGCTACGTCTGGGTGAACGGCCGGATCCTGGGCCGCTACTGGCGCATCGGCCCGCAGCAGACGCTCTTCCTGCCCGCTCCCTGGCTGCGCAAGGGCGAAAACGAAGTGATCGTTCTCGATCTCGAGGACGCTCGCGGCCCGCGCACGCTGGCCGGTGTGAAAGATCCCGTTTGGGACACTCCCGCTTAAGCCGGCGTGTCCCGGTACAACTCCTGCAGCCGGGCCATCTCTTTCGTGAGATCCGCCTGAACCTTCGCGTATTCAGCCTCGCCGTAGACGCTGCGCATCTCCCGCGGATCGCTCTTCAAGTCGAACAGCTCCCATTCGGGCGGCGTGATCTCCTTGCCCGTCCCCGTCGCGCCCAGCGGTTTGCCGTAGTAGTAGATCAGCTTGTGCGTGTGCGTTCGAACGCCGTAGTGCGCCGCCACGTAGTGGTCGTTCGTCAGGTGCATCCAGTAGCGGTAGTACATCGATTTCCGCCAGTCTTTCGGCGTGCGCCCGCGCAGGTTCTGCCGGAAGCTGCGCCCCTGCATGTCGGCCGGGACCTTCAGGCCCGCGTAGTCCAGGAACGTCTCCGCGAAGTCCAGGTTCAGCACCATGTCCCGGTTCAGTCCGCCCGGCTTGATCTCGCGCGGGTAGCGCATCAGGAACGGCATGCGCAGGGATTCCTCGTACATGAAGCGCTTGTCGAACCAGCCGTGATCGCCCAGGAAGAAGCCCTGGTCGGAGGTGTAGATCACGATCGTGTCCTGCTCGAGGTTCTCCGCCTTCAGGTAATCCAGCAGCCGCCCCACGTTGTCGTCGACTGACTGCACGCAGCGCAGGTAGTCCTTGATGTAGAGCTGATACGCCCAGCGCCGCAGGTCGTTGCCCTTCAACCCCGGCGGGAAGTCCGTCTTTACGTCGTTCCGGTTCATGTTCTCGCCCACCCGCATCCGCGCCCGGTGCGCCGCCTCGGAGCGGTGCGCGTAGTCGTCGAAAAGATTGTCCGGTTCCGGAATCGTCTGCCCGTCAAACAGGTGCGCGTACTTCGGCCCCGGCTGCCAGTTCCGGTGCGGGGCCTTGTGATGGCACATCAGGAAGAACGGCTTGTCCTTCGGGCGGCCTTTCAGCCAGTTCAGCGAAAAGTCGCCAATCAGATCCGTGCAATAGCCCTGGTGCTTCTTCTTCTCGCCGTTCTCAATGAACACCGGATCGTAGTAGGCGCCCTGGCCGGGCAGGATGTTCCAGTAGTCGAACCCTGCCGGGTCCTTGTGCAGGTGCCATTTGCCGACGATCCCCGTCGCGTATCCGCCCGCCTGCAGCAGCTTCGCCACGTTCTGCCGCGCCGGATCCAGCGGATCCTGCAGCGTCTTGACGCCGGTGATGTGCGAGTACTGGCCGGTGAGAATCACGCCGCGCGACGGCGTGCAGATGGAGTTCGTGCAGAAGCAGTTGTCCATGCGGACGCCGCCCTGCGCGATGCGGTCGATGTTCGGCGTGCGGTTGATCCGGCTGCCATAGGCGGAGATGGCGTGCGAGGCGTGATCGTCCGCCATGATGAACAGGATGTTCGGGCGGCGCGCGCCCGCGCCCCGCGCCATTCCGGCGCCGGCCAACGAAGAGAGCAGAAAGTCGCGGCGTTGCATGGCGGCATCTTATCGTTTTTCCAGACCCCCATCCACCCGTAGTGCAGGATCACGCCGGCCCCTGCGCGTCCGCAAGGCCGGTGTACGGGCCGTTCCGGCGCACAGGAAGGTCAATATATGATGTGGAATCAATAAGTTGCCGGCATTCTAGGGCCGGCGATTTGCTGGGCCAAGAAAAACGAATGCAACCGGTTACTTTCCGGTGTTGAAATCCATGGCAGTTATGATATGATCCCCCAGCAGGTGGGTGTGGGAATCCAGCTGCAAGTCAAGTAACTTCTAGGGGGTCCTCGTGACGATCCGTCCTTTACTTCTCCTCTTTCTCCTGTGTCTGGCGCTCGTGATGCTGCCCGCGCAGGAATTCCGCGCCACCCTTTCGGGCCACGTATTCGACTCGAGCGGTGGGGCCGTTCCAAACGCAAAGCTACAGGCCGTTAACGTGGCGAATAATGAATCACTGAACGCCACTTCTGACAGCGCCGGTTCGTATTCCATTCCGTCGCTGCGTCCCGGTATCTACAAGTTGACCGTCACTGCGGCAGGATTCAAGCAGTACAATCGCGAGAACATCACACTCGAAGTTGGCCGCGTTCTCGGTATCGATATCACTTTGGAGGTCGGCGCCGTCTCGGAATCGATCAACGTAACCGCTGAGTCGGCGCAGTTGGAAACTCAAACGGCCAGCCGCGTCGCGGTTGTCTCCACCACGCAGGTGGCCGAAATGCCGCTGAATGCCCGCAACCCGTTCATGCTCGGCGCCATGATGTCCGGCGTCACTTTCCGCGGCGCGGCTATTTGGCAGCGCCCGTTCGACAACGGTGCCATCGCCGAGTGGTCGGTGAATGGTGGCCGCCAGTCCAACAATGAGTTCCTGATGGACGGCGCGCCAAACAACGCCCAGGCCGGCAGCAACAACATCGCCTACGTGCCTATCGTCGATGCCGTGCAGGAATTCTCCGTCCAGCAGAACTCCTACGACGCGCAATACGGCCGCACCGGCGGCGGTGTTTTCAATGTTGTCCTGAAGAGCGGCACCAACCAGTTCCACGCCACGGGCTGGGAATTCCTGCGACGCAAGCCTCTGGACGCGAATGCCTTCCAGAACAATGCCGTCGGCGCTCCCCGGCCGGACCACAAGCTCGATCAATACGGCTTTCAATTGGAAGGCCCTGTCTACATTCCGAAACTTCTCAAGAAAGACGGGCCTGTCAAGCTGTTCTACCTCGGCAGCTTTGAGAATTACAGGGAGGCGTGGCCGCAATTCCTCGTCAACTCATATCCAACTCAGGAGATGCGGAACGGGGACTTCAGCAAGCTGGTGAACGCCCAGAACGCGCCGGTCACCATCTACAACCCCTTCAACGCCACCACCGACGCCAGCGGCAATCCCGTACGCACACCATTTCCGGGCAACATCCTCCCCGCCAGCATGATCAACCCGATCTCCAAGAACCTCACAGCCTACATGCCGCTGCCGAACGCCACCACCGCCGGCGTCGCCTACGCGCAGCAGAACAATATCAACTCAACCTACGCCGCGCTGGACAAGTTCTACAATCTCATTCTCAAGTTCGATTGGAACTTCGGCGACAAGCACAGGGCATTCATCCGGCACGCCTCCAACGACCGTACTGAAGACCGAGCCGTGAACAACATCGACAACAAACCTGGCACAAACGGCCAGCAGCCCTTCCAGCGCATCAACGATGCTTACGTGCTGGACTGGGTTAGCACTCTCACCCCCACTCTCGTCATGAACATCCGCGCCTCCAACAACCGGTTCCTCGATCCGGGCCGCGGCGCCGCCAACGAGAACTTCGACCTCGCCGGACTCGGCTTGCCCAAGTCGATGCTTGCTCAACTGCCCAGCCCCGTCGATTTCGGCATCTGGCAGTTCAGCACCACGGGTACCAACGGCCAGTACTCTACCCTCGGCCGTAGCCGGGGCGGCACAGTCACCAATAACTACAACCTCGCCGGGACCATCACCAAGATCTGGGGCAGCCACAGCATCAAGGTGGGTGGCGATATCCGGCGTGGCCAGTATCTCACCCAAGGCACCGGCAATATCCTCTTCTTTAACGCCCAGAAGAACTATACCAGCCGGTTGTGGAACCAGGACGAAAGCACCTCTGGCGACTCCATGGCCACGTTCCTCCTTGGCCTCCCCACCGGTAACTCCAACTACCCGCTCTATGGCTTCTACCGTAATTGGTACGTCTCGCCGTACTTCCAGGACGACTGGAAGGTCTCCCGCTCGTTGACCATCAACCTGGGGCTGCGATGGGACTACAACGGCGGGCTTGATGAGAAGTGGAACCGCAACAACCGCGGCTTCGATCCCACTGTCACCAGCCCCATCGCCAGCCAGATTCCGCCCGCGATGCTGGCTCTCTATCCCCAACTCGCCAACCTCAAGGGCGGCCTCCGCTTCGCCGGCGTCAACGGCGAACCGCGCGTGTTTCGCAACAACGACTTCAACAACTGGCAGCCCCGCATCGGCTTCGCCTATGCGCTCAGCAGCAAGATCGTCATGCGCGGCGGGTACGGGATGTACTTCCTGAATCCCAACAACGACGACATTCAGGGCGCCGGCTTCAGCACCAGCACTGAAATCGTCAACAGCCTCGACGGTGGTCGTACGCCGATCGCGAACATCCTCTCCAATCCTTATCCCAACGGCATCAACGTGCCTGCGGGCTCTTCCCTCGGAGCCGCCACCTTCGTGGGGCGCAATACGAACTGGTTCAACGGCGATAACTTCTACACTCCGTACGTCAACCAGTTCTCCTTCGGCTTCCAGTACCAACTGCGGCCCACCGCCACTTTGGACCTCTCCTACGTCGGCAGCCGCACCATCGGCGCCAACGACCAGAAGGACTACAACATCCCCTCTCTGGCATTTCGCAAGACGTGCAACCTGCTGGAAGGCGGTCTACCCGGTTACTGCGATCAGGCCCTCACCAACCCCTTCAAAGGAATCGAGGCGTTCCGCGGCACCAACTTCTACACCGCCAATACCCTCTCTCGCAATAACCTGAATCGCCCATTCCCGCAGTTTGACGGCGCTATGCAGGAACGCGGCAGAAACGACTCGCGCATCTACTACAACTCCTTGCAGGTGAACTATAGCCAGCGCATCTCACGCGGTGTTATGTTCATGGCGAATTACACCTGGAGCAAGATGATGGAGCAATGGGGATTCAACGATCCTTACGCCAACGTCGTTCAGCAAGGCCTGTACTTCAACGACCGCACCCACATCTTCAAGTTCAATACCGTCTATGAACTCCCCTTCGGCAAGGGCCAGAAGTTCGGCTCCGGCACCACCGGCGTGGTCAGCAAACTCATCACCGGCTGGCAGTTCACCACCTACTACAACAACAGCTCCGGTGAGCCCACTGACCTGCCGGGCAATGTGATCATGCTCAAGGATCCGAGCACTCCCGGCGGCGGCTGGGACGGCAACATCGACTGGAAAGCCCATCAGGTCCGTGCCTATAATCCCTGCGTGGCTCGCCAGTTCAACGACGGCTCCATCCGCATGGCACAGTACTCCATCGACAAGGGCTGCGGTACCGATCCGGCCAATGCCGTTTGGTTGCAGACCGCCTCCTATTCGCCCCGCTATACACCATCGCGTAGTGGCCAGATTCGCAAGCAGCACGCATTCACGATGGATGCCTCCATCAACAAGATGACCACCATCACTGAACGGCTCAAGGTGCAGTTCCGCCTGGAATTGTTCAACATGTTGAACCACAATTTCTACGGCCGCAACGAGAGCTACAACAACGATCCCACCAACCCGAACTTCGGCACGGTGTTCCCGCACCTGGCCAGCACCCAGAACGGCTACCCGCGCCAGATCCAGATTGGAATCAAGGGATTCTGGTAAACAACGGCACATCCCGAACATAGGAAGCGGCGCCCACCGGCGCCGCTTCTTTCTTGCCGGGACCTCAAAAGCACTTCCTCGCGGCTCGCGCCCGCGGCATCCAAGCACCGAGGGCTTATCTGCGCGTCAGCAGGTTCACGTGATGCAGCTCGTGCCCGGCGATCACCCACGCCAGCGCTCGGACCGAAGTCTGGTTGCCGGACACAGTTCCCGTCCGGGCCCATGCCTCTTCCGGCAGCCAGCGGAACAACGCTGCCGTGGCCGCGCGAACGGCCTGCAGTTCCTCCAGAAGCGACTCCATCGAGCGTCGCTGGAAGTCCGCGTTCTCCACGTACGGATCCTGGTCGAAACCCGGAAGCGCCGTCTGGTCTCCCCGCGCGATGCGTAGCGCGCGGGCTGCCATGATGCGCTCCGTATCGATTACATGGCCCAAGACTTCCTTCAGAGACCACTTGCCGGGCGCGGGGCGAAGCGACGCCGCTTCATCCGGTACTGCGCGTAGTGCGGCTTCCAGCGGATTGGCGGTGAGCTTGCCCAGGATCGGGCCGTCGGGGACCTGTGAAATGTAGCGGTCGAAATACGGTGCATATTCGGAGGGGGCGGGGCGCACGTTCATATCCCCATTATCGGGGAAGATCCTGCCGCCGCCCAGCTCCGCTTCGGTTCAATCCCGCCCGGCGCTCACGCCGCCGTGTGCGCGAACGCCAGCACGCTCGGCTTCACCAGATGCTCCCAATCTTCGGTATTCATCTGGACCACGTCTCGGTGCGTGCCCGCGTTGAAGCTGATGGTCTCTTCCGCCATCAACAGGCCGTCCACCCAGATGGGCATGTCGAAAAGGGTGCCGTTTCCGAATGGCGGCATCGCGCCCAGCTCGCACTCGGGGAAGAGTTCCTCGATCTCGCGCTCCGTGGCCAGCCTCAGGTGCCGGCTGCCGAAGGCGGCGCGCAGTTCGTCCAGGTCCACGATGCGGTCGGCCGGCAGCACGGCCATGGTGAAGCCCTCTTCGGAGTGCACCACCACTACTTTGGCGAAGGTTCGAGGGGCGATATGTTCGGCGCGCGCGGTCTCGCGTGCGGTGTAGCTCAGAGGATGGCGGTCATGCTTATAATGCGCTTCCTTGAGTTCCAGGAAGGCGATCATGCGGTCCAGGGTCTTCATGGTTTTCTCCTTGCGGCGGGCTTCTGCTGCCCGCGCGGCGTGGATTTCTCCTGCGAACGGCGGTTTTGGCCGGGCGCAGGCGCGTGGGTCCGGATGCGATCTACGGCCCAGGTTCGAACTACGTGCGGTTGAGATGGGCGATCCATGTCGGTTCTCCCTTCGATTGCTCTACACCGTCCTCGCAATCACTGCGGGAACGGGCATTTGGCGCAGCAGGCGCTCCACTTGGTCCAGCCGCTCATGCAGGGCTTCGCGGAACGCTCGCTTGTCGGTATGCCGGATCTCGGCCAGCAAGTCCCGCTGCTTGATCTCCAAGAGATGGGTGATGAGGATCCAGTCCTCGTCGGCCAGTTGCGGAGTTTCCAAGGCAGGGTTGCTCATGTCATCCTCCTGACTCTATTTCGATCCGGCCCTAAATTACATCCAATCGTCCCGGAATGGAAGGGGCAGCCGGGAGCCAAATGCCGCGAAAGGATAGGGCCGTGCGAGGCATGGTACACCTGGAATATGCGCCGTTCCGGTTGGGCGACGGCATTCGCCCTCACTTTCGCCGTCCTCCGCGCCGAGGTTCCGCCCGCCAAGGGAGAGGCCCTGGCGCGCATCGTCGAAGAGGCGATGCAGAAGACGAGGATTCCGGCCGTTTCCGTGGCGGTCTCCCTGGGCGACGGGCCGGTGTGGGCCTCCGCCTGGGGCTTCGCCGACCTGGAAAACCGGGTTCACGCCACTCCGGACAGCGTCTTCCGCATCGGCTCCATCTCCAAGCCCTTCACCGGGGTTGCGGCGCTGCAGCTCCGCGAGGCTGGCCGCCTCGACCTGGAAGCCGAAATCCAGCAGTACGTTCCCTCTTTTCCGAAGAAAAAATGGCCCATCAACATCCGCCTGCTGCTCTGCCACCAGGCCGGCATCCGCAACTACATGGGCGGCGAATTCGACAGTACGCGCAACTATCCGAACGTCGTTGAAGCTCTCCAGATCTTCGCTCGAGATCCGCTCCTGCATGAGCCCGGCACCAAGTACGCCTACACCACCTACGGCATTAACCTGGCCGGGGCGGCCGTCGAATCCGCCGGCGGCCGGCCCTTTGCGGAGCAGGTGAAGACGCGCATTCTCGATCCAGCCGGCCTCACCTCCACGCAGCCGGACGACGTCTATCGCCTCATCCCCCGCCGTGCCCACGGATACCGCAAGCGCAAAGACGGTACCCTCGAAAACTGCGCCCTGGCCGACACCAGCAACAAGCTGCCGGGCGGCGGCTGGGTCTCCACCGCCTCTGATCTGGTGCTATTCGCGCGCGCACTGCTGGACGGCACCCTGCTCAAACCGCAATCCCTCGACATGATGTGGGCGCCGCAGAAACTCTCCACCGGCGAAACCACCGGCTACGGTCTCTGCTGGGGCCTCTACCGCCAGGAAGGGCTCCTCGTCGCCGAACACGGGGGCACCCAGCAGGGCATCAAGTCCCATCTGCTCGTCGTGCCCGAAAAGAAACTGATCGTTGCCGTCCTCACCAACCTCGAGGAGTCCGGCGCCGCCGACATCGCCCGCGCCCTGCTGGCCGAACTTTGGAAGGCTTCCCCCCAATGAAACTCCTTGCACTCCTCTGCGCCGCCGCCTGTGCCGCCCCCGCCGCGGACCTCTCCGCCAAAACCATCGCTGAGTTCGCCAGATACATGGAGCAGGCAGACCGCTCCATGCTCGCCCGCGCCACCTCCGCTCAGCCCCGCCTCTCTCCCGCCGCCGGCGCGCCCCCTCAAATCGTCGCCTGGGACAAACAGAATCCCCGCGACGTCTCCGATGGCCTCATTCACGATTGGATGGGCGCCATGCTCATCCCCGGCGCCAAAATCGCCGACGGGGTCGCCGTCCTCAAGGATATCTCCCGCTATTCGCAGGTCTACAAGGGCGACATCATGCGCGCCAAACTCATCAAGGACGACGGCGATCGCCGCAGCGTCGAGTTCCGTGTCGTGCGCAAGAAGGTCATCACTGTCGTGCTCGACATCGTCTACGACGTGGAATTCAAATCCTTCAACGGCTCCCGCACCCAGGTCTGGTCCAAGAGCGCCCGCATCTCCGAAGTCGATAACGCCGGCCAGCCCAATGAGGTTGTCAAGCAGCCCGGCACCGGCTTCGGCGTCCTCTGGCAGCTCAACTCCTACTGGCACCTCGAAGAGCGCGACGGCGGCCTGCTCATGGAGTGCCGCGCCATCTCCCTCACTCGCGACATCCCCACCGGCCTCGCCTGGATCGTCAAGCCCATGATCACCAGCCTGCCCGAAGAAGCCCTCCGCGGCACCATGGAGAAAACCCGCAGTGCTGTCCTGGCCGTAAAGAAATAAGAGCCCGGATGCCGGATCAGCCATCTGACGGCGTTTGACAACTGTCAGGCGCCCTGTTGCCGGCCGTCCATTTGCCGGCGTGTGCCTTCCCTTCCACTCGCTGGATCTCAATTGCCCTCACCGTTTCGTTCAACAAAATTGCCAACTTTTGTTTGTTTGAATTACAGCGAAAAGTCCTAGTACTGACATGACTTTTCCAGCGCAACTTGTCTATTGTGTATGCATTCTCCCGGTCTAAACTCGACAACTAGGTCGTGTAGTGTGAAGACCTGAAGTTCAAATCGGGGAGAACCTATGAATCGCCGCCAATTCGTCCGAACCGCCGCAGGTGCAGCCGCCTTGCTCGCCACTCAGAGGCGGGCTTACGGCTATGCCGTGAGCCCTTCCGTTCCGAAGTTCAATGATCCTCTGCCGATGTTTGGCGCGGACATTCCCATCCTCAGTCCGAATACCACGAGGTACCCTGGTGCCGACTACTACGAGATCGTCGCCGGGGCATTTCGTCAGCAGCTGAGCAGCGGTTTGCCGGCGACCGGGAGCCGCCTATATGGTTACGCCGACGCGAACGCTCCCAATTTCAGAGCCCTTGGTGGCGCGATCATCGCCCGAAAAGGAACGCCGGTTCGCATCAAATACTCCAGTCAACTGCCGGCGCAGCACATTATCCCGTTCGATCCCACAATCCCCATGGGGCCCGGTATTGTTGGGGCGGAACAGAACCGCATCGCCATCCACCTCCATGGTGGCCTGGTTCCTTGGGCTAGTGATGGTGGCCCGTTCCATTGGGTCTCTCCGACCGGCGCTGTTGTTGGTAGCTCGAACGTCAATTGGCTCCACAATGATGCCAATGCACTGACTAACGATCTCTTCTACCCGAACGACCAGTCGTCGCGCTTCATGTGGTACCACGATCACGCCATCGGGACCACGCGCACTTCGGCCTATGCCGGTCTTGCCACCGGCTACCTCATCACCGATGCAGCCGATGACATCGTGGATGCCGCGTATCCGCTCGCAGGAGGCAAGACCTTCATCCTGGTCTTCCAGGACAAGGTCTTCTACAACCCTGCTCGCGACCCTGGATTTGGCAATGTCGCTGGTCCCACCACGCTCAACGGCGCGGCTGCCGGAGACCTCTGGTACCCCTACATCTACGAAAAGGCCATCTGGAAGATGCAGGGCAACGCCAAGGCCGCGCCCATTCCCTCAGCTATCCCCGAGATGTTCGGCGACACCATGCTGGTCAACAGTCGGGTGTTCCCCACCGTCAGCGTGGACAAAGGCGCCTACCGCATCCGCACCCTGAACGCCTGCAACGCGCGCTTCCTGAATCTGAAGTTCGTCTATGCCGACGCCAGCGGCAAGGAGCCTCTCGGCGGTTACCTGGCCCCCACCGTGGCTCCTGTCAACGCTTGGATGATCGGCACGGAAGGCGGGCTTCTGCCCAATCCTGTTCAGATCTTCAACCAGGGCCGCCCGCTCAACCCGGCAAACCTCATCCCCTGGCTGCAGGCCCCGGCGGAACGCTCCGACATGATTGTCGACTTCAGCCAGTGCGCATCCAACAGCAAAGTTCTGCTCTATAATGATGCGCCCGCTCCGTATCCGGTGGGGGCGCCGGTCTTCGACTTCTATCCAGGGGCGGCAGGCAACCCCGGCGCCGCCGGTATCCAGCCTGGCACCGGACCGAACACTCGCACCATCATGCAGTTCGCAGTCGGCGCGGCCGCCGGGCTCCCGGCAGCGCTTCCTGGTCTTGCCGGCGCAAACCCCGTCTTGCCCACCGTTCCTGATCCCCTCAACGGTGGCTTGAAGCTCGCGGCGAATGTCATCAACGGCATCGCGGTGAATCCGGTCGCCAAAGAAATCACGCTCAACGAATCCTTCGACGCCTTCGGCCGCCTCGAACAGCTGGTTGGCACCAACATCAGCATTGGCAAAGGCCAGTTCGGCCGCAGGTACATGGACCCCGCTACCGAGACCGTGCAATACGGCTCCATCGAGATCTGGAACGTCTACAACCTCACCGCCGACGTCCACCCCATGCACTTCCACCTGTTCAACTGTATGGTTCTCCGCCGCCGGCTCTTCCGCAGCTTCAACGGCACCCCGGCCTGGGCCGGCCTCGGCCGCGGTCCCGATCCAGGAGAAGATGGCTGGAAGGAAACCATCAAGATGTGGCCCGGCGAGTGCACCACCATCGCCGTGTTCGTTGAACACCCCATGCCGGCCGGCAAGTACACTCGGGATGCAGGTGGCCGCCCACAGGTGGTCGTCCCGCAGGCGCCGATCGGGGGTGTCTCTCAACCGCCGCAAACCAGCACCCTCCCCGCCAGCCCTCGCCCCGGCATCAATGGCGACGAGTACGTCTACCACTGTCACATCCTCGAGCACGAGGAGCATGACATGATGCGGCCGCTTGTGGCGCGGTAAGTACCCTGACCCTGCCTCAGGAAGCGCGAAGCCCCGGCGCGTGAACGCCGGGGCTTCGCCTGATCGTGCAGACCCAACCCAATCCGGAAGGCTCCACACACTAGGAGCATACTATGGCAGATCTTTCCGTTCCAGATCAGGCGACCGCCCCGCGGCGGCCGCGGCTTGGCCTGATTCTGGCCGCCTGCGCCATGTTGGGCGTCACATTCTTTGCCGGAGTCAGGTACCAGGAATTCTCGAAGCCCACCGGGGCCGAAGCGGCAAACCGGCCACTTTATTATGCCTGTCCCATGCATCCCGGATACCGCTCGGAGCTGCCCGGCGATGCCCCCTGCTGCGGGATGAGGCTGGAGCCGGTGTTTGCCGGCGGGATGGGCGCAGCCACGGCCGCTCATTCCGACCATCTTCAAATCGACTCGTCCCGGCGACAGCTCGCCGGCATCCGCGTCGAGCCCGTCAGCCGCCGAGGGGTCCGCCACACGCTCCGCACAACAGGCCGGGTCGCGCCGGACGAAAACCGGATCTTCCGCATCAACGCCGCCACCGAGATGTGGATCCGGGGCCTTTATCCCCCCACCACCGGTTCGCGCGTCGCCAAAAACCAGCCTCTATGCGGCTTCTACACTACCAACTTTCTCTCCGCCGGCCAGTCCTTCCTTTACCTGCTCAATGCCACAGACGCACTGGCCAAAGCCGGCCAGAACAACTCAGCCCAGAACGCCTCCAACGACCTCCAGCTTCGCCAGGCCATAGAACTCCTACAGAACATTGGCGTCTCTGACGCTCAGATTGAACAGATCCGGCAATCCCGCACACTCCCCAACCTCGTCGAGGTTCGCTCCCCGGTTGCCGGCTACATCCTTTCGAGAAAGGTCACCCTGGGGCAGTGGCTCGGCTCGGGCTCCGAACTCTACGAGATCGCCGATCTCAGCCACGTATGGATCTATGCCGACCTCCATGAAAGCGAAGCCCGCGCCTTTCAGCCGGGCCATGCCGTCCGGGTCTGGTCGCCCACTCTCAAGATGGCTCTTTCCGCCGCCGTCAGTGATGCGCCGCCCGCCTTCGACGCGACCACCCGCCTCTCCCGCGTCCGCCTCGAACTGAACAACCCGGATCGTGCCTTGTGGCCAGGGATGTTCGTGGACGTGGAATTACCCCTCGAGGCGCCTGAGGGCCTCGCCGTGCCATATGATGCCGTGGTCTTCTCCGGAAAGCAGAAGACCGTCTACGTGGAGCACGGTAACGGTTTCTTCGAGCCCCGCGCGGTGGAGACCGGCGTGAGCGCCGGAGACTACATCCAGGTCACATCCGGTCTTTCGGAAGGGGAGCGCATCGCTGTCTCCGCCAGCTTCCTGCTGGATTCGGAGAGCCGCCTAAGGCGGGCCTCAGCTGCGCCCGCTCAGAAGCCCGCACCTCCGGCAAAGACGGGTAGGGACCCGATTTGCGGCATGGATGTCGATCCTGCCGCGCCCGGTGGACTGTGGTCTGACTACGACGGCGCCCGCTATTACTTCTGCAGCAAGAGCTGCAAGGCCTCCTTCGACAAGGAACCCGCGCGCTACGCGCCGAAGAAGTCCGCTCCAGCCAAGCCCGCCCAAAACGCCGCAATGCCGGAAGCCGAGAGGCGGGGATGATCGACCGCATCATCGACTTTTCGGCGCGCAACCGCGCGGCCGTGCTGGCGCTTGTCGCCGCCGCCACGCTACTCGGCTGGTGGTCGATGCGCCGCCTTGCTCTGGACGCCATTCCCGACCTCACCGACACCCAGGTGATCATTTACTCCCGTTGGGACCGCAGCCCGGGCATCATTGAGGACCAACTCACCTACCCCATCGTCACAGCCATGCGCGGTGCGCCCAAAGTGAAGGATGTCCGGGGCTTCTCGGACTTCGGCTATTCCTTTGTCTACGTGGTTTTCGATGACAGTACGGACCTCTATTGGGCTCGCGCCAGAACCACGGAGTACCTGTCTCCAATCCTCTCCTCCTTGCCGGAAGGGGCCAAGACCGAGATCGGCCCGGACGCGACCGGCCTCGGCTGGGTCTTCCAATATGTGCTGCAGGACAACGGCCAGCAGGACCTTGCCCAACTCCGCTCGCTACAGGACTGGTACCTGCGCTATCACCTCCGTTCCATAGCAGGTGTGGCGGAAGTAGCCTCCATCGGCGGTTTCGGCACTCAATTCCAGGTGAATGTCGATCCCAACCGCCTACGCTCCTTCGGGCTGTCGATGGCCGGTGTCGTGTCCGCCATTCGCGCCAGCAATAGCGAAACCGGCGGGCGGATGATCGAGTTCGGCGGTGCCGAGTATATGGTCCGCGGCCGCGGCTACACCAAATCTGTTCGGGACCTGGAGGAGGTGGTCCTGGGCGCGACGGAAAACGGCGCCCCTGTGCGAATGCGCGACGTGGGCCACGTCACCATCGGTCCGGAACTCCGGCGCGGTGTGGCCGATCTCGATGGCAACGGTGACACCGTCTCCGGCATCGTCGTCATGCGCCAGGGTGAGAACGCGCTGGAAGTGATCGATCGTGTTAAGGCCCGCATCCGTGAACTGGAGCCGGGGCTCCCGCGGGGAGTAAAGATCGTTCCCGTCTATGACCGGTCGCTCCTCATCAACAACTCGATCGACACGCTTCGCACCACCGTAATCGAAGTCATCGTCACGGTTTCTCTGATCGTGCTCGTCTTTCTGTGGCACCCACCCAGCGCGCTGATCCCGATCATTACGATTCCCGTCGCCGTTCTGATCTCGTTCATCCCGTTTCGGGCCTTGGGCCTGACGGCCAACATCATGTCGCTGGGCGGCATCGCCATCGCCATCGGAGCCATGGTGGATGCCTCAATCGTGCTGGTGGAACAGGCACACAAGAAGCTGGAGGTCTGGCAGGCGTCGGGCCGCCACGGGGATTACCGCGAAGTGGTGATCGCTGCCGTGAAAGAGGTGGGCGGGCCCAGCTTCTATGCCCTGCTCGTGATCGCCGTAGCCTTCCTCCCCGTGCTCGCCCTCGAAGCTCAGGAAGGGCGGCTCTTCAAGCCCCTGGCCTACACGAAAAACCTGGGCATGATTGTGGCGGCGCTGCTGGCGATTACGCTGGACCCCGCTCTCCGCGTCTCGCTGACACATGTCCGCAATTTCCAGTTCCGTTTCACCTGGCTGACGCGCATCGCCAACACCCTGCTGGTGGGCCGCATTCATCCCGAGGAGCGCCATCCGGTGAGCCGGACGCTCATCCGGCTCTATGAACCCGCCTGCCGTTGGACCCTTCGCCACAAGGCTCTTGTGCTGGTTTCGGCAGTGGTTCTCATGGTGCTTACGGTGCCTGCCTACCTCGCGCTGGGCTCTGAATTCATGCCGCCGCTCTACGAAGAAGCTATCTTCTACATGCCCTCAACCATGCCCGGCATTTCCATAGGGGAAGCGGAGCGCGTGCTGCAGACCACGGATCGCGTCATTCGCTCGTTCCCCGAAGTGGACCGCGTGCTTGGCAAGGC
>JACQZS010000200.1 GCA_016213725.1 Acidobacteriota bacterium | reverse complement strand
TCGTACCAACCCTGTCGGCCATTCGCAGCGGGAAACACATCGCCCTGGCCAATAAGGAAGATCTCGCCCGCCCCTTCTACGAAACCTCCCGCGACGGCTTCCTGCTGGCTCAGGAAGTCTCCTGCTACTCCCTCATCGCCGTCGCCCGCGCCGTCGCCCCCGTCATGAACGAGGGCGGCTCTATCATGACCCTCTCCTACCTCGGCAGCCAGCGCGTGATGACCAACTACAACGTCATGGGCGTCGCCAAGGCCGCTCTCGAGGCCAGCGTCCGCTACCTCGCCTCTGAACTCGGCCCCCGCAACATCCGCGTCAACGCCATCTCCGCCGGCCCCATCAAGACCGCCGCCGCCCGCGCCATCAAGGACTTCAGCAAGATCCTCGACGTCGTCACCGCCACCGCCCCTCTCCGCCGCCCCACTGACCCCGATGAGGTCGCCGATACCGCCGTCTTCCTCGCCTCAGGCCTCGGCCGCGGTGTCACCGGCAACGTCGTCTACGTCGACTCCGGCTACCAGATCATGGGCCTGTAGTTTCTGCGCCGCCTGCGCGGCTGCGCTGCGCAACCTCTGCGCATTCCCGCTGCCCACCCAACACTAACCCGTTGATTCCACTCGCGCCCGCGCCTTGGCCTCTCGTGTGCCTTCTCTTCTGCAAAGCCTGAAAGGAGGCTTCAACATGAATCGGATCATCACTCTCGCCATCGCGGCGGCTTTCACTTTCGCCGGCGCAAACGCCCAGTTTGTCCAGAACGGCGGGCGCGGCTACGGCCCGCGCGACGGCTCCGGCTATCAGGGCTCCGGCCCCAGAGACGGCAGCGGCTACGGCGCCAAGTCCGGCAAACGCAACGGAAACGGCACCTGTGACGGCACCGGCCCCAAGTCCTCGCCCCAGCGCAGCGGCAGCAGCAACCGCGGCCCTCGCCGCTAACTCCCGTTCCGCCCGCGCGTTCCCCCCTGCCTTCCATCTATCATGCCTGAGTGGCCTCTCATACCCACTCAGGCACCACTCCTCCCACGGCTCATCCCCCCGGCCTCGCCACCCTTTTCCTCGTCGAAATGTGGGAGCGCTTCAGCTACTACGGCATGCGGGCCATCCTCGTCCTGTACTGCGTCGCCCCCGCCACACTCGGCGGCCTCGGCTTCTCCACCCAGCAGGCCTCCTCCCTCTACGGCACTTACATCATGGCCGTCTACCTCCTCTCCCTGCCCGGCGGCTTCATCGCGGACCGCTGGCTCGGCGCCGGCCGCGCCGTCTTCCTCGGCGGCCTCGTCATCTCCGCCGGACAGTTCTGCCTCCTCTCCCCCTCCCTCGCATTCTTCTATTCCGGCCTCTCCCTCATCACCATCGGCACCGGACTCCTCAAGCCCAACGTCTCCGCCATGGTCGGCGCCCTCTATCCGCCTCAGGACCCGCGCCGCGACAGCGGCTTCTCCATCTTCTACATGGGCATCAATGTCGGCGCCGTCCTCGCGCCCCTCGTCTGCGGCTTCCTCGCCGAAAGCCCCGCTTTCCAATCCTGGCTCGCCGCCCGTGGCCTCGACCCCCATTCCAGTTGGCGCTGGGGCTTCGCCGCCGCCGGCGTCGGCATGCTCGCCGGCCTCGCCGTCTTCCTCCTCCGCCGCCCCACCATCGCCCACATCGGCCTCCGGCCCCAGAAGAAGAACCAGCCCGCCCACAGCGCCACCCACGCCCCTCTCACCGCCGATGAGGCCCGCCGCCTCGCCGCCATCTCCATCCTCTTCGTCTTCACCATCCTCTTCTGGTCTGCCTACGAACAGAAGGGCGCCAGCCTCAACCTCTTCGCCAAACACCTCGTCCAAACCTCCGTCGGCTCGTTCCACTTCCCCGCCAGCTGGCTGCAGTCCATCACCGCCTTCTACGTCATCCTCCTCGCGCCCCTCTTCGCCCGCCTCTGGGTCCGCCTCGGCCGGCGCCAGCCCTCCAGTCCCGCCAAGTTCGCCATCGGTCTCGCCGCCATCGGCTTCGCCTTCTGCATCCTCACCGCCGCCTCCGGCCTCACCGCGCAGGGCCGCATCAGCCCGCTCTGGCTCGCCGCCGTCTATCTGTTCGATGTCATCGGCGAACTCTGCCTCAGCCCCGTCGGCCTCAGCACGGTCACCAAGGTGGCCCCGGCCCGCCTCGTCGGCCTCATGATGGGCGCCTGGTTCTTCGCTACCAGCCTCGGCAACAAGCTGGCCGGCTTCTTCTCCACTTTCTTCGACCCCACCAGCCCCGCCACCCTCATGACCCTCTACGGCTCCATCGCCGCCGCCCTGCTCGTCTCATCGCTCGTGCTCTTCCTCGCCGCCCCCGCTCTCCGCCGCCTCATGGGCGACGCCCGCTGAGCGCTGCCGGCCTGAACCGCCATCTCCGCCGGAGCTGCGCTCTCTGTTCCGCCGGCCTACAGCAGCCCCTCCACCCGCTTCACCTTGTCCTCCATCGTCTGCTCTTTGTCGATTCGCGTCCCCACGCGCAGGTTCGTCGAAATGCGCGGCACACCCATCTCGTGCAGCCGCTCGTGGCACTTCTTCAGCGCCGCGAACACTTCGTCCCACTCGCCCTCGATGTTGGTTCCGTAGGCGTGTAAATGCGTCTTCAGCCCGCTCTGCCGCAGGATGCGTTCGCACTCCGTCACTTCTTTGGCGACAGACGTCCCCACGCCCAGCGGGACAATGCAGAAATCGGCGATCGCTTTCACTTCGGAGTTCTCCTCTGAAGCAATTGTCGCCAATTCAATCGTGGGTAGTTAGTGCGGCTTGGCCGCGTCCAGCCGCGCCTGCGCCCGCTTCGCCGCGTTCAGCGCCCGCGCCACGTCCAGCTCCGCCGTCGGATGCAGCAGCCGCTCGTTGGCGCGCTGCAGCGCCGCCTCCGCCCGCTTCACGTCGATGTCGGTCGAAGCCTCGGCCCGCATCGCCAGCACGCGCACCATTTCCGGCCCCACTTCCACACATCCGCCGCAAACCGCCATCGTTTTGGTCTGGCCGTTCTCCAGCTTGTAGGAAAGCGGGCCGCAGCCCAGCTCCGACAGCAGCGCCGCGTGATCCGGCAGGATCCCCAGCGCTCCGTCCAAACCCGGCACCTGCGCCTCCGTCACCTGCTCCTTCAGCAGCAGGCGCTCCGGCGTGGCCACCTCCAGTCGCAGAGTGGCTGCCATAGGCCTAGCTCACCTTCTTGATCTGCTCGGCGCGCTCCAGCACGTCTTCGATCGTGCCCTGCATGTAGAAGGCCTGCTCCGGAATCTCGTCGTGCTTGCCGTCGCAGATCTCCTTGAAGCCCTTGATCGCTTCCGCCAGCTTCACGTACTTGCCCTTGAAACCGGTGAACTGCTCGGCCACGTGGAACGGCTGCGACAGAAACCGCTGGATCTTGCGCGCCCGCGCCACCGTCTGCTTGTCCTCTTCGCTCAACTCGTCCATGCCGAGAATCGCGATGATGTCCTGCAGGTCCTTGTAGCGCTGCAGAATCTGCTTCACCCTCTGCGCCGTGTTGTAGTGCTCTTCGCCCACCACCAGCGGATCGAGAATGCGCGAGGTCGACGCCAGCGGATCCACCGCCGGGTAAATACCGATCGCCGCGATGTCGCGCGAAAGCTGCGTCGTCGCGTCCAGGTGCGCAAACGTCGTCGCCGGGGCCGGATCCGTGTAGTCGTCCGCGGGCACGTAAATCGCCTGCACCGACGTGATCGAACCCTTCTTCGTCGAAGTGATGCGCTCCTGCAACTCGCCCATCTCCGTCGCCAGGTTCGGCTGGTAACCCACCGCCGAAGGCATGCGCCCCAGCAGCGCCGATACTTCCGAACCCGCCTGCGTGAACCGGAAAATGTTGTCGATA
>JACQZS010000199.1 GCA_016213725.1 Acidobacteriota bacterium | reverse complement strand
GTAGAGGTAACCCTTCCAGGTGGCGAGGCCGAAGGGGCGGTCCAGGCCGCTGACGAGTTTGGTCTTTTCACCGTCGGCGATCTTACCGTCGTGATCGCGGTCGACCAGCGCATAGACGCCGCCGCCCTTGATGCTGTCGGAAAGCAGGATCTCGCCGCCGGGGCCATAGATCATGTAGCGTGGCCGTTCGAATCCGGTGGCAAACGGCTGCACATCGAAGCCGGCAGGCACCTGCAGCCGCGCGCCGTCCGGGCGCTCAATGACGCGCGGAGCGTTGGAAGCGGACGGGGTGTGATAAGGCGCGGGCAGTTTGGGAGACTGGCCGAAGGCGGCCGCGCCCAGCGCCGCCATGGAGAGAAGTGTGTGGTAAGCCCTCATTACCTGCCATTTTACAGGCTTATGCCGCCCAAGCTAGAGACGCCACGGGCTACGCATCTCGCGTCCAAGCAATTTCGAGGCGTCCGCATCGCCAACACTCTCCATTTTCTCTGAGTCCCACTTGAGCTTGCGCCCGGTGAACATCGCGATGTTTCCGAGGAAACCGGGCGTCGCCGAACGCAAGGCGACTTCCGCGGGCGTCAGGGTGGGCCGGCGGCTCTTCACAGAGTCGATGAACTCCTGATAGTGGCCCGGCGACTTCGGATAGGGGATGGCCGGTTTCAGGTCGGCCGACAGCAGGCCGGGATCGGAGGATTCCAGCTTGCCGCGGTTCACGGCGACCCAACCCTGATCTCCGATCCACTTAGTGCCTCCGGCAATTTCGCGGTAGCCGCCCGCAATCACCATGGTGACGCCGTTGGGGTAGGAGCAGGTCACTTTGTACTTGGTGGCGGTGTTATAGAGCGCGTCCCGCGGTGGGAACTCGCCCACGCCTTCCACTTCGAGCGGTCCGCTGGAATCCAGGCCCAGGCCCCAGTGCGCGATGTCGACGTGATGGCCGACCCAATCCATCAACTGGCCGCCGGCATAGTCGTAATTCCAGCGCCAGTTTTTGTGCACGCGCGCTTCGCAGTACGGCGCCTCGGGGGCCGGCCCCAACCAGCGGTCGAACCAGAACCACTCGGGGGGCTTCTCTACCCTGGTCTTGTCCTTGGACTTGGCGAAGTCTGTGTGCCCATCCGGCAAGCCGACCTCTACGGTGTGCACCTTGCCGACGGCGCCGTTGCGGACGAGTTCGCAACCCTTGCGGAAATTTTCGCGGGAGCGCTGCCAACTGCCGGTCTGCCAGATGCGGCCGAAGCTG
The DNA here is from genome assembly GCA_016213725.1 of Acidobacteriota bacterium. Lineage (GTDB taxonomy): Bacteria > Acidobacteriota > Terriglobia > Bryobacterales > Bryobacteraceae > Paludibaculum. Next base: position 4,168 of record JACQZS010000199.1, on the reverse strand, counting down.
GCGGCGGTCTGCATCATCTTGCGGCCCTCGTTGAAGTTGTGGGCGATGGGCTTTTCGCAGTAGATGTCCTTGCCGGCGCGTGCCGCGAGCACGGCGACAATGCCGTGCCAGTGGTCGGGCGTGGCGATGGAGACGGCGTCGATGTCGCGGCGGGCCAGCACCTCTTCGAAAGCGTGGTACGCGGCACAGCCCTGATTGCCGTAGGCGGTGTCGATCTTGGCCTTGTTTTCAGTGAGGTGGTGGTCGTCCAGATCGGCCAGCGCGACGTACTGGACGCCGGTGCACTTCAGGAACTCGTCCACGTGGCCGCCGCCCATCCAGCCCACGCCGATGGTGGCGAGCGTGACGCGATCACTGGGCGGGACGGCCCCGTTCAGGCCGAGGGCAGAGGCGGGCACGAAGACAGGCGCGGCAAGCGCGGGGAGAATACGGCGGCGGGTGGTCATAGGCGGAACGGGCCCATCATATCGAAGTCCGCCGTGAGCGAAGGGGGCATTCCCGTGAGAAATTCGCCGCGGGAATCCCACTTCTATGACGTGAGGAACAGCAAGGCGAACTTTACCATCGAGGTCGAGCGGCTGCTTCAATCGCACCAGGAAGACGCTGCCGCCGCCCTCTGCCGTCTCTCCGTCTCGCAACAGGCTTTCGAGCGAACCACGGCGAACTTCAGGAACCGGCTATCACAGCTCCCCGTGCCCGCACCGGAAGAAGCCGGCCTGACGGTGGGCCTACCGCCCATGGATGCCGAAGAATGCTTCAGCCTCGAGATGTCTCGCAAGATGCAACAGCTCTTCTGGATGCTGCTGGCGGCGTTCTCGATTTGCGCGTTCGCGATGGGCTATGGGTTGGGTCGCTTAAGCTGAGGGCGAGGCTCTACTTGCCGGCGCGGAGCAGGTAGATCGGATCGGGTTTGTTTCGCGTGGAAATGCTCTGAACGCGGTCCAAACCGGGCAGAGAGAACTTCACCACGCGGTTGTCCGATTGCGCCGAGACATAGAGGCTGTTCGATTCCGCGTCGAGCAGCATGCCTTCCACGCGCTGGCCCGCCGCCACCCGGCCCGTCTCCAGCATGGTGCGCGTGTCCAACACCGCCACTTCCCCGCTATCGATGAGACTCACGTAAAGCCGGCGGCCATCGGGGGACAATGCCAGCCTCGCCGGCTGGCCCGGTACGCCGATCTTCCGCTTCACACGGTTCGTCACGGCATCCACTGCCACCACCGTGTTTGCGCTTCTGGTAGCGACGAACAACGTCTTCTCGTCGGAGGTCAAGGCCAGCCCCATGGGCACGCCGCCCACTTCGATCTGGACGCGCTGGCGCTTCCCGGCGAGGTCGATCACGCTGACGGTGCCGGAGCCCGCGTCAGCCGTCCAGGCCTGCCGCTCGTCGGCGGTCAACTGGATCATGTGCGGCAACTTGGCGGTAAGCGGAATCGCCTGCACCACCTTCCGCTTGGCGCCATCGACCACGACAACGGAGGCGGGAAAATCCGACGTGACGAAGAAGAGCCCGGACTAGCCTCGCTCGATCCCATGCGGGCGGCGGTATTCCGCCAGCGCGATCTCCCCCGCGTTCTGGCGCCGCCGCAGGTCGATGACTGAGATCGTGTTGCCGCCCGGCTGCGTTTCCGTGTAGGTGTCGGCGCCGTAATTGGTGACGAAGGCGAACTTCTGGTCCATAGAAAGGGCGAATTCGTGCGGTTTGGCTCCGGTGGGCACGGCCGCCAGGAGTTCGCCCTTGACCGCGTCGTAGAACCCCAGCGAATTGTCGAGCTTATGGACCACCAGGAGGGTATCCTGCGCCAGGCAGGAACCGCTCCAGACCGCCAGCGCGAGAACTCCGATTGCCGCAGCGTGTCGACTCATCTTTCCATGCTCTCACCAGCCTGGCGCCGGCGGAAGCGGGCGGGCTCCATGTCCTATCTGCTAAACTGAAATTTCCCAGACTGACATACAGGAGTCCTGTTCCCCCATGCTTCAGGCGACACAATTGCGCCCCGGAATGGTAGTGAAGTTCAACAACGAACTGCACACCATCTTCACGATGACCCACCGGACGCCCGGCAACCTGCGCGGCTTTGTGCAGGTAAAAATGCGCAACCTGCGCAGCGGTTCCATGATCGAGCATCGCTTCTCTTCGGAAGATCGCGTCGAGAAGGCGATCCTCGAAGAAGTCGAGATGGAGTACATGTACGACGACGGCGAGTACTACTACTTCATGAACACAGAGAACTACGAGCAGACGCACCTGACCAAAGAACATCTCGGCGGCGGCGTTGAGTTCCTGATCCCTAACCTGAAAGTGCATGTCGAGTACTACGAAGGCAAGCCGATCAGCGTGGAACTCCCGGCCAGCGTGGACATGAAAGTGATCGAGACCGAACCCGGCATCAAGGGCGCCTCCGTTTCCAACGTGGGCAAGCCCGCGAAGATGGAATCCGGCGTCATCGTCACTGTGCCGCAGTTTGTGAACGAGGGCGACGTGATCCGCGTGAGCACCTCGGAAGGCACTTACCAGGAACGCGTGGCCACGGCCTAGCGCCGGGTGTTTCGCAGCGCCTGAATACGAGGCGCTCTCGATTTTGGCGAATCCAGGCTGAAGGTTCGAGCGTCACCGAGTTCGTCCCGTACGAACGCGGAAACGCGCTCCACTTCAGCCTGAAGCGTTTTCGGGGCCTTTTCGAACGACATCCAGGCGATTTCGGCGCGTTCCGGATCGAATTCCCATAGACCAGCGAGCGCGCCGCGGTCGACAATGGCGTGGCTGGGCAGGTCGCTGAGGCCCGAGATCCTGGGGAACGAGGCGGCCGGGCCGGGCAGCAGATCCTTCACGCCGCGCCGCAGAAGCGCGATTCCATCCAGGCTGGAAACCAGCGCGAAGCGGGGCTCCTTGGGCACGCGGAAAGCGCGCAGGGCGTCGAGGTCTTCGGGAAAGATGAGCCGCTCGGATCCTTCCTCTAGCGTGACCAGTCCCAGGCCTGCCACGGCCTCCTTGCCGGCTTTCACGCCCAAGCCGGAGAACCACTGGAACTCGGAAAGGGTGGCGGGACCGGCCCATTTCCAATAGAGGCGGGCCAGCTCGCGCAAACTCTCTTCGAGCGTCAACGGGAAACCGGCACAGGGGTTGGGTGACCAGCGGGCGTAGCGGTAGCGCTGGGAGTCGAACCGGCCATTGACGGCGATACGGCGAATCTCGCCGGCGGACTGCAGCGTAGCCAGCGCCACGGGCAGCGTGGTGGCAAGCCCCTTCTTCTTCCCTTCTTCGCCCAGGTCCTTCACGGCAGAGCCGGCGCGGGCCTTGATCTGTTCGGGATCGAGCGGGCCGTCACGCAGGGTGTCCAGCACCTTGGCGCAGAGGCGATCGATCTCCTTTTCGGTGACGCCCAGCTTCAGAGCGATGCGCTTGTCATTGCTTTCGTTGAAGCTGCGGCCCACGGTGAGCGCCAGGGCATAGTGCGCGGCGGGTACAACATAAGTGCAGCCGCGCGCGGCAGGCAGTTCGTGGATGGCGCTCTCCACAGCGGCGGCGTCGGCAGCGGCGCGGCCGATGCCCGCCCGGGCATGCAGGGCGAGGTAAGGAGTGGCTCCGCCTACTGAGCGCGCCCAGCCCGTTGCATCGAGTACTTTGGCCGCAGTAGCCCCTGCCAGCGTCCCATCCAGCCCCTGGCGGTGCGACCACCAGGCACGCAAACGGGCGGGGTCCAAGCTCTTGGTGCCCATGCAGGCCATCTTGGCAGAAATTGGGTTCGTTCCGTCAGACGCCGGCAACAGACCGCAGAGCGGCTAGCACGGTGGCGTCGTCAGACTCATCCACGGTGCGCAGGTCGAGCAGTAAAAGGCCGTCTTCGATTCTGGCAATGATGGGGGGATTCCAGCGGCGGAGAGATTGTTCCATCGCCACGACGTCGCCCTGCACGGCCACGAGCGGCGTGGGCAACTTCTGCTCGGGAGTGGAGCCGCCACCCAGCAGGGAGTGGCCTTCGACGAGTCGGACTACGGGAAGCCCTCCAGTCTGGAGGAGTATCGCAAGAAACGGCTGAGCGCGTCGGAGGAGGGTGTCGCGACTCATCCGGATCATTCGATATACCGGAAGGGCTTCCATCTCTTGAGAGAGAGTGAGGCGCAAAATGGTTTCCATCGCGCTGATGATCAGTTTGTCGACACGCAG
>JACQZS010000193.1 GCA_016213725.1 Acidobacteriota bacterium | reverse complement strand
GGTGAGTTGCGCGATGGACGCGGCCAGCCGCGGGTACCGGACGGCGCTGGTGGAGCAGAGCGACTTCGGGAAGGGGACGTCGAGCCGCTCTACGAAGCTGGTGCACGGCGGCGTGCGCTATCTCGAACAGGGCAATGTGTCGCTGGTGATGGAGGCGCTGAAGGAGCGCGGATTGCTGCGGGAGAACGCGCCGCACCTGGTGGGCGACCTGGCGTTTATCGTTCCCAACTATGAATGGTGGGAGGCGCCGTTCTACGGGGTGGGCCTGCGGCTCTACGATCTGCTGGCGGGCAAGTACGGCTTTGGGGATTCGAAAAACCTGTCGATGGAGGAGACGCTGGAGCGGATTCCGACGTTGAAGCCGGAGGGCCTGCGCGGGGGCGTGGTGTACTACGACGGGCAGTTCGACGACTCGCGGCTGCTGGTGCACATGGCACGCACGGCGACCGAGCAGGGGGCGACGCTGGTGAACTACTGCGCGGTGACCTCCCTGCTGCTGAACCCGGCGCGCATGGTGCAGGGCGCGCGAGTGCGGGAGATGGAGAGCGGGGAGGAGTTCGAGATCCGGGCCAAGGCGGTGATCAACGCCACCGGCTGTTACAGCGACGGCGTGCGCAAGCTGGCGGATGCGGAAGCGCGGCCGATGGTGGCGCCGAGCCAGGGTGTGCACATCGTGCTCAACGGGGAGTTTCTGCGGGGCGGAGCGGCGATCATGGTGCCGCACACCAGCGACGGCCGGGTGATGTTCGCAATCCCATGGCACGGGCACACGCTGGTGGGCACGACGGACACGGCGCTGGATGAGGTGACGCTGGAGCCGCGGCCGACGGAGCAGGAGATCGGCTTCATCCTGGAAACGGCGGGGCAGTATCTGGACCACGCTCCGTCGCGGGCCGACATTCTGAGCGTGTGGGCGGGGATCCGCCCGCTGGTGAAGGCGCCGGGAGGCGGATCGACGGCGGCGTTGTCCCGCGACCACTCGATCCACATCGATGCTTCCGGACTACTGACGATCGCCGGCGGCAAATGGACGACGGCCCGGCACATGGCGGAGGATTGCATCGACCAGGCGGCCGTGCTGGCCGGATTGGACGAGCAGGCGTGCGTGACAAAGCGGCTGCGGATACACGGCTACCACCACCATGCATCGCGGTTTGGGCACCTGTCGGTGTACGGGTCGGATGCGATGGCGATTCAGGAGATGGTGAGGACGCACCCGGAGCGCGGGCGGCGGCTGCATGACGCCTTGCCGGCGATTGAAGCGGAGGTGGTGTGGGCGGCCAGGTGGGAGATGGCCCGGACGGTGGAAGACGTGCTTTCGAGGAGGACGCGGTGTCTGCTGCTGAACGCCAGGGCGGCGGTGGAGATGGCGCCGCGCGTGGCGCAGATCATGGCGGCGGAGTTGGGGCGGGATGAAGCGTGGCAGAGACGGCAGGTGGCCGAGTTCGGCGAGTTGGCGCAGGGCTACCTGGCGGCCTAGGCGGGCGCGGCGTCCGGCTGCGCGGGAAAGGGTTGATTCACATTTGTTACGCTGAGACTTGACCCTTTTGAACATTCAAGCCCGAATTGTTTTTGGATTGGCGTGTGCGTCCGTCTGCGCCCAGGCGGCGCCGGCGTGGCATTCGTCTGGGCCCTGGGGCGGGAGCGCCACGACGATCTGGGTGGACGGCAATTCGCCGCAGCGGCTGCTGGCGGGGGCGAGGAACAGCTTGGTTTTCCTTTCGGTGGATGGGGGCGAGCACTGGGCGCGGCTTCCCTTCCCCAAGCATTTTTCCGGCAATGTGACGGCTGTAGCGATTCATCCGGCGGAGCCGAATCTGTTTCTGGCCGGACTTGAGTTGCAGCAGTCTCCGCACGCGGGGCTGTGGTACAGCGAGGACGCGGGGCAGACGTGGAAGATGGGTGCGGGGCTGGAAGGGATTTCAGTGCAGGCGCTGGCCTTCTACCCGAGAGACCCGCGCAGGATTGCGGCGGCTACGCGGGACGGGGTTTGGACCAGTGCGGACTCGGGGCGGAGTTGGACACGGATCTCGGCGCCTTACAACCATGAACTGCGTTCGGTGACGGCGGTGGCATTCGATCCGCAGGACGCAAACGTGGTGTACGCCGGGACAACTCATCTACCCTGGAAGACCACCGACGGGGGCAAGAGCTGGAACTCGATCCACGACGGGATGCTGGACGATTCAGACGTTTTTTCGATTTTTATCGATCCAGCCAAGCCGGAACGGATCCTGGCCAGCGCGTGCAGCGGGATCTACCGGAGCGAGGACGGCGGCGGCGCGTGGACGAAGTTTAAGGGGATTCCCGCCGAGCAGCGGCGGACGCACGTGATCCGCCACGCGCCGGGCAAGCCGGACGTGATCTACGCGGGGACGACGCTGGGGTTGTTGAAATCAGTGAACGGCGGCGTGACGTTCCGGCGGATGAACGAACTCCACCTCCTGTCGATGGCGCTGGACCCGCACAAGCCGGGGCGGCTGTACCTGGCGGCGGAAGGAGCGGGGCTGTGGCGGAGCGACGACGGCGGTGAGACGATTCACCAGATCAACGAAGGGTTTGTGAACCGGCGCGTGATGAGCCTGACGTCGGCCGATGGGGTTTTGTTCAGCAATATCGTGCAGGATGGGGAATCCGGAGGGATCTATGCCAGCGCAGACGGCGGGGTGAGCTGGAAGCTGGCGTCGAGCGCGGCGGTGCTGAAGGACAACCACATCACGAAGATCGCCGGTTGTGTTTCGAAGCCGGACTTCCTGCTGGCGGGCAACGAAGTGCGGGCGCTGCGGACCCTCGACGCAGGCAAGACGTGGAAAGAGGTGAACCTGGGGCAGCCCGCCGGCACCCGGCTCCTGGCCGTGGCGTGCGCCAGCCAGCAGGGCGGGGGGAAGGACACGGTTCTGGCCGGGACGGACAAGGGATTGCTGAAGAGCACGGATTCCGGAGGGACGTGGCAGGCGGTGAAACTGACCACGGCGAACATCAAGCACAGCGTGGCGGATATCTACACGTCGGCAGCGGATCCGCGGCGAGTTGTGGTAAGAACGACACAGGCGCTGTATCTTTCGGAAGACGGTGGAGTGAGCTGGCGGGTGTTGAACGTGTTGTTTCCGGTCAATCAAATCAATGATGTAGCGCTGGCTGGGGGGGCTGGAGGGGCGTACCTGGTGGCCACGGCGACGGGGCTATACGGATCGTCCGATGCCGGGCGGACCTGGCAGAGACGGGAGAGCGGGCTGGAGCCGGGAACGGTGAGTACGCTGGCGGTGCGGCCGGGCCGGGAGAACGAGGTGTACGCCGCGCAGTTCGGAGCGGTGTACGTTTCGAGGAACCAGGGGCAGAGCTGGGAAAAACTGCCCGGAGCGGAAATGGTGGAAGCAACGCTGCGGAAGCTGGCGTTTCACGGCCGGGAGGGGGGGCGCCTGTTGGCCCTAACTCCTGACGTTGGCGTGTTTTATTTGAATTTTCAGACCAAGCAGTAGCATAATACAGGAGAGGCAGGAGAAGTCCTGAAGATGATACCTATTACCAACAAACAGCGCTCAAGATCTTGGAAGTGGATGTTGGCCGTGGCCGGATTGGCCGTCGGCTTATGCCAAGTGGCCCCGGCCCAGACGCCGGCGGCGAAGGCGGAAAAGGAAGGAGACGCTCTCCCGGACAAAGTGGAACTCAGCGGTTTCGGCGGAGCCAGCTTCTTCAAGCAGGTGGACAAGGGTTTGGGCACGAAGCTTGTGAACGGCGGAGCGTTCGGCTTCCGGGCCACGGAGAATTTCTGGCGGTATGTCGGCCTGGAACAGGCCTTCACATACAGTGCGAACAATGTGCGGTTTCTTTCTCCCCCCGTGCCCGGCGCTCCGAACTATGACTTCGGCCAGCGCGTGTACCAGTATTCGCTGAATCCCGTGTTCTACTTCACAGAGCGCGGATCGAAGGTGCGTCCGTTCCTGACCGTGGGCGCATCTGCGCTGGACTTTGCGCCGACAGATTCGGCGAAGGGCTGGGCAAGGAACCCGTTGAATGCTTCGTTGAACGCCAAGGGCCTTGGTCCGAACCTGAACGTCGGCATGAACTATGGCGGCGGCATCAAGTGGCACTTTACGGACAACTTCGGTATGCGGGTGGACGTTCGCGGCCTGTGGTCGAAGAATCCCACGTTCAAGTTGCTGGATTCTCCGAACGGCGGCCTGTACATTCCGCGCGGCAATTCGCTGCACGGGGTGCAGACCACGGTTGGTTTGACCTACTACATGGGCAAGAAGTACGTTCCGCCTCCGCCAGCTCCGCCTCCTCCTCCGTCGGCACTGGCGGCACTGAATGGCGGCAGCCTGAGCGCCGGATCGGGCACGTTGTGCCAGAACCGCGCCATCACGGTGCGCTCCGCCGGCGTGAGCGACCCGGCGGGCCGCAATGTCACCTACAAGTGGACGGTGAACGGGCAGCCGATGGGCGGCAGCACTCCCGAACTCACGTTCACTCCGGACAAGGCGGGCAACTACCTGATCGCGTTGGAAGTCACCGCCCCGAACGAAGGCAACCATCCGACCCGCACGGCGAAGGCCAATACGCTTTCGCTGAACGTGCAGCCCTACACGCCTCCGACCGTGAGTGGTTGCCAGGCGATTCCGTCGGCGCTGGCTTACGGCCAGGCGGCGGAGCTGAACGCCCGCGGCACGGGTTCGGCCTGTTCGACGATCGGGTTCCAGTGGACGGCCAGCGAAGGCTCGATCACGAATCCGACTTCGGCCAAGGCCGGCTTCGACAGCAAGAGCGTCCGCTTCGAGCAGGGCGGCAAGATCCAGTCTAAGACCGTGACGGTGACCGCCAAGGTGACTGACGACCGCGGCGCGTCGGCGAGCTGCAACACCAACATCAAGGTGGACTACACTCCGACGGCGATCCGCTTCTCGGACATCATCTTCGGCAAGGGCTCTTCCCGCGTGAACAACTGCGGCAAGCGCATCCTGCTGGAAGAGCTGGGTCCGAAGGCCGCCGATCCCGATTACGAAGTCGTGCTGGTGGGCCACATCGACCAGGACGAAGTTT
>JACQZS010000198.1 GCA_016213725.1 Acidobacteriota bacterium | reverse complement strand
TTGTCCTGCGCCGCGGCGCTCAGCGCGAAAACGGCGATGCAAATGAGTAGTTTTTTCATGGTTTCCTCTACCTCCTGGTCTCCCTATGGTAACCCCTATTGGACCCGCTCGTGGACGTAGCCGGCGGCGCTCAGCGCTGCCATCAACTCCTCGATGTGCAGGGGCCCGCGGGTCTCCATGGTGAAGTCGATGACGGTATCGCCCAGGTTCACGCCATAATAGGCGCGGTCGTGCTGCGTTTCGACGATGTTCGCCTTGTGTTGCTCGATCACCTCGCAGAGCCGCCGCAGGGACCCGGGGTGGTCAACCAGGTGGACGCGCAGACGCACCAGCCGGCCGTCCTTCACCAAACCGCGCTCAATGATGCGCGAAAGCAGCGTGACATCGATATTGCCCCCGCACACCACCACGCCGATGCGCTTGCCGGCGTGCGCGATCTTGCGTTGCAGCACGGCCGCCAGCGCCGCGGCCCCCGCCCCCTCGGCCAGAATCTTCTCCCGCTCCAGCAGCAGCAGAATGGCGTTGGCGATCTCTTCTTCCTCTACGGTGACGATCTCGTCCACGTACCGCCGGACCAGCGGATAGGTGAGTTCGCCGGGCCGCCGCACCGCGATGCCGTCGGCGATGGTCGTGGCCGCCGGCAGCGTGACCAGCCCGCCGGCCTCCACCGCGGCCTTCATGGAGGGGATGCGCGCCGTCTGCACGCCGACAATGGTGACCCGCGGGTTGATCTCCTTCACGGCGCAGCTCAAACCGCCCAGCAACCCGCCGCCCCCGATCGGCGCCACAATCACGTCCAGCGCGGGATTCTGCGCCAGCATCTCCAGGCCCAGCGTGCCCTGCCCCGCAATGACGGCTTCATCGTCGAACGGATGCAGGAACGTCGCGCCCTGCTCTTCGCGGATCTTCTGCGCCGCCTCATAGGCTTCGTCGTAGTTGCGGCCCACCAGCACCACCTCGGCGCCAAATCCGCGCGTCGCCGACACCTTCACCAGCGGCGTGGCCAGGGGCATGCAGATGGTGGCGCGAATCCCGCGCAGGCCCGCGTGATAAGCCACGGCCTGCGCGTGATTGCCGGCCGATGCCGCCACCACTCCTCCGCGGCGCTCTTCCTCACTCAGCAGCAGAATCCGGTTCAGCGCGCCGCGCTCCTTGAACGCGCCCGTGCGCTGCAGGTTGTCGAGCTTGAGGAACAGCTGATTGCCCGCGCTCTGGCTGAGTGACTCCGAGTGCGTGAGCGGCGTGAGCCGGATCGACTCTCGAATCCGTGTCAAGGCGGCCTGGATGCTCTCGAGATTCACCATTGCTCTAGCTTAACCGCCCGCCCTCCGGCGGAGGCCACACCACCTCAAGGTTGTGATATACCTTGGGGCCTGAGGTACTGACTAGGCATGGCAAGGGAACTTGCGGAAGTTGATTACGAGCGATTTTGGCGTCGGCTGCAACAGGTAGGATTGAACGCCTATGAGGCCCGATCCTATCTCGTCCTGGTAGGCCACCCGCGCTTCAAGGCGCTGGAGCTCGCCTCCCGGGCCCGAGTCCCCCGCCAGAAGATTTACGAAGTGCTCGACAGCCTGGTGGAGAAGGGCTTCGCACAGGTGGTGCAGGAGAAGACCAAACTCTTCTCCGCCGTGGAGCCCGGCTTGGCGGTGCCTGCTTACCTGGAGCGCCAGAAAGAGCTGATGGAGCAGCAACTGGAAAGCCAGCGGAGGCACGGCCAGTCGCTCGCCACGGAGCTGAAAGCCGCCTACGCCGAAGGGCGCGGGGGCCGGGGCACGCTCGACTACCTGCGCATCGTCAACGATCCTTCCCAGGTGGCGGTGCACTACCGCTCGATGCTGGCGGGCGTGGCGCGTTCTTATCTGGAGTTCTCCCGGCCGCCGTATGCAGTGGACCCGCTGGACGAACATTTGGTCAAGCAGACCGCCGCGCGCGGCGTGCGCTGCCGCATCATCCAGGAGGCCGGCCCTGATCCGCTGGAGAATGCCGCCCGCATCGCCGATTTCCGCGCCAGCGGCATCGAAGTCCGCACGGTCGATTCTCTGCCCATGAAGCTCGCCGTGTTCGACGGCATGCAGGGTCTGGTGGCGCTGCTCGACCCCGTCACCACGCGGCCCACCTGGACCTCCGTGGTCTTCGATCACGCCGGCTTCGGCGAAGCCATGCAGGGCCTTTTCGAAGAGTGGTGGAAAGGGGCGCAGGAGCCATAAAGCCCCGCGGAACTTCCCGCCAGGCTCACGCCGAGTACTTCCGGCACAGCTCCCGAATCTGGGCCAATCCGCGCGGCACTGCCGTCGCGGCCGGTTCCTTCGCTTCGTACTCCAAGGACAGGTAGCCCTTGTAGCCGCCGCCGGCGATCAGCTTGATGACGCGGTCCCAGTCCTGCGGACCCGCCTTGCCGTCTTCGTGAATCATCTCCGCCTTCACCTGCACGTTCACCGCCTGCGGCAGACACATCTCCATCTGTTCGAACGCCTTCGTGCGGAAGTTGCCGGTATCGAGATTGATTCCGACCCACGGCGAGTTCACCTGCTTCACCATCTCCAGAATCCGGCTGGCGTTCGTGCAGATGCCGCCATGATTCTCCAGCCCCAGCATGATCCCCTTGGCGCCGGCGATCTCCGCGCCGCGCTTCAGGCACTCCACCACCCACGGCGCCGCCTGCTCTTCGGTGGCCGTCTTCGGCACCGTGCCGCCGAACACGCGGATGTGCCCCGCACCCACCATGGACGCCACTTCCACCCACTTCCGGATGTTCTCCACTTCGGCGTCGCGCGCCGCCTGGTCCGGTTTGGTCAGCTCTGTGCGGATCGCAATGGAATAGATCTCGATGCCGTTGCGGTAGGCCAGCCGGCGCAGGTTGTGCAGCCACGCGGCCTCTGTGTTGGGCAGCCAGTAGACCGTCATGTCCAGGCCGTCCACGTTCCACGCCACGCACGAGCGAATCAGATCCTCGTACGTCATCTTGCCGGACTGCAGATCCTGCCGGAAGGAATAGGCGCACAGCGCCGGCTTCAGGCGGGCCTTTCCAGGCTGTCCCGTGGCGGGGCCCTGTGCGGGCAGAAACGCTGGCCGAAGCGCCGGCAGAGCGGCGGCGGAGGTAAGAAAGCTGCGTCGGTTCATCGCCTAGATCGTACACCAAGCGGCGCGCGTCCCTGGGCCGTGGGCGGCGGCTCGATGCCGAGCAGTTGCGCCACCAGCGGCGCGATGTCGATAGCGCGCATCCCGTTCAACTGCGTGCCGGCCGCGATCTGCGGGCCTTCCACAATGCAGATCGACTTCATGTCCGCGCGCTCCGGCGAGAAGCCATGCACGCCGCGCGCTTTCGTGGAGACGATCACTTCGCCGTCTCCGCGGGACGACGCCGCATAGCCCGGCGCCAGGTCGAAATAGAGATCGCCGCCCGCCGGCCCGCCAATGCCGAAGCGGCTCCCTGAATCTTCCGGCGCATAGAACCTGGTGAACGCCGGAACTGCCGCCAAGGCGCTCCGGGCCTGCTCCAGCACCTGGCGGCGCTCCTCGCCGGACACCGTGCCGCCGCGCCACTCCGCCGTGTTCACCAGGATCGAATTGTAAAGGTAGTTGGCCTTGCCCTCGAGCCCGGCGTCCTTGAGAATGCGGCCAACCGCCACCGCATGGTCTACCGCCGCCATGCCGTGATCGGAAACCCACAGCAGATAATCCTCTTTGCCGGCCAGGCGCCGGTACTCCGCCGCCGCGCGGTTGATCGCCATAAAACCCCAGCGCCGCCATGCCTGGTGCCGCGCCGAGCCCTCGCGCGAAGCGGGCAGCCACTCGTGATCGAACTCATCGGGGAACGGCAGGTAGCTCTGCAGCAAGCGCGGCTGAAACTTCCGGTCGAGCCATTCGGCGTGACGCACCATTTGCCGCGTCACCAGTTCCACCGCCTCCAGGTACTCCTCTTCAGTGAGCTTGCCGGACGTCAGCAGCGCGCTGGGCCCGTTGCCGAGAAAGCCCCCGGCCTGCTGGAAGATCGCCCCCACCGGCTCTGAGCACGCCAGCTCCTGCCACGCCGTGACGTACAGCCTGAAGTCGCCCTCACTCTGCGTGAACAGCCGGAAATAGAGCACCGCCGGCGCGGGCGCGGCTACAAAGAGCCCCTCGCTGAACCGCCGCGCCAGTGGGCGCTCCCGCGGCGGTTCATTCTCCGCCGGAAGCGCCGGCACGCGCACCGCTGCACCGCCAGCCTGCTCAGCCACTTCCACCCCGCCCTGGATGCGCCGCACTCGGAACGTCGCCGGGCCGTGCTGAAACAGGTACGATCCATCGCCCTGCCGCCGCCCGTTGGCCGGCGTCCACAGCGCATGAGGCGCCACGAGCTTGGTCTGATAGCCGTTCATCACCACCGCGCTCGGCGCTGCGTTGAACCGCGTGAAGGGATAGCCCTGCGTCGGCTGATGCGCCACCGCGCGCACACCCGCCTTGGCCGCCGTCACCCAGATCGCCTCGGCGTTCAGTTGTTCGGCGCGAAAGCCGTTCACGCGCTCCGCGAAGGTGTGCCCGGCGCGCGGCAGCGCCGGCGGATTGTTCGCCGTGATGTAGTTGATGTCGCCGTAACAGCCGGTCCAGATGGCCGCGTGCGAGTTGGCCGTGGTAGAGGGGAAAGCCGTCTGTACCCCTGGCGAGGATGCCCCGCGCCGCACAGACTCCTTCAGCTCGCTGAGCTCCGCCGCCGGATCCTCAAACAGCGTTTGTGCCCCCAGCCCGTCGAAGGAGACCAGAATCACCCGCTGCGCCTGCAGCGGAATCACGCACGCGGCCAGCAGCGCGGCCACAAATCCGGTCATCTACTTCGCCTCCTCAAGCTCCAGCGTGACGGATTCCCACCGTTCCAGCACGTCGTTCAACCGCAGGCGGCGCGCCTCCAGATCCTCCATCTGCCGGCGCGTCTCTTCCGCGCTGACGAAGTTCTGCAGCGACTCTTCCAGCGCCGCGATCTCCGCCTCCAACCGCTGCGACTCTTCTTCCAGACTCGCCGCCCGGTCTTCCAGTTGCTTCGCCTTCATCGGGTTCAAACGGCTCTTCCGCGGCGCCTCCGGCCGAACCGGTTCCGCCGCTTCCGCCGCAGCCGCCGCCGCTTCCGCCACCACCGGCGAGCCGCCCGACTTGCGGTACATGTAATCCTCGTAGTTGCCCGGGAAGACGTTCACCTGGCCGCCTTCGATCTCGAATACCTTCGTCGCCAGCTTATCGATGAAATACCGGTCGTGCGACACGAACACCAGCGTGCCGGTGAACGCCCGCAGCGATTCCAGCAGCACGTCCTTGGCCCGCAGGTCCAAGTGGTTGGTCGGCTCGTCCAGCAGCAGGAAATTCGATGGATTCAGCAGCAGCCGGGCCAGCGCGTAGCGGTTTCTCTCTCCGCCGCTCAGCACGCCGATCTGCTTGAACACATCGTCCTCGCTGAACAGGAAGCAGCCCAGCAGGCTGCGCAGCTCCGTCAGCGTCTTGCCATTGGAAACCGACGCCAGATCGTCCAGCAGCCGCGAGTCCGCATCCAGCTCCTTGTACTGGTCCTGCGCGAAGTAGTCCGGCTGCACGTTGTGGCCAATCTTGTAATCGCCGCGCGTCAGCGGCTCAGCGCCTGCCAGCAGCTTGATCAGCGTGGACTTGCCCGCTCCGTTCACGCCCACCAGCGCCACGCGGTCTCCGCGCTCCACCGTGAACTGCACGTCGCGCAGAATCGTGCGCGTCCCATAGGCTTTTTCCACGCCCGTGAACTCCGCCACCACGCGGCCCGACGCCTTCGGCTGCGGGAACGAAAAGTGAATCGACTTCTCTTCCGGCGGAATCTCGATCCGCTCAATCTTCTCCAGTTCCTTGATGCGGGACTGCACCTGCTTGGCCTTCGTCGCCTGATACCGGAACCGGTTGATGAAGGCCTCCAGCTGATCGATGCGCTCCTTCTGGTTGCGGTAGGCGGATTCCAACTGCTCGCGCCGCTCCGTCTTCTGCTTCAGGTAGCGTTCGTAGCCGCCTGTATAGAAGTGCATGTTCTTGTTCCACAGCTCGGCGATGCGGTTGACCGTGACGTCCAGGAAATAGCGGTCGTGCGAGATCAGCACAAACGCGTTCGGGTAGTTCTTCAGGTAGTCTTCCAGCCAGTTGCGCGCTTCCAGGTCCAGGTGGTTCGTCGGCTCGTCCAGCAGCAGCAGGTTCGGTTGCTCCAGCAGCAGCTTCCCTAGCGCGATGCGCATCTGCCAGCCGCCCGAAAAGTGCTCCGTGCGCTTCGACCAGTCGTCCTTCGGGAAGCCCAGCCCCGTGAGCACAGAGCCCACTTTGGCTTCCAGCGCATACCCGTCGCGATTGCGGAACATCGAATCGAGATGCGAGTACCGCTCGCTGGCCGCGTGGTACTCCTCGCTGGCCGGATCGAGCTCCGCCATCTGGTGGAGCAGCGTCTCCATCTCGCGCTCCATGTCCTTCAGCTTGTCGAAGACCGACATGCACTCGGCGAAAACGGAACGCCCGGACAGCCGCAGCCCGTCCTGCGGCAGGTACCCGGCCGTGATGCCCTTCTGCACCGTGCACTCGCCGTAATCCAACGCCTCCATGCCGGCCAGAATCTTCATCACCGTGGACTTGCCCGTCCCGTTCGCCCCCACCAGGCCCACGCGGTCCTGCGGCGTGATCAGCCAGTTCACTCCCTCGAACAGCACCTTCGGGCCAAACTGCTTTCCTGCATTGACAAGCGAGATCATTGCCGGCGGAGAATCCTTCCCGGGCGCTTCTCGTTCGGCTGCCCCTCGTCCACCGCCGCCACGCCGTTCACGAATACGAAATCGAAGCCCATGCTGTACTGGTGCGGCTCCGTGTAGGTCGACAGGTCCTGCACGCGCGCCGGATCGAACACCACGATGTCCGCCGCCGCGCCTTCCCGCAGCACTCCGCGGTCTTTCAGGTTGAACCGCCCCGCCGGCAGCGAGGTCATCCGCCGCACGGCGTCCTCCAGCGTCAACACCTGCTTCATCCGCACATACTCGGCCAGCACCCGCGCGTTCGTGCCGTACGACCGCGGATGCGGCATCCCCTCGCCCAGCACCCTCACCCCGCCGTCGCTCGCCACCGCCGTATGCGGATACCTCATGATGCGGTTCACGTCCGCCTCGCCCATCGAGTGGTACACCATCTGCGCCCCGCCCGCCAGCTGGATGTCGAAAATCGCGCGGATCTGGTTGTCCAGCGTCGGCTTCCAGCCCTTCAGCCGCGTCACTTCCGGAATCGTCTTGCCCTCGTATTCGCGGTTCGGCTCAAAGGAGGCCACCGTGGCGTAACTGTAATCCTTGTGCCCCAGGTTGCTCAGCTGCCCCTTCATCTCGGCCGCAATCCTGGCCCGCGTCGCCGGGCTCTTCAGCCGGCGGCGCACTTTCAACGGCCCATCGGCCAGCGCCCAGGACGGCAGCGTGATGCCCAATCCCGTGGAGGAGTGATCGTACGGATACTGATCCACTCCAATGTCCAAACCCTTCGCCCGCAGCTCTTCCACCAGCGCCAGAGACTTCGCGCTGAAACCCCAGATGCGCGG
This sequence comes from Acidobacteriota bacterium, assembly GCA_016213725.1. GTDB lineage: Bacteria > Acidobacteriota > Terriglobia > Bryobacterales > Bryobacteraceae > Paludibaculum. The sequence continues at coordinate 7,710 of JACQZS010000198.1, read as the reverse complement.
CGTGTCGATCTTGAAGTGCGACAGCTCCACCCGCATCCCGGCCTCCTGGCCCACGCGCGCCGCCTCCCGGATCGCTTCCAGAATGCGCGCCCCCTCGTCGCGCATGTGGCTGGCATAAACCCCGCCCCTGGCCGCCGCCGCGCGCGCCAGCTCCACCACCTCCGCCGTGTTCGAATAGGTGCCCGGTATGTAGATCAGCCCCGTCGAAAATCCCACCGCGCCCTGCTCCATCGCCTGCGCCACCAGGGTCTTCATCTGCTCCAGTTCATCCGGCGTCGCGTGCCGGTTCGCCGTGCCCATCACCTGGCGCCGCACCGTATTGTGGCCCACCAGCGAAGCGATGTTGATGCCCACGCCGGACTCTTCCAGCTTCCGGTACCACTCGCCCAGCGCCTCGGCTGAGCCGCCGCAATTGCCCGTCACCACCGTGGTGACTCCGTCCATCAGGAAGTTGTCCGCCCGCGGCGCTTTGTCTACGGCGCCCTCGATGTGCGTGTGCACGTCGATGAAGCCCGGCGCCGCCACACGCCCCACCGCGTCGATCTCGCGCTCCGCCGTCTTGCCCTTCAAATCCCCTATCGCCGCGATGCGCCCGTCTTTCACGGCCAGATCCGCCGTGAACGCAGCCTGGCCGGAGCCGTCCACAACGCGCGCGTTACGGATGATGAGGTCGTACTGGGCCAGCGCCGGAAGAGAACAGAGGAGGATGAGTGCCAGGGGCCTCATTGCGGAAGCGGGCCGCAGAAGAAGTCCAGTGACTTCGCGATGAAGGAGCGCAGCTCCGAGCGTTTCGCCACGGCATCCAGGAAGCCGTGCTGCAGCACGAATTCGGAGCGCTGGAAGCCCTCGGGCAGCTTCTGCCGGATCGTCTGCTCGATCACGCGCGGGCCGGCAAAACCGATCAAGGCGCCCGGCTCGGCAATGTTCAGATCGCCCAGCATCGCGAAGCTCGCCGTCACGCCGCCCGTCGTCGGGTCGGTCAGCAGGCTGATGTAAGGCACCTTCGCCCGGTCCAACTGCATCAGCACCGCGCTGATCTTGGCCAGCTGCATCAGGCTCACCGCGCCTTCCTGCATTCGCGCGCCGCCCGAGGCCGACACCACGATCAGCGGAGACCGGCGCGCCATCGAACGCTCAATCGCCCGCGTGATCTTCTCGCCCATCACGGAGCCCATGGAGCCGCCGATGAACTTCAGCTCCAGCGCGCAGATCTCCACCTCGCGCCCCAGCAGTTTGCCGGACGCTGAGATGACGGCATCCCTCATGTTCAGCGCCTTCTGCATCGAGGCCAGGCGGTCGCGGTAGGGCTTGGCGTCGGAGAATTCCAGCGGGTCGGTCGAAACCAGCTCCGCGTCGTACTCTTCCCACTTGGCCCCGTCGAAAAGGTAGTTCAGCCGCGTCCGTGCGTCGATCCGGAAATGATGGTCGCATTTCGGGCAGCAGTGCAGCGTCTCTTCGATGTCCTTGCGCCAGATGATCTGCCGGCACCCGTCGCACTTGATCCAAAGACCTTCCGTCTTGACGTGCCGCTGCTCGTCAACGACCTTGACTGCTTTCTTCGGTTTGAACCAATCCATGGATGGTGGGACTCGCCTCAATCCACCGTAGCAGGAGATCCGCCGTGTACTCAAGCCGCCGTTCCGCCATACTGGGGGCTTGAAGGTCTATCTCTACTTCATCGGCAAGCCCCGCGACACCCACTCCAACGCCCTGGCGGCGGAGTTCCTCAAGCGCACCTCCCGCTACATGGCCTGCGAGATGAGGGAGATCGTCCCCGCCCGCTTCGATCTCTTCACCCGCCACCCCACCGCCCGCAAGGTCTTCCTCGACCCCGCCGGCAAGCCCATGGACTCCGGCGCCTTCTCCGCCCTCATCGGCAAAGCCGAACTCGAAGCCCGCGATCTCGTCTTCCTCATCGGCGGCCACGACGGCCTGCCGCCCGAATGGAAGCCCCGCGCAGACCTCCTGCTCTCCCTCTCCGCCATGACCATGCCCCACGAACTCGCCCGCGCCGTCCTCGCCGAGCAGATCTACCGCGCCCTCACCATCCTCCGCGGCCACCCCTACCCGCGCTAAGCCCCGCCTCGCGAAACCACTCTCATCAGGTGATCCGCCGCCGTCACCCCCCGGTACTGCGCCTCTTCAAACAGCGACAGCGCGCTCAGGTCGCAGTTGGCGTACACCAGCGTCCCCTCCGGCCTCGCCCGCTTCATCCGCTCCGGATGGAAAATCGCCCCCGGCGCCGGCCGCGGCATGGCGTGCCCAATGCGGAAAATATCGATCCGCGAAACGCACTGCCGGATGTCCGGATGCGCCTTCTCGAGGTCGCTCAGGATCCGCTCCCTCCAGTACGGGTAGTCGCCCCCCAGCAGAATGCGCCGCTGGTCCGCCGCGCTGCCGTCGGCCAGCGCCATGTACCAGGTCCACACCGTTTTCGGCTGGTACAGGTTCAGGTTCTGATGCGTCGCAATCACATAGCCCAGCGACGCCGAGTTGTAGATCACGTTGTCCCACGCGTAGTCCAGCCCGCGGTTCGCCGGCCAGCGGTGCAGGTGGAGATTCGCCGTCACCCATGGCGCATTCGTAATCGGCCAGTGCGGCGGAGCCGGATCCACCACCCACTGCGCCAGCCACGTCGGCGCCGCCCAAACCACCCCCTGCGCCTCATACGCCAACCCCTCCGTCTGCACCAGCCACTTCGTGCCCTCTCGCCCCACCCGGTAGACCATCGCGCCCGTCCGCACATACCGGCCCAGCTTCTTCAGCAGCCGCCGCAGAATCCACCCGTTCCCCTCCGGCCACGTCAGCGGACCCTTGTCCTCCGGCTCCCGCGCCGCGAAATAGTGCAGCCCCGCCCACGCCGAAATCCCGTCCACCCGCGTGCCGTAGTCGTCGCGCGTCGAGTAGTCCAGAAACCATCGCAGGTACTGCGAGTGAAGCCCCTGCCGCTCCATCCAGGCCGCCATCGTCATCGAGTCCAGCGCGGCAATCTTCGGGCCCGTCTTTTCCAGCCCCTCCTGCATCGGCACCCGGAACGCCCCCGTGGCGCGCAACTCGCCCACCAGCTCCTCAAAACGCCGGAACTGCGCCGCGTCGCTCTTTGTCAGCCCGATCGCCGGCTCGATGCCCTCCTGCCAGCGCCCGTGCAGATAGAGCCGCTCCTGTGGCGAATGGCACAGGTGCCGCTCCTCCCACACGTGCCCGTCCAGCAGCCCCAGCTCCGTGCACAGCTCCCGCGTCAGCTTCTGCCTCACATCCGGCACCGGCAGATAGTGCGCCGCCCACGGATACGCCGTCACCTCGCTCTCTCCGAACCGGGCGTTTCCACCGGCTTGCGGCTCCGCCTCCAACACCACAAAGTCATGGAAGCCGCGCCGGTCGAACTGCCAGGCCGCGGAAAGCCCCGCCACCCCTCCCCCCACAATCACCACCGGGACCTTTTCGCGCCGCGGCGCGCTCTGGAATCCCACGCGGCCCCGGATCCGGTGCCCTTGCTCCAGTCCCTCCCTGGCGCCTTCAAAGACAAACCCGCCCGCGATCTGCGCATCCCCCTTCGGCGCCAGCCCCACCAGCGCCGCGGAAGCGAAGCGTCGCCGCGTCTGCCTCATCGCACGATTTCCCGCCACTCGCGGTCGTAGTAGCGCACCAGCGTCTGGTCCGACAGCCGGTTAGCCTCGGCCGGCACCGGCGCCAGGTCGGGCGGAAAATCGAACATCTGCGCCACGTTGCCCGGCGTCAGGAACTTCAGCCCGCCCGGCAGCTGTTTCGGCGGCTGCCAGTCCCCGTTCGTCCCCAGCACGTAACCCCACTCCCCGAACGACGGCACATACACGTGGTACGGATACGTGCGGAAGCCCGCCTGCTTCATCGTCTCGTTGATGCACCAGAAGGATTGCCGTGCGAACATCGGCGACGTCGATTGCACCACCGCCGCGCCGTGCTCCGCCAGGTGCCGCCGCAGCAGCCGGTAGAACGCCGTCGTGTACAGCTTGCCCAGCGAGTAGTTGTTCGGGTCCGGAAAGTCCACCACGATGAAGTCGTACAGCGTGTCGTTGCGCTCCAGCCACGGAAAGGCGTCGGCGTTGATCACGCGCACTTTCTTGCTGTTGAGCGAGCCCGAGTTCAACGCGCTCAGCAGCGGGTGCTTCCTGAACTCCCGCGTCATCTCCGGATCCAGATCCACCAGCGTGATCTGCTCCACCCCCGGATACTTCAGAATCTCCCGCACCGCCATCCCGTCTCCGCCGCCCAGCACCAGCACCTGCCGCGGCGCCGTCACGCTGGCCAGCCCCGGATGCACCAGCGGCTCGTGATACCGGTACTCGTCGCGCGACGAGAACTGCAGGTGCGAGTTCAGGTACAGCCGGTAATCCTGCTTCCACTTCGTCACCACCATGCGCTGGTACGGCGTGGTCCGCGCGAAGATCACCTCATCGGCATACAGCGCTGAATCCGCCGTGTCCGTGATCACCGCCCCAAACCCGACCCCCACGCACAGCACCACCACCACCACCGCGCAGGCCGCCCGCTGCAACAGCGGCGAAGCCAGTTGCTCCCGGAACAGCCACGTCGACCACAGCGCCACCGCCGCGTTGATCAGCCCGAACAGAATCGCCCCCCGCACCAGCCCCAGTTTCGGCACTAGCAGCAGCGGGAAAAGCAGCGACGCCACCAGCGCGCCCAGGTAGTCGAACGTCAGCACGTTCGCCACCAATTCCTTGAACTGGAAACGCTCCCGCAGAATCCGCATCAGCAGCGGTATCTCCAGCCCCACCAGAATCCCGATCACCACCACCACCAGGTACAGCAGCAGTCGGAACGCCTGCGTGTAGGCGAAGGCCAGGAACAGCAGCGTCGAAGAGAAGCCCCCCAGCAGCCCCACCATCAGCTCGATCGTGATGAACTTCGCCACCAGCCCCCGGTCGATGAACCGCGACAGCCACGAACCCACGCCCATCGCGAACAGGTAGCTCCCGATCACCGTCGAAAACTGCAGCACGCTGTCGCCCAGCAGGTAGCTGGCCAGCGCTCCCGCCACCAGCTCATATACCAGCCCGCAGGCGGCAATCAGAAACACCGACAGAAACAGCACCGCCGCCATCGGGCGGCTCTGCATAGAATACGGGCGCGGCTCTGCCCCGCTCTCGGCTTCCGGCATGACTGCTGCCGCTTAGTGCACTGCGGAAGCGATGATGATGGCAATCCCAAGCGCCATCATGCCCGCAAAGATCGCCAGCGCCGTGTTCTGCTTCTCGACAATCTCTTTCCACAGATCGTACGGCGTGATTTTGTCCCAGGTGATAAACGACACCACCAGAATCACCACGCCGACAACGGCGTAGATCAGTGCGTTGATCAGCGAGCCCAGGTGAAATTCAATGCCCATAAGAGTTACTTGCCTCCAAACCAGCGCGGCAGAAAGGAATAGTGGGAGCGGTAAACTCCCGGGTTTTCACGGACAGACTTCGGCACGTCCTTCACTTCATTGATGGACGCGCCCGGCACGCCCATCCATTGACCCACAGAGATGGCGGCCAGCACAATCAGCCCGTAGAGCGAATAACCTGTTGGCATCATTCGTCATCATCTCCATCGCTTGAACTTCCGGAACCTGATCCTGTCCCGTAATCGCTCTCCGCCCAGCGCTGCGTCTCAAAGCCCGCCGCGCGCACCGACGTCACCACCGGCGGAATGATCAGCAGCGGCAGCGCCAGCCAGAACAGCCACGAAGTCGGCACATCGCGCCGCACCACCACTTCGTAACTCATCGCCATCCCGGCGGCCGCCTGCGCCGAAGCCTGCGCGTCCATCTCGGGCTCGATCCTCAAATAGTACCGGCCCGCCGGCACTCGCGGCAGCACCACCGAATCCTGCGCCTTGCCTTCCGTCCAGTCGCCGTCCGAATCCCGGCCTTTGTAATAACTGATCTCCCGCCCGAAGTCGAAGCCCTGCGCCCCGTCCTCCCGCAACAGCGCCAGATTGAAGTACGCCCAGTTGTTGCTCAGGTCCGTGCGCAACTCCACTTCCACGTTCCCGTGCCCTTCCACATTGAACACGTCCGTCACAAACGAATGCTCGCCCGGCGTGCTCTGCGAGAAGTGGTAGCGGCTGCGGAATATCTCCTTGTTCGAAGCGCTGAAGACGAAGAACGCCATCAGCGCGGCCCACGCCACGCACAGCCACAGGAACGTCTTCCACGCCTTCCCCACTTTGCCTGCAAACGGTGACGGCTGCGTCGAAAACACCCCCCGCGCCGGCGGCAGCGGGCTCTTTAATTGAAACGCCTGCCAGATCTCCGCGCCCGCCACGTACGTCCCCAACGACCAGTTGATCTCCCCGCCCGTCCGCTCCGAAGAGAGCATGTTCGGCGGATCGATGTAATCGTCCACCGTGTTTTCCTCGCCCACCTGCACGGCCCACGGAAACTCGCCCATCACGAACGTCGTCTCCGCCGTCGCGTTCTGGAAATGGCGGTACGTCCTGCCGCCGTACTGCACTGCTTTGCGGCCGGCCACCTGCGTGTACGTCGGCAGCCCGTGCACCGTTTGCACGTCGCTCCAGTGCCCGTCGTATTGCGTCAGATACCGGAACCCGGCAAAGGGGTTGAACAGCAGGTACTCGTGCCACGAGTACGCCGTGCCGTCCACATAGATCGTCCGCACCTGGAACCCGATCACTTCATACTTCGCGCCCCGGAACGTGCCCCGCGTTCCCAGCGGAATCAGCGGCGCCACCCGCATCCGCTCGTCGAACTGCTGCAGAATCTTCAGATCCGGCGTCGAAGGATCCAGAATCGTGCAGCACTGGATGCACACCGCGCTGCGCGTGTGCGAGAAGCCGCGCAACTCAATCACCCCGCCGCAGTTCGGGCAGTTCAGCGCGGCCGGTACGGGCACTCGGGAGGCGGCTACCATCCTTCAAACTCCCTTAGGTTCGTCAGCTTCAGCTCTTCGAACGTGGCGAAACGCCCCGTGAACAGGAGCGGCGGATTCTCCGAGTAGTCGATGGTGGCGAACCTGGCGTCCACCGTGCGCAGATCCGCGCTCAGGAAAGACTCCTGGTCCGTCGTCGTGAACGGCAGCTCCCCCTCAAAGCCCACGTAGCGCACCTGCGTCAGGTGCGTCACCTGGAACTGCGACTCCCCGAACTGAAATACCCGCCCCACCGGCAGCTCCCCAGCCGCCGGAAACGCCACTGGCGCGGCCGTCAAAAAACTCACCGCGTAATCCGCCTGCGAATCCGACAGCCAGCCGCTCGTCTGGTCGTTGAACAGCAGGTGCCACTCGTTCCAGTTGCCCTGCTCCCACTCGTAGCGGATCCGTCCAATCACCGTGAAGCGCCTGTTGTCGAAAACGCCCTCGGTCATGATCTGGATCGGTGACGAGTCCGGCGGCAGATCCGCCACCTCGCCCACCTTGGCCAGGTCCACGTCGTGCCGCACCAGCACCGCCTTGCAAAACGGACACGCCGTCTGCACCGCGCTCGACCATGCGAAAGTGACAGGCGCCCCGCAGGCGGGACAGTTCGCCGCACGGCTCATGCGATCTTCCTTTCCAGCATCCGCACCTCCACCGACGCGGCATGAAACCGGCTCGCCAGCTCCGCCTGGAACGCCCACGCCGGACGCGGCCGGCAACAGAACAGATTCAATGAGAGCGTCCCGTGCTCCGGAAAGGTGTGCACGGCCAGGTGCGATTCAGCCAGCAGCGA
>JACQZS010000196.1 GCA_016213725.1 Acidobacteriota bacterium | reverse complement strand
TTGGACATCGGCACTTGCGTGGAAGCGGGGCGCGACCCGGTGGCCTGGATCAAGGCCAACAAGGGCCGGATCAAGTGCATTCACTGCAAGGAGTGGTCAAAGAAGGACGGCTACAAGGTGCTTTTCGGCGAAGGCGATGCGCCGTGGAAGGCGATTTTCAAAGCCGCCGAGAAGGAAGGCGGCGTGGAGTTCTACCTGATCGAGCAGGAAGGGCACGCGCTGCCGCCGTATCAAGCGGTGGAGAAGTGCATAGCGAACTTCAAGAAGCTCCACAAATAGAGCCTAACGATGTGACGGGGCGCGCCTTGCGAGGCGCGCCCCGTTTTTTTTGCTGAGAGCGATTACTTGGAGACCACGAGGACTTCGCCGGCGTTGACGCCTTCCTCGATGACGGTATGGGTGGCGGACATGCGGCCGGTGGTGACAGGGCGGCGTTCGGTTTCCTGGCCCTTGAGGACGTAGACGTAGGAGTGGCCGCTCTCTTCGGAGATGGCGTCGGAGGGGGCGAGGAGGACGTCGTCGACCTTGTCGATGAGGACCTCGGCGGAGGCGGTGAGGTCGGGCAGGAGGCGGTCGTCGGGGTTGAGGAGTTCGACCTGAATGGGGATGGTGCGGTTGTAGAAAGCGGAGCGGCCGGGGGCGGTGGCGAGGACGCCGATGGAGCGGACGCGGCCCTGATACTCGGCGCCGGAGTAACCGTCGAGGCGGATGCGGGCGGGCTGGCCGACGCGGAATTGCTCAGCCTCGGACTGGTTGATGGCGCCGTCGACTTCAAGCGTGCTGGTGTCGACGACGCGGAGAAGTGGGGAGCCGGAATAGAACTGGTCTCCGGTGCCGACGGTGGCCTGGACCCCATCGTGGCGGTGCTTGTAGCCGAGGACGACCATGCCGTCGACAGGGGCGTGGATGGTGAGGCGGCGGATGTCCTTCTCGTGGCGAGCGACGTGGAGTTTCTCGATGTGCTCGGTGATCTCGTACATCGATTCGAAGGCGGCCTGGGATTCGAGCTGGAGCGGGAGGCTGGCGAGGGCGGCCTGGTATTCGGCCTCGGCCTGCTCAAGATTGAGCTTGAAGAGTTCAGACTGGATGGCGGAGCGAACGGGGATGCTCTTGAGGTCCCAGCGGGCCTTTTCGACCTTGCCGCGGGAGGCGTCGATGGACTTGAGGATTCCGGCCAGTTCGATGTCGAGGAGGGCGGAGCGTTTGGCGAGGAGGCTGGAGCGCTCGTTCAATCCGTCGCGGGTATCATCCAGGTGGTCTCTGGCGGCCTGCGGGTCGAATTCGGCGACGATCTCTCCTTTGTGGACGCGCGTGCCGGAATCCTTGATACGAATGAGGCTCATAGCGCGGTCGCGCTCGGGGGTAGTGAGGAGCGGAGCGACGACGGTGGCGAAGACGCGTGCGCGGAGGGTGCCCTGGAGCCGGATGCGGACCTCGAGGGAGCCGCGCTGGACGGGAACGCGGCGTGCGGCGCGCACGACCTGGGCCCGCTGTTCGGCGGCGGAGTTCCGGGCGATGACGCGGTGGAGCCAGAATCCACCTCCGGAGACAATGACGAGGACCGCAAGGAGGGCTGCCCCGAGGCGGCGATCCGGGGGAGGCGCCGCCGGCGGAGCCGGCCGTTCAGGCAGCGGGAGGACTGGCGGAGAAATCGGCTGCGCGGACATGAGTGAAAAATCTATCGTATCGGATTTTTTGCGCGGGTTTTATTTCATTCCCTTCATCTGGAGCGAAGGCGGGCGGGTACAGAGGAGGCAATTGCGTTAGACTCTAGCAACAGGTCTCCATGAAACTGCAGCTTATCGACTGGATCATTGTCATTGCATCGCTCCTGATTTGCTTTGTGCCTGCGTTGTTCTTCGGGAAGCGCTCAGGGAAGAGCACATCGGAGTTCTTCGCTTCGGGACGGAGCGTGCCCTGGTGGCTGGCAGGATTGTCGATGGTGGCGACGACGTTCTCGTCGGACACGCCGAACCTGGTGGCGAACTTCGTGAGGACACAGGGCGTTGCGGGCAACTGGCAATGGTGGGCGTTCACGCTGACGGGCGTGGCGACGGTATTCTTCTACGCGCGGCTATGGCGGCGGTCGGGAGTGCTGACGGATCTTGAGTTTTACGAACTGCGGTATTCGGGCCAGGCGGCGAGCGCGGTGCGCGGGTTCCGGGCGATTTACCTGGGGCTGTTCTTCAACTGCATCATCATGGCGACGGTGAACCTGGCGGCGTGCAAGATTGCCAGCGTGCTGTTCGGGTTGGAGCGCTGGCAGACGCTGGCGGCGGTGGGGCTGCTGAACGTGGTATTCGCGGCGCACTCCGGGCTGTGGGGCGTGCTGGTGATCGACATGGTGCAGTTCTTCATCAAGATGGGCGCGGTGATCGCCGCGGCGTACTTCTCGGTGATGCTGCCGCAGGTGGGCGGGATGAGCGGGCTGGTGGAGAAGCTGTCGGCGATGAAGGGGCCGGGCGGGCTGAACTACCTGAACATGCTGCCGGACTTTTCGAACAACTGGGAGCTGGCGACGGCAGTGTTCATCATGCCGATCGCGATCCAGTGGTGGGCAGTGTGGTATCCGGGTGCGGAGCCGGGCGGCGGTTCGTATATCGCGCAGCGCATGCTGGCGTCGAAGTCAGAGAAAGACGCGCTGGGGAGCACACTATTCTTCAATCTGGCGCACTATGTGCTGCGGCCGTGGCCGTGGATTCTGACCGGCCTGGCTTCGCTGATCGTCTATCCGCAGCTTTCCGACATTCAAAAGGCGTTTCCGCACGTGGACCCGGCGCTGATCGGGCATGATCTGGGCTTCCCGGCGATGCTGCGGTTTCTGCCGGCCGGCTGGATCGGCGTGATGGTGGGCGGGTTGATTGCGGCGAATTCGTCGACGATTCTGACGCATCTGAACTGGGGCGCGTCGTACCTGGTGCACGATTTTTACCGGCGGTTTATCAAGAAGGACGCCACGGAGGCGCACTACGTGATGGCGGGGCGGCTGGCCACGTTGCTGCTGTTCATCCTCTCTTCGGGCATGGTGTTTCTGCTGGAGACGGCGCAGGACAGCTTCAACATCATGCTGCAGGTGGGCGCGGGCACGGGCCTGCTGTACCTGCTGCGGTGGTTCTGGTGGAGAGTGACGGCGTGGTGCGAGATTGTGGCGATGGTGAGTTCGTTCGCCGTGTCGATTCTGTTTCTGGTGCTGCGGAAGAACGGCATCCATATCGGGACGCACCAGGAGCTGTTCCTGACGGTGCTGGCGACGACGGTTTGCTGGGTGGCGACGGCCTATCTGGGGCCGCAGACGGACACGGAGAAGCTGGTGAACTTCTACCGCAAGGTGCATCCGGCGGGGCCGGGCTGGGCGCATATCCGGGATATGGCGGGAGTGGCGCCGGGCGAAGCGGCGGAGTGGGCGCGGGCCGACGCGATCCCGATGTCGCTGCTGGGTTGGGCGGCAGGCTGCTCAGTGGTATGGAGCGGGCTGTTCACGGTGGGCAACGTGCTGTACGGACGCTGGAACACGGCGATGATGCTGGTGACGGTGTTCGTGGTGAGCGGGTTGGTGCTGATCAAGGTGATCAAGCGGTTGTGGGCATAAGCTCGAGGGCGCCGGCGGAGGGCCGGGCTTCGAGGATGTGATCGCCGGCGGGGCCGTTGTAGAAACGGGCTTCGATGCCGGCGCGGACGGCGGGGAGCTGGGGTTCGAGGCAAAAGACGACGGCGCAGCCGCCGAAGCCGGCGCCGGTGAGGCGCGCGCCGAGGGCGCCGGAGTCGCGGGCGGCCTGGGTGAGGCGGTCGAGCGAGGGGGTGCTGATGCGGAGCTGGTGGCGCAGGCTGGTGTGTGAGTCGTTTAGGAGTTGGCCGAAGCGGAGGTGGTCGGCGGCGCGCATGGCATCGACGGCCTGGTGAACGCGGGCGGCCTCTTCGGCGACGTGGAGGAAGCATTCGCGGTCGCGCACGGGCAGCGGTGCAGCCTTGGCGCGGAGGCTGGCGACGGATTCGGCGGCGAGGGCATCGCGGAACGTGGAATAGCCGAGGGCCTGCAGGCCGCGGGTGCCGGCCCAGCGGCGCTCGTTGTACTCTTCACGGACCGCCGCAGATTTTTCGGCGTGGGTGAGGGAGTGGGCGACGAGGAAGGCCCAGCCGGCGGGCATGGGAATGGGCGTGGCGCGGGCGGGGGCGAAGTCGATGAGCAGGGCGTGGCCGGTGCGGGCGGCGAGGACGGCGGCGTGGTCCATGCCGCCACCGCGGGTGCCGACGAAGTACTCGCCTTCAGGGAGAACTTCCATGAGTTCCTCGAAAGTAGCGGAGATGCCGTTGGCTTGGAGCAGGGCCAGGGTGCAGGCGGTGAGGAGGGCGGAGGAGGAGGAGAGGCCGGCGGCGGGCGGGAGGTCGGCGGAGATACGGAGAGAGGCGCCGCGGGGGAGCTTCCATTTCCAGAGGGCGGCGTTGGCGGCGGCTTTGACGTAGTTGCCCCAATCTCCGGCGGGGTACGGCTCCAAGGGTTGATCGATGCGGAAGGAGCGCGGGTCCAGTGAGCCGCTGGAAGCATCGATGCGCGGTTCGGGGAGGGCCTGCCATTCTATTTTGATGCGGCGATCCAGCGCCATGGGCAGGACGGAGAGATTGTGATAGTCGACGTGTTCGCCGATGAGGTTGACGCGGCCGGGCACGCGGATAAGGCCGGATTCAGGCATTTTCTTGATCCTTGTTGGACAGAAGACGAAGGATGGTGGGGACGGCCGCCAGGAGGAAGGAGATGAGCGTAATGGGCGGCATCAGGGCGGGCCACTTGCTGGGGGTGAACCAGCCGCCGAAGCCGTAAACCGCGACGTGGAAAGCGACGAGTGCGAGGGCGAAGTAGCCGAGACGTTGATAGAGCGCCCATTGCGGCGGCTTGAGGGAATGGGTGAAGCGCGGGAAAGAGGTGAGAGCGGGGCCAAAGAGGAGCGCCATAGCGGCGATGCCGGAGAGCAGGCAGCCCCAGCCGGCCGGGCCGAGCGCGCCGTTCGAATAGAGCTTGGGATAGTTGAACGCCGAGAGCAGGGGCCAACTGAGGATGCTGTGGACGAGTGCGAGCGAGAAGCCGCAGAGGCCGAGGGCGCGGGCGAGTTGGCGGTCTTTGCGGGCGGAGAGGTAGGAGGACGCCAGGAGAATGACGGCAGCGTAGCTGAGGGCTTTGTTGACGGTCCAGAAGTAGAAGCGGGACCAAGGCTCGTGTTGGGCGAGGTGGTAACGAATGGTGGCGTAGGAGGTGGCGGCGATGACAATCCAGGCGAACCACCACCGCCAGGAATTGCGGCTAGCGGGCATCTTCTCTATGGTACCTGTGGCGTGGGGAGGGGCATTGGGACGCCTGCAGCGGCGGGACGGCCGAAGTCCGGGAAACCGCCGGGAGACCAGGTGAAGGGCTGCATGCGGGGGGAGCGGCGGCCGCCGCAGCCGAGGCCGGGGCCGGGGTTGGCGTGGTAGAGAATCCAGTCCTGGCCGCCGGCGGTGAAGAACGAATTGTGGCCGGCGGCGAAGGTGCGGTCGGCGTTGAGGGCGCGGAAGACGGGGCTGGCGGACTTGGTCCAGGAGTTGGGATCGAGGAGGTTGGATTGCGCGCCTGCGTGGAGCATGCCGAGGGCATAAGCGTCTGTCCAACAGCCGCTGGCGGAGTAGACGATGAAGACGCGGTTGTAGCGGATCAGGGCCTGCGGGCCTTCGTTCACGTCGACATGGGGCTTGTCGTCGGGGCCGGGCCTGGCGAGGTCGCCGACGCGTTCCCAGGGAAGTTCGGGGGTGGAGATGCGGACGCGCGGGCCTTGAGCGGTCCAGGGATTCCTGAGGCGGCAGATGAAGATCTCCTGGCGGCCGTTTTCATCGCCGGGCCAGCCGGACCAGATGAGATAGAGCTTGCCACGGTTTTCGAAGACGGAGCCGTCGATGGACCATTTGTCGCCAGGAGTGGTGAGCTTGCCCTTGAGGGTCCATTCGCCCTGGAGAGGGTCGGCTGATGGGTTTTCGAGAACGTAGAGGCGGTGGTTGCGATTGTGGCCGTCGTCGGCGGCGAAGTAGAGGTACCACTTGTTGCGAAGAAAGTGCAGTTCGGGGGCCCAGATTTCGCGGGAGTAAGGGGTGTTGGGCGGCGGGGTCCAGACGACCTTCTTTTCGGCCTGGGCGAGCTGGGCGAGGTTGCGGGTTTTCCAGAGGGTGAGGTTGCGGCCGGTGGTGTGGGTGTAGAAGTACCAGCCGTCTTTGTAGATCGCCCAGGGGTCGGCGCCGGAGGGGAGGAGGGGATTGGTGAAGGTGTCCTGGGCAAAACAGGGAAGCGTGGCGAGCAATAGGATGACGCGTTTCATTTAGCGGAAGTAGATGTAGAGGAAGAGGAAGGTGATGGTGACTACGGCGGAGAGGATGCGGTAATCGCCGAGGCCGCGGCCGCCGGCGTCGCCGCGGAGGGGTTCGCGCCAGTCGGTCCAGACGAGGTCGCGGGCCTCGTCTTTGAGGGGTTCGGGGAAGGCGCGGGAGGCGGTCCACATGACGGCGCAGCAGATGAGGAGCATGTAGAAGGCGGTGAGCATGAAGTCCTTCACAATGAAGAGGGCGGCGGCGTGGAAGACGGAGGCCAGGGCATGGAAGCCGGCGGTGGAGAGCGAGGCGGCGATGGATTTGTGGAAGAAGTCGAGGATGAAGAGCGCGCCTCCGAGCAGGGCGCCGTACTTCATGGTGATGTGCGCGCCGCGGCCGGAAGCCTTCTTCGAGAAGACGCCGAAGAGGAAGACGGCGGTGATG
>JACQZS010000195.1 GCA_016213725.1 Acidobacteriota bacterium | reverse complement strand
TGCGTTTCTGCCGCATGAAACACGAGCGCGGGTCGAAGCTCCAGGTGGTGGTGCAGATGGTCCGGATGGACGGCAACAGACATGAGGTGGAGGAGTTCTCCCGGTTCTGGCGCGCCGTGCCCGGCGTGGACCTGATCCGCATCAAGGAGGACGAGACCAACCTGATGAATCCCGGCGCTGCCGAGGGCCGCAAGTGGAAGCATCCCTGCCACTACCTGTGGCGCGGGGCTATGTATGTGAAGCACAACGGCGACGTCTACCCTTGTTGCCAGAGCTATATGCTGGACGGGGAGCCGCTGGGGAACCTCGATGCGCAGGCCCTGCCTGAGATCTTTAACAGCCCTGCCATGATGGAGATGCGGCGGCTGCACGTCGCCGGGCGCGCGGGAGAGATCGGCATCTGTTCGCGCTGCTGTACGGCCATTCCCCACCCGGTGCTCGCCGCCGGCAGCCTGGTGCTGCACGGCCGCGTGGTCCGCTCCCTCCTCCCTCTCATCGAACGCCTGGCCTACCGCTACTTCCCGTATTTCGGGGACGGTGCACTCAATCCCCAAATTCCAGCGAACACTGAGCCAGTTCTTGTCCAGCTGAAGCCGTTAGAGCCTTCGGCTTCGGCCCCGTCTTCCGCGGACGCAAGCTCCAGCCCAACTCGACCTCCAGGCGAGTGATCGTATCCTCATAGGCCAGCGGCCGGCCCGTTTTGGTGGCTGTGCGGACGCTTTTGAGGAAGTGCAGATCGCCGGTCATTGAAACGAGTTGCGCACGCCAGGTGATCTCATCCCAGTCGTTGTTCCATGCCGCATCCTGCAAAGGGAGAAAGGCCTTTCCCAGGCCAAGATGCGCTCTCGCGCTCGACCAGGCATGCTCCTCGGGGGACTTTGCCAGGCCTGCCCGAACCGGGTTCATTTCGACGTAAGCCATTGCGTGCCAATGATATGGACCGTCGAGCAGGCAGGAATAGTAGCGCGCCTGCCAGAGGTGCCCGCAGCCGCCGTGGGTGGAGTGGAAGTAGCGCGAATAGGCGGAGTGAGCCCATTTGAGCCCCCGCTGCAACGAGTCGTCATCTGATGGGATCGCCACCAGGTGAACATGGTTCGACATCAGGCAATAGCCTTCGTACGAGAGGTGGTATCTCTCGCCGGCTTCACGTAGTAGACCCAGGTAGACGAACCGGTCGCGATCCTCTAGGAAGACCTGTTTCTGATCCGTGCCGCGCTGCGTGATGTGGTAGGGGTAACCGCGCACGACGGCGCGCCGCATTCTTGCCATACGAATCCGTAGTGCCGGATTCGGGGGCGGACTCTCGCCGGAGTTTAGGGATTGAGTGCACCGTCCCCGAAATAGGGCTTTTTGGGGGAGGTGGGGGAGATGGTGGTACTACTTGCCGTGCGCCTGGTAGTAGCCGGGCTGGACGCGCTCGACCACGCTGGAGACGGAGCGGTCGATGATCTTGAAGAACGGTGAGGGGGCGACACCGATCCAGAACGCCAGCACCAGCAGCGGGGTGAAATACGCCACCTCGCGCCAGTTGAGGTCCTTGAGATCCTTGTTCTTCTCGTTCTTCAGTTCGCCCAGCATGGTGCGCTGGAACAGCCACAGCAGGTAAGCCGCGCCCAGGGCGATGCCCGCGCCGCAGGCCAGAGCCCAGCCGAGCGAAACTTCGTACACGCCCTTCACGATGGTCACTTCGCCGATAAAGCCGTTCAGCGGGGGCAGGCCCATGGAGCTGAGCGCCGCAATCAGAAACACGATGGTGAACACGGGCATTACCCGGAACAAGCCGCCGTACTCGGCGATCTCGCGCGTGTGCCGCCGCTCGTAGACGACACCGACGATCAGGAAGAGCATGCCGGTGGAGACGCCGTGGTTGATCTGCTGGATGATCGAGCCGGCGATGCCGGCATGGTTGAGGGCGAAGATGCCGAGCGTGCAGAAGCCCATGTGGCTGACCGATGAGTATGCCACGAGCTTCTTCCAATCCTTCTGCATCAGGCTGACGAGCGCGCCGTACACGATGGCAATCATCGAAAGCCCGGCGACGATAGCCACCACCTGCGGGTCGCGGCTGGTTTCCGGCAGCATGGGCAGCGAGAAGCGGATGAGGCCGTAGGTGCCCATTTTCAGCAGAATGCCCGCCAGGATGACAGAGCCGGCGGTGGGCGCCTCAGTGTGCGCGTCCGGCAACCAGGTGTGCAGCGGCCACATGGGCACTTTCACGGCGAAACCGACAAAAAAGGCCCAGAAGACCCACCATGCCAGGTGTGCCGGCACCTTGGTCTGCATCAATTCGGCCATGTCCCAAGTAAGGGTGTGGAACTGGATCCAATGCTGCCAGTAGAAGGCGAGAATGCCAAGCAGCATGAGCATGGAGCCGATCAGCGTATAAATCACGAACTTGATGCTGGCGTAACCCCGCCGCTGGCCGCCCCAGATGGCGATGATGAAGTACATCGGGATCAGCGTCAGTTCCCAGAAGACGAAGAACAACAGGAAATCGCGGGCGGAGAAGACGCCCAGCATGCCGAACTGCAACAGCATGAAATGGCCGTAGTACTCTTTCAGTCGTTCGTTGATCGCACTCCAGGAGCAGAGGATGGACAGGAAGCCGATGAGCGTGGTCAGCAGGACCAGCAGCATGCCGTATCCGTCCACACCGAGGTGCCAGGATGCACCGATCGCGGGGATCCAGGGCGCCTTTTCAACGAATTGAAAGTCCTTGCCGGGGTCAAACCCGAACCACAATGGAAGCGAGATGAGAAACCCGGCGAGGAAGACGAAATTCGCCCACAGCTTGACGAGCTTCTGATTCGAAGAGGGGAGGAAGAAGAGCACCAGCAGTCCAACCAGGGGGGTGCACAGGACGAGAGAGAGCAGATGGTCCATAGGGCTTTCCGGCCAAGTTGTCATTCTATCCCACTTGGCACAGAAATGGAGTGTCCGGTCTGATTCGCTTTGTTGTATAGGGGGCGGCTCTCCGGATGGCCCCGCGCGGGAACCGGGGGCGTGGCAGGGGTAGAAACAACAAAAAAGGCCGGTCCCTGGCGGGGCCGGCCCTTTCCTGAGCGCTCGGTGCGCCTATTTGTAGCCGAGGGTCTTGGTGGTGCCGAAAGACCAGACAAAGAACGAAGATTCGAGCTTGCCACCATCGACCAGGGGCGCATCGATGACGGCGATGCCCTTCTCGTTCGGGACATGCTGCAGGCCCACCGTGCCCATGGCATCCGGCGTGGTGCCACTGGCCGCCGGCATCTGTTTCAGCAGGCTGGACGGGACGGTGATGCGGCCGGCGGTGGCCGGCGCCATGCAGATGAAAGTGCGCACCACGATCTTGGAGTTGTCTTCCGGAGCCGGGCCGCGAGAGAGGCCGGTGGCGGAGACGTAGGCATTGGCCGTGCCGCCGGTCCACAGGAAGGTCAAATCCGCGCCGCGGTCCACGATGGTGAACTGGGCGTCGTCCTTATTGGACCAGGTGATGGGGTCCTGCACGTTGACGGTGGACGAGAAAGCGCCCACCACCGTGCCTCCCTCGCCCTTCAAAGTGTAGGCACCGGCGCCGATGGCGTCCTTGGTTGCGCCGCCGCCACCGGGCAGGCCGGGGATGCTGGGCAGGCCGGGGATGCTGGGGATGCCACCGCCGGAGGTCGGATCGGTCAGGATCAGGTTGTACGACTTGGTGGTGGGATCCTGAGGGATCTCCTTATCCAGCCCATTGGGTCCCGAGATGCGGACCTTGCCGGCATCCACAATCTTGGCCTGAAGGTCGTCCGGAATCGGAGCATCGTCGGCGGTGTAGAGAGTGCAGCCGTTGGCGTTCAAGGCCCAGCCCACATCGCTGGAGGCCATGTGCAGCGCCCACTGCGCGGCGTTGTAGCGCATGAAGCTGCCGCTCACAACCTCGGTCTTGGTGTTGAGCGAAACGCCCAGCATGTTCACGGAAATGGTCTGCTGCAGGAGGCCGAAACCGCCGGTGACGACGGTGCCGCCGTTGTCCAGCGCGTCCTGCCCGTCCGGCGTCAGGCCGAGGGGGTGTACGCAGGTGAGTTCGGTGCCGCTGCCGGTGGCCACGGGCAGTGAGGTGGTAGTCGTAACCTGGTCGGCCTCGAGCTTCACCTGGAACTGGACCAGGCAACCGAGAGGAGAGTCATCCGGCAAGACCGCGCGAACCTTGTCGAAGCCCGGTTTCTCCGGATTGCGGCCAATGTAGGTGACGGGCACCTCTTTGCCGCCCAGCAGCAATACGACGCCTTCCAGTACGTTCAACTCGGGCGGGAGTTCATTGTCGGGGGTGTCGATGGCGCCAAGGCCCGTGGCCTCAAACTCCACCAACCAGCCGGGCTTGGCCGATTTGCGGCTGCCCAGGGCCTGCCAGCTCTCCGTGTCGGGCACCCAGGCGCGGCCGACCACAGAGCCGCCGGCCATGCCGCTGTTGGTGATCAGGCCGAAGTTCCGGTCAGCGACTTTCACGGCGAAGCCATCGCTCAATTCGCCGTTGTTGCTCACGACCACGTTGTAGTCGCCGGCGGCGGTGCTGGAAGGCACCATGGCGGTGATCTTCTTGTCCGAAATGGAGAGGACGTAGGCTTGCAGGATGGACGAGTTGTCGGGGGTGGCCAGGTAGACGATGACGCCTGCCAGATCCTGCCCGTAGGGCACTTCTGCTTTGACCGCGTCGGCAGGGCCCAATTCCGTGCCGGTGATAGCAAACACCGAGCCCCGCGCCAAGGTTGTCCTGGATGCGGTGGTGGCCAGCGTTTGCACGCCTGTTTTTGCCGTGATGGTTGGTTTGGCGGCAGCCAGTAGACACGTGGCCGATGCCAAAAGAATGAGCCTGTTCGTTAACTTCAAGGGTTCCTCCAGAAAGCGCACAGCTGAATCCCAAATCCGCACGCCTTATTACATTATATTCAACAAGTAGCAGGTTCCGAGTATCAAAACAAGCGTGATTCTGAACGAGTTAAGACACCGGCCGGCGTTCATTCGCGGCGCTGGCGCGGCCCCTGGCGCGGCGGCGCCAATCGGGGGCATTGTGGGGCGCTAAGCGGGGCACTGCGAGGGCTGCTGCCGGCGTCCAGGCGGCGCAGCCGTTCGAGCCGGGAGGAGCTGCTATTCGCGTGGTGCGATGCCGAGCGTGCGCATCTTCTTGTAAAGGTTGCTGCGTTCGAGGCCCAGGGCCTCAGCCGCGCGGCTGACGTTGCCGCCGCAGTCTTCCAGTTTGCGCAGGATGTAATCGCGCTCGGCGGCCTGGCGGACTTCCACGAGGCTGGCGGCGCGCTCCGCGGCGCGCTCGGCATGGCGGCGGCTGGAAGGCAACGGGATGTGGCGCACGTCGATGCGCACCTGGGGATACATGATGACGAGCCGCTCCATGAGGTTCTTCAACTCCCTCACGTTGCCCGGCCAGGAATACTCTTTGAGGACTCCGATGGCTTCCGCGGTGAGTTCCTTGGGCTTCCGCCCGTAGGCGCTGGTGAATTCGCGGAGGAAATGCTCGGAGAGCAACGGGATGTCTTCCACGCGCTCCCGCAGAGGCGGCACCTCGAAGGGGATTACATTCAGCCGGTAGAAGAGATCCTCCCGGAAATTGCCGCGCTCAATCTCCTCTTCCAGGTTCTTGTTCGTGGAGGCGATGACGCGGGCATCCACCTGGACCGGTTCTTCCGAGCCCACCGGCTCAAAGCGCTGTTCGTCGAGCACGCGCAGCACCTTGGCCTGAGTGCGAAGGCTCATGTCTCCCACTTCGTCGAGAAACAGCGTCCCGCCGTCGGCCTTTTCAAACTTGCCGATCTTGTCGGCGGCGGCGGCCGGGAGACTGCCCTTGCGGTGGCCGAAGAGTTCGCTCTCGATCATCTCTTCCGGCAGCGCGGCGCAGTTGACTTCCACGAAGGGGCGGTCCGCGCGGCTGCTCTCGGCGTGGATGGCGTGCGCCACCAGTTCCTTGCCGGAGCCGCTTTCGCCGAAGATCAGAACGCGGCCATTGGTGGCAGCCATCAGGGAGATCTGCTGGCGGAGCGCCTTGGCCGGAACGCTGTCGCCGATGAGACGGAGCGTGGCCCGGGTGGACTCCTTCAGGTCCTGCAGTTCCAGGCTGAGGCGCCGCTGGGCGAGGGCATTGCGCAGCACAAGCAGGACTTTCTCCAGCTTCAGAGGCTTTTCGAGAAAGTCGAATGCGCCGAGCTTGGTGGCGCGGACGGCGGACTCGATGTTGGCGTGTCCGGAGATCATGATGGCGGTGGGGGTGCTGCCGCCCGCCATGGTCTGCATGCGTTCCAGAATTTCAAGGCCGTCCATACCGGGAAGCCAGACGTCGAGCAGCGCGGCCTCGTAGTCGCCGGTCTCGATTTCCCGCAGGCCTTCTTCGCCGGTGGCCACGGCCCGAGCGTCGAATCCCTCGTCGTCCAGGATGCCGGCGAGCGTCTCGCGAATGCCTGGCTCGTCGTCCACAATCAGTACTTTGGTCCGCCTCATGCTTAGGCCTCAGCCGGTCTGGGTTCCTACTCCGGTGCGGGAACAGCCGGTAATTCGATGATAAAGCGCGCGCCGGCCGGATGGTTGCTCTCCACGCGGATGTGGGCCTGGTGTTCGGCGACGATGTGGCTGACGATGGCCAGTCCCAGGCCCGTGCCGCGTTTCTTGGTGCTGAAATACGGCAGGAAGAGCTTTTCCTTGTCCTCGCCGGAAATTCCGCAGCCCGTATCGGCGATCACCAGTTCTACGGTTTCCCGGGTGCCGGCGTGGGTTTCGACGTAGAGTTCCTTGAGCGGAGAGTGGGCCATGGCTTCGGCGGCGTTATCCACCAGATTGACCACCACGCGTTTGAACTGTTCGCGGTCCAGCGCGACGGCGGGCAGGTCCGCGGACAGGCGCCGCAGGATGGTGATCTCTTCGAGGCGTCCAGCGAAGACGGCGAGGCCTTCCTCGACCACGGCGTTGAGATCGGCCGGAACAGGCAGGGCGGAGGGGAAGCGGGCGAACTGGGCGAATTCGTCCACCAGCATCTTGACGCTTTCCACCTCGCGTCCGATGGTGGCGCAACATTCGGAGACGATGCGGCGCACCTCGGGGCTGGCCTGAGTGCGGTCCATCTGGCGCATGATCCGCTCGGCACTCAGCCCGATGGGGGTGAGGGGATTCTTGAGTTCGTGGGCGATGCGGCGGGCGACCTCGTGCCAGGCGGCCGCTTTCTGGGCGCGCAGCAGTTCGCTGGTATCTTCAATGACCAGGACGTAGCCGGAGGTGACGCTGGCTTCGAGGGCGGCGACGGTGAGGGAGAGGTGGCGGACGCCCTCGGCGGTGTGGAGTTCGAATTGGCGGTCGGCCGAGCCGGTGCGGCGGGCGCGCTTGAGCAGCCGGGCGAACTCCTCGGTGCGTTCGCCGGGCATCAGTTCGGTGAGTTTGACTCCGGGCAGGATGGCGCGATCTGGGACGATGTGCTGGAGGGCGCCATTGACCAGCAGCACGGTACCGTCGTAGCTCAAGGAGATGACGCCGGTGGGGATGCTCTCGAGGACGGCCTCGATAAAGCGCCGGCGGCGTTCGAGTTCATTCCGGTTGGCCTCCAGGTCCTGGGTCATTTCGTTGAAGGCGCGCACCAGAGAGGCCAGTTCGTCCGTGGCGCTAACGCGCACGCGGAAAGAGAGGTCGCCGCTGCGGACGGCGCGCGCGGCTTCCAGCAGGGCGGTGACCGGCGCCGTGATCTGGCGGGCCATAAAGAGCGCTACCCAGGTGGCGATGAAGAGGACGAACAACGTGATGAGAAAGAGGAGCTGCAGATAGAAAAGGCGGCGCTCGCGGCGGTTCGAGGCCAGCCGGTCATAGTCGCGGATCTGCTCATTGATCTCCCTTTCGCGCGCGGCGAGGTCGAGGGGCATGCGTGCGCGGACCTGCACCCTGCCGCCGGAGGCGATGGGGACGGTGGCGGTGAGTTCGCGCCCGGCGCCCTCGGCCGGCTTGCCCTGGCAGATGGAGATCTGGCCGCCGTCGGGACGCACGACGTGGACCTCCTCTACGTGCTCCTGTTCGCAGACGCTGGTGAAGAACTGGGCCGGGGTCTTGCCGGTGGCCAGGAAGTCCCGCAATTCGCCGCTGTCGGCGACCCAGCGGGCGACGGTCCTGGCGCGGTCGGCCGTCTGCGTCTCCATGGAACGGCCGATCTCGCTGAGGTTGAGCTTGATGCTTTCGGCGGGCCGGCTGAACCACTTATCCAGGTTCCGGTTCAGGACTTCCACGCTCCAGAGCACCAGAAAAACGGTGGGCATGAGGGTCAGGGTGAGGGCGCCGACCAGGATTTTCGTGCGGATGCGGGAGCCTTCGACTCCGGCTCGCCGGGCGAAGTACAGCTTGACGGCGTCCCGGAAAAGCATGAAGCCCACCAAGACAGTGAGCAGGAAGATGAGGGTGGAGAGGCCCCAGTAGACGTAAGTCTGTTCCGGGGTAGCGGGGCCGTACTCGCCCACGGTGAAGGAGCCCTGCCAGATGACGAGCGCCAAAAGAATTGACAAAAGTGTCAACCCGGCTCCGAACCGGACCCTATTCCTGAGTGCCATCCCGGTCTCCTTGGCGATATTTCATCATAGTCCCCATTCGGGGGTAAGCTCTTATTTTCGTTTGAGTTTGGGCCTGAGGTGGAGGGTGCGAAGGGGTGTACTATCGGTACCTCTTAATAAGATAAACTTGACCTGATTAGCGTTCGTTATGTTACTATGCTCACATTAGACTCTACCCTTGTCTCTAGATGGGGAGTTTCAGGAGTTCTTTGATGGATCATACCGCAAGGGGTGGGACCCAGGCCTATCCGACCTGGCGCTCGCCTGCGGTTTTCAATTCGGTCCAGTGCCTCGATGCGCGCCAGCCACGGCGGGCGACGAGGCTTCTGTGTCTTTGGAGACACAGTTTTGGAGCCGCATCCGTCAAAGCTCCCGATCAACCGTGTCGAGCAAACACCCAGCACAGAGCATTTGTTGTCTCACTCCGACCCACGTACGGTCTTGCCGACTCTATTCGGGCATTTTGTTTCGGGAGTAACTATTCGATCCATTTTGGGAGGTTTCAGTGAATAGCAACTTGATTGCGATTTCCAGGGGCCTTGCCCGCCTGACCATGGCGTGCATGATCCTCTTCGCATTGCTTTGTGGCCTGGCTTTTGCCCAGGAGACCACAGGCGGCATCTCGGGCCAGGTAACGGACCCCAGCGGTGCTGCAATTGTTGGCGCAAAGGTGGAAGTGAGCGGCGGCGCATTGCCGCGGCCGGTCGAACTCACCACCGATGCAACCGGGACCTTCAGCCTGGCGCAGGCGCCGGTTGGTTCTTACATCGTATCGGTGAGCATGTCCGGCTTCTCGACGATGAAGAAGACGGCAGTGCCGGTAGTCATCGGTAAGATGAGCCGCGTCGACTTCAAGCTGGAAGTCGGCAAGGTGACCGAGAGCGTTGTCATTGCGGCGGACGCCGTGATGGTGGACACCACGTCCAGCGCCTCGGCGGTGAACGTCGATAAGAACTTCTTCGACATGATCCCGAAGGGCCGCAGTTTTTACGAACTGGTGAACATCGCCCCTGGCGCCCGCAACGAATCCAAGACGGGCGGATTCCAGATTGACGGCGCGTCCGGTTCGGAAAACACCTTCTACCTGGATGGCATGGAAGTGACGAACGTCCAGACGGGCGT
>JACQZS010000197.1 GCA_016213725.1 Acidobacteriota bacterium | reverse complement strand
CGGGCTGTGGCAGATCCTGGTGCGGCAGAAGCTGATTCCGGCAGCGCAGGCAGATGCGGCGCTGGCGGCGGTTTTGGAGCCGTTCCCGAAATCCAAGTCGATGCGGGACCTGTTCGACGCGGGGCGGGGCGGGGTGCTGGTGCTGCTGAAAGCCTCCGGGATTCCGTCCGACGCCAACGTGCAGGACAAGATGCTCGATCTGCTGGCCGGCACCGCCACTCCGACTGATCTGGAGACGCACCAGGCGGTAGTGACGGAGATGCTCCGCGGATTCGAGGCGCAAAGACTGGTTTCGCTCAAGACGCTTTTCGACCTGGATGACCATCTGAACGCGATGGCCCGCGGCGAGAAGCCGAACACCGCGCTGCTGAACCGCTTGGCGGCGCGAGTGAGCGACCTGAACCTGCCGAAGGCGTCGATGTCGGCGCAGGAGCGCAATAACCTGTCGTTCGGCTATTGGACGGAGCGCCATCTCGATGCCCAGCGGAAGATGAACCTGCGCGTGGCCGTGGAAAAGGCGGCCGGGCAGCCGGAACGGTTGAAAGAGCTGCGCGGCCAACTGGCGCCGCTGCTGCGGGACACGTTGGTGGGCCTGTTGTATCTGCACTACGCGCCGCCGGGGGCGCAAATCCTCTATACGAATCCGATCTTCGTGCGGAGCCACGATTTCATCGGAATTCAGGGCGGGCAGCAAACCTGGAAGATCACGGAGGTGTTGGGGACGGGCTGGCCCTCGAGCGCGGGCGGGCGGCTGGTGGGATCGTTGGCGAACCTGCCATACGCGTTGGCCGAGGCGGAGCAGAACTTCCTGATCCCAACCCGCGAGCAGGCGCTGATTTGGGGCGACCTGGTGCCGCAACTGCTGGTGAGCTCGAAGCTGCCGCGGTTCTGGAACGTCACGCCGGTCCAGGCCCGCTACTTGAGCCTGCAGATGAAGCTGGGCGAGGCCGTGATCGCGGAGTCGGCTCTGTCGGCCGCCACCCGGAATACGGCCATGCAGCTCTTAGACCGGTTCGCGCCGCCCGCTCGAGTGCGGCAGGTGTCGGACCTGCTGGCGGCCGGGCGCGTGGCCGACGCGATGGAACTCGTGACGCCGTCTGAACTGTATCACCTCGGTGCGATGGCAATGGAGGCTCGGCTGGAGGCCGGAGCGCCGCTGGCCGCGGAGATCAGGCAACTGGCGGCCGCCGCGCCGGCGCAGTTGACGCCCGCTGCCTTGTCTGAGGCCTTCGGGACGCCGAAGCCAACCCTGGCCAACTCGCAGCATCCGGAGCTGCTCAACCTGCGAACGTTCCCCACCCTGATGGGGTATTCGAGCCGCATTCTGGCCGAGAGCTGGGAGTCGAACAATCTCTTCTTCGCGTCGTTGGCGGACGACCTGTACATGCGGCCGTCGCAATTGAATATGATGCTGCCGGAGTGGACACAACGCACGGTGGAACAGATCTTTGCGACGCACCTGGAAGACTGGCCGGCACTGCTGCGCTCCATGCGCACGGTGGCCGGAGGCGTTCGGGCACAGGCCCGCAAGGCCGAGGCGCAACAACAGAAAGCGGCCCTCGAAGATTAGGACGGAACTCACGGAGACATCCGATGAAGCTCACACGCAGACACTTCTTCGCCACTACCGGCGGCTCCCTGGTGCCGGCACTCACGTGCCCGCCGATGCTGTTCGGACAGGATCAGCCCACCTTCCGCGTGAAGGTGGACATGGTGGTGCTCAGTTTCACCGTGACAGACTCCAAGGGGCGGTACGTGAACGGGCTGAAGCCCGTGGACTTCCGCGTCCTGGAGGACGGCATCGTACAGAAGGTGAACACCTTCGCCGAAGGCAACCGGCCGCCGCTGCAGATCCTGGACGATGGCTCCACCAAGCCGCTGGTCACCGCGCAGGCGGATCCTGAGAAGGGCGGCATCGCCACCGATGCTTTCGTGGGCACCAACGTCTTCGTGCTCTTCGACACGTCAAACTACATGTACCGCGGCTTCGTCTACGCCTCGGACGCCATCGCGGATTTCGTGCGCGGCCTGGACCGGGCGGACTCGGTGGCCGTGTACACGTTTTCGCGGAACCTGACGCGCGCAGCGACGCTGAACCGCGAACGGAACGATGTGCTGCAGGGATTGAGGAAGGCCGTGGCCGGCGACGAGGCGGCGCTCTACAACGCGCTGCTGCTGACGCTCAGGGACGCGGCGAAGGTGCCCGGCCGGAAAGTGGTGATCGTCTTTTCAAACGGGCCCGATTCCGCGTCGATGGTGGCGCCCGACGACGTGCGGGCCGTGGCCGAGGACGAAGGCATCCCGATCTACGTCATTTCGACCTCCGACGTGAGCCGGGACCCGATCTCCACCGGCGTCTTCCGGCGGCTGGCGTCGCGGACCGGCGGAAAGAGCTTCTTCGCCAAGACGTGGCAGAAGCAGGTGGAGGCCTTCGAGGCCATCCGCGAAGATCTGGGGAACTCGTATACGGTGACCTACTACCCCGCGCCCAACCCGAACGAGGGCTTCCGCAAGATCACCGTAGAGGTGCGGAGCGATGCGGCGAAGAAGTACCGGGTATCGGCCCGGCCGGGCTATCGCCCCCGGACGGGCGGCGCTTAAGCGCCGGACGCCTCGAAGAGCTTTGGAACTCTGAGGCAGACTGGAAGTCAGCGGCTTCGTCCTTGTGATAGATTCAAGGTTTGACTTCCGCCTGAGGCTGTCCCTGTGCAGATCTTCCTTCAAGGCAAATTACTCGGCATCGATCCGTTCGTCCAGGACGCGCGCGGGGGTTTTGCATCCCTGGCCGGGCGCTGCCTGTATGTCTCGCTGCTCTCGGAGGCGCTTCCGCGGGCCCTGCTCAAGAAGCTGGGGCTGGCCCAGGAGTTGCTGGGTTCGAGCGGCGGGGGACAGTTCCTGACGGTGATCCCTTCCGAGAATCTTGCCGACGCAAACGCTTTTCTCGTAGACGCAACCCGGCGCATCGGCGCGCTCTCGGGCCACCGGATGAGGCTGGCATGGGCCAGCACCGAGAATCTGGGGGCCTGGAGCGACGTCCGGAAGCGGCTGGACGAGGCGATGGATCGCTGGCGTGGCCCCGACGCCCTGGAGCCGGCGGGATTGTTCGAGCCGTTTGTGCCGGCCGAAGAGAATGAATACTTTGCCGGGTTGCACCGGGCGCTGCCGGATGCGGCGGCGGCCGTCTACGATCCGGAATCGCCCGGCCTGCTGCGGCAGGAGGGCGAGGCGCACTGGCTGGCCATTCACTGCGCGCCGGGCGCCAACGGTCAGGCCACGCTCGATGAACTGGCTGAGCGGGCCGCGGGGCGTAAGGCGTGGGGCATTTTGCGCGGAGATGCGGACCAGTTTGCCGCGCGCCTGAACAAGGCGCAAAGCGTGGAAGAGCACATCCAGCTGTCGGTGTTCTTCAAGCAGTTTTTCGCCGGAGAAGTGCAGCTGCTCTGTTCGCGGCCGGAGTACGCCACGAAAGTGACGGTGCTGTTCACCGGCGGCGACGAGTTTGGAGTGGCGGGCTCGTGTGATGTGCTGCTGCCCTTTGCGCGGGAGATCGAGCGGCTGTTCCAACGCTCGTCGGAAGAGTTGCTGCGCGAGTTCCCCGGTGCGGAAGGCAAGACTTTGTCGATGGCGGTGGCCCTGGCGCCGTACGCTGGCGCCTGCCCTACCAGCGTGTACGCCGAGGCGGGCCGCCTGCTGGAGAATGCGAAGAGCACCGGCCGTGACTGTATCTCGATCTTCGGCCGTGTGCTGGATTGGAAACAGCTCACCGAGGCTGCCGAGCTGAAGGATGTGATGCTGCGCCTGGTGCATGAATTCGGCTGCTCATCGCAGTTCTTGGGCGAACTGGGCGCGTTTTACCGGGAGACTGACCGGGCGCTGCCGGCGCGCGGATCGCGGCGGCTGGCGGAGACGCAGCAGCGGCCGTGGCGGCTCCACCGGAGATTGAACCGGGTGCTGGACGGCCCGGAGCGGAACAAGGAATTTCAGAAAGTCCGGAACGGGGTCCTGTCGGCGTTTTTGACGCGCGGGCAGGCGCAGCTGAAGCTGCGGCCGTCCGGTCGCGTGGCCCTGGAGTGGGCGCGGATCACGGAAGAGGTTGAGTAATATGAGCGAACTCGAACCGCAAGAAGGTTTGCCAGAACAGGCCGCGGCAGAGCCGGCAGCGCCGGAAGTAGCGCCGGCGCCGTCGCCGGCTGAAGCTCCGGCGGCGCCGGTAGAAGAGCCGGCCGCGACGGAAGCTCCGGCGGCAGCGCCGGCGGCAGCGGCTCCGGCGGCGGAGAGCGCCCCCAAGGCGGCCGAAGGCCGGGGTCCGAGGCCGGGCGGCCAGGGTGAACGCCGGGAGCGCCCAGGCGGTGGACGTCCCGAGCGCGGAGAACGCACCGCAGAACGCGGCGAACGCGGCGAACGCGGCGGCGACCGTGGCCGGGGCGGAGACCGTGGCGAACGCGGCGGCGACCGGGGCCGCGGACCGCGCGACCTGCGGGGCGGCGAGCGCGGACGGGGTCCGGAACCGCCGACCGAGATCGATATCGAGAAGCTGATGGCCGACAGCCTGTACCTCGACAACCAGGCGCACGCGGTCGTGGCACGCATGCGCGACATGGATTCGGGCACCCGCAGCCAGTTGCGGCGTCTGTACAGCGCCGTGCGGCGGGCCTGCCGGACGCAGGAATCCGAACGCCAGCACCAGTTCGTCATGCTGCGGGCGCGGCTGGCGTACACCATTGCCCGGCACCAGTTGCGCAGCCTCGATCCGCTCGAGCGGCTGCTGCTGCAGGTGACGCGCAAGAACGATGCGCGCGGCTATGATCGGTTCCGCGACCTGTTTGAGGCGATCGTCGCCTACAACGAGTAAGCCAGTAAGGATTTCGACGGAGTCTTCCATGAGTTCTCACACCGCCTCCACCAAGCTCGGACTGATCGGCAAGTTGTTGCTCGACGGCGAGATGACCTGTGAAACCGGCCTGCACATCGGGGCCGGAAAAGGGTCGCTCGATCTGGGCGGAGCCGACAATCCCGTGGTCAAGGATGCCTTTGGCCGGCCCTACGTGCCCGGCAGCAGCCTCAGGGGCCGCATCCGCAGTCTGCTCGAGCAGGCCGCCGGGCTGGTTGCGCCTTCAGACCTGATCTACCTTTCGCGTCGCCGCGGGCAGGAGGTTCGCATCCACCAGAGCGATGTGCCGGGCGACGAAGTGGGCATCCTGTTCGGACGCAACCCGGGGAGAATGGACCGGGTGTCGGGTGACGCCTTCGAGGCTTCCAACGCCTCGCCGGCGCGCCTCACGGCGTACGACGCGCCGCTGGATCTGGATTCCATTACGCAGCAGATGCGCGAAAACCTCGACGACGAACTCACCGAGGTGAAGAGCGAAAACGCCATTGACCGCATTACGGCGCAGTCCAACGCCCGGACCCTGGAGCGGGTCCCTGCCGGGGCGCGCTTCCGCGTTCGGTTCGTCATCGACATTCTGTGCCCGGAGGACCGCGAACTCGTGGCCTTCTTCCTGCAGGGCCTGCGGCTGCTCGAAGACGACGCCTTGGGCGGCGGCGGTTCGCGCGGCAGCGGCCGGGTGTCGTTCGGCGGCTGGAAACTCACTTGGCGCAGTAAGAGCTTCTACGCGGCTGGTGATCCGGAGCAGGTGCTGGTGGAGTCGGCTGGATCGACGGCCGAACTGCAGGCTACCGTGAGCGGTGACGGATTCGCCGACAAACTGAGCTAACCAGGGGCAAGCGAATGAACCCCGCCTTGCTCATCCGGCTTCGGCCTTCCACGCCCTGGCGCCTGGCACCGGCATCCGGCGCCGGGCTGGAAGCCACGCCTGTGCTGCACAGTGACAGCCTGTATTCGGCGGTGACGCTGGCCTTCGATCAGCTCAACCTGCTGGAAGAATGGCTCAACGCGACCGCGGCGCCGTATGCGGCCCCGGCCGTGCGGTTTACGTCCGCGTTTCCCTGGCAGCGGAGTTACCTCTACGTGCCGCCCCCGGCGGGGCTGTGGCCGCCCCGCGGCGCGTCCGCGAAGGTGCGCTGGAAAGGCGCGTCGCTGATTCCCTCTTCGGTGGTGGCCGCACTGCTGCGCGGCGAAACCGTGTCGGAAGACCAGTGGGCCGTGGATGGGCCCTCCGGGTGTCTGGTTCCGGCGGCCAGCCGGTCGGCCACCGGGCCGTTCCGGTTTGTCCTGCGTTCGAGCGCCGCGGTAGACCGCGTGACGGGCGGGCACGTGGAGCCGCACGCGGCGTCCTGCGTGCAGTTTGCGCCGGCCTCCGGCTTGTGGTGCGCCGCACAGTTTTCCAATCCAACAACCTATGCCGTCTGGGCGCCGAAGCTGCAGGCCGCTTTCCGGCTGCTGGCAGACAGCGGCGTGGGCGGAATGCGATCGCGGGGCTTCGGGCGCTCGCGCAGCGTGGATTTCCAGCCGGGGCTTCTGAACGAACTGCTCCTGGGCGCGGCCGCTCCGGCCTCCAGCGGCGCATGGTGGCTGCTGTCGCTGATGAACCCGGGCGCGCACGACGAAGTGAACTGGTCGGCGGGCCACTACGAATTGACCAGCCGCACGGGTCGCGTGGGCAGCCGGCATGGCGCCGGCAGGCAGAAGCTGACCACGCGCATGGTACGTGAAGGATCGGTGCTTGTCAGCCCGCAGGCCCCCGGCGGGCGCGTGCTGGACGTGGCGCCGGAGGGCTGTGCCCATCCCGTCTATCGCGCCGGCTATGCCGTGTCGCTTCCTATTCCTTGGCCGGTGACCGAATGAACCGCTACCGACTCACCGTATTGACGCCTCTGCTGGCCGGCGACGGCCAGAAACTGGCGCCGATCGACTATATGGTCTGGAAAGACCAGGTGAACGTGCTCGACCAGCGGCGGATCTTCCAACTGCTGGCCAAAGGGCCGCGCCTGGACACTTATCTGAACCAGATCCGGAAGGCCGACAAGCTCGACTTCGCTTCCTGGGGCGGCTATGCGCAAAACTACGCCAGCCGGAGGATTCCGTTCGAGCATCCCTCGTCGGCGCAGTACTACGCGCGGACGGCGCCGGAGCACCTGTTCATCCCCACCTTCGCCACCGCGGCCAAGGGCGGGCTGTACGTGCCGGGCAGCGCGCTGAAAGGCCCGCTGCGGAACGCGCTGCTGATTGAGAAGGCCACCGCCGGCCACTGGAGCCAGCTATCGGCGAAGATCCAGGCGTCGGAACGGCCGCCGCGGCAGCCCGGAGCGGCGCTGGAGGCGTCGGTGCTGGGCTCAGGCGGTTCGGCCCGGACGCGGGCTTTACTTCTCGCAGATTCGGACTCCATCGCGGCGGGCGGGTCGACCCGGATCTACCTCTTGCGGACTTCGACGCTCATTCCGCGGGGCAGCCGTCTGGAACTGGGCTGGAAAATGAGCCCCCGGGGGGCGGTGGAAAGCCGCCGGCCGTCGGATTCAACGCCGTTTTTCGCCGAAATGGCGATTCCGGGCACTGTTTTCGAGGGCGGTTTCCAGCAAAGCGCGGGCTTGTCCAACGCCAAGATGCTGGAAGCGCTGCGCTGGAAAGAGGCGAGCGGCTGGCGGCAGTTTGCCGCCGCGGCGAATACCGCCGCGGAGCTTCTGCTGGGCGTCCAGCAGAGGTATGCCGAATCCACCGGTCTGGCGCTGGTGGGCCGTTCCGTGGGCCTGCTGCAGGAGCGGCTGAAGTTGATCCGGGAGCACGGAATGGGCTGCCTGATCTGTTTCGGCTGGGGTACGGGATTACCGGCGAAGACCGCCAGTCCCGACGCCATGGCCGACCCGTTGAAACAACTGCTGCGCTCCCTGCCGGTCTATTCATCCGTGCTGCGTAGCGGATTGCCTTTCCCCAAGACCCGGCGGATCGTATTTATGAACGACCAGCCGGCAACGCTGCCGGGTTGGGCCCAGTTGGACTTCCACCAGGATTGACCCCAAGGGGGGTACTTACCTTGGTGGTGGTACCACGGACTTTCACTAATGCCGCGTCCGGAAGATGCCGATGGTCCATGTTAGAATGTGGCTGATGTGTCCTCGGGAGGACCGGCATTGTCGCGCCCCCCGGACCGGCCGGCATTTGGGGCTACGCTGAACAAAACACTATGTACAACGCCTTTTTTGGCTTCCGGGAAAATCCGTTCAACCTAAGCCCGGACCCGGCCTTCCTTTACCGGAGCCCCCAGCATGAGGAAGCCCTCGCCAACCTGATCTACGGTGTGCACAGCCGGAAGGGTTTCATCGTGCTCACGGGTGAGGTCGGCACCGGCAAGACCACCATGCTCGAATGCCTGCGGGATTACCTGGAGGCCCAGTACATCGAGTTTGCGTTCCTGTTCAACTCGCGCATCAACACCGAGCAGTTCTTCGAGATGATCGCCTACGACCTGGACCTGCGGTGCTCGACGAAGTCGAAGACCGAGGTGCTGTTCGCGCTGAATCATCTGCTCATCCAGCAGGCCAACGAAGGCCGCACCACGGTGCTGATCGTGGACGAGGCGCACAATCTGGACTGGGACGTGCTGGAAGAGATCCGGCTGCTGGGCAACCTGGAGAATCCGCGCCTGGGCAAGCTGCTGCAGATCGTGCTGGCAGGCCAACCCGAACTGGACCACAAGCTGGATGCGCCGAACTTGCGCCAGTTGAAGCAGCGCATCGTGCTGCGCTGTTCGCTCACTCCGTTTTCCCTGGCCGAATGCGAAGAGTATATTTCCTCCCGCCTGAAGAAGGCCGGCATGCCGGAGCAGAACGTCTTTCCGGAGACGGTGCTGAAGGAGATCCACCTGCGCAGCCAGGGGATTCCCAGGTTGATCAACGCGCTGTGCGACAACCTCCTGCTCACCGCGTTTGCCGTCGAAACCAAGGTGACCACGCTCGAGATGCTCGACGAGGTCTGCAAAGACATGCGTCTGGATTGGCCTGGTAAGCGGGCCCGGCGTCCGATGGGCCTGGAAGACTCCGGCGAGGCGCCGGGCTATCTGTCACCGCGGGATCAGTTCTAATTTCCACCGCAATCGAGATTGAACGTGAACGCCCGGCCTTAGGCCGGGCGTTTCTGTTGATTGGGGAGCAGTCCCAGTGCGAGTGTGCCGCCGCGCAATAGCTCGTCCGGTCGGGGCTGACGGAAGATGAGCCCACCCGCGCGGTACCGGCGCCGCAGCAATGCCGCGGGCCGGGGCATACGTTTCGGGGCAGCGCGAACTTGGCGGAGCGGTAGGGCCAGGCGGGATTGGCGGATCAATCGCAGTTCCTAATCGCCCCACTGGCGCCGGGAGCCGGGCGGCGGTCTTCTCCCAGCTAGGCAAGGTCCTGGCGGCCTACGCCGTAAACAAACGAAGGGGAGCGGTGTGTGACGCTCCCCTGGGTTCCACCTGGCACGACGTTCGCAATCAATGGCGATCAGTCGTAATATTCAAGGCCAAGGTGGGTAATGAGATCCTCGCCGCGCATCCAGCGCAGGGTGTTCTTGAGCTTCATCAATTGGATGAAGATGTCGTGCTCGGCGTACAGGCCGGGGGCCGTCATCGGGGCCTTGAAGTAGAAGCTGAGCCACTCCTGTATGCCCTTCATGCCGGCGCGCTGGGCCAGGTCGAGGAACAGGACCAGATCCAGGACGATCGGTGCGGCGAGGATCGAGTCCCGGCAGAGGAAGTCGATCTTGATCTGCATGGGATAGCCGAGCCAGCCGAAGATGTCGATGTTGTCCCAGCCTTCCTTGGCGTCGCCGCGGGGGGGATAGTAGTTGATGCGGACCGCGTGGTAGAGGTCCTTGTAGAGCATCGGGTAGAGCTGGGGCTGGAGGATGGTGTCCAGAACGCTGAGCTTGGTCTCCTCCTTGCTCTTGAAGGAGCCGGGATCTTCAAGCACTTCGCCGTCGCGGTTGCCGAGGATGTTGGTGGAGAACCAGCCGGAGCAGCCGAGCATGCGCGCCTTGAGGCCGGGCGCGATGAGCGTCTTCATGAGGGTCTGGCCGGTCTTGAAGTCCTTGCCGCAGACGGGCAGCTCGCGGTCGCGGGCAAGGTTGAGAAGCGCCGGCACGTCGTGGGTGAGGTTGGGGGCGCCGTTGGCGAAGGGCACGCCGGACATCAGCGCGGCGTAGGCGTAGACCTGCGAGGGGGCGATGTTGGGATCGTTGGCGACAAGGGCCTGTTCGAACGATTCCATCGTCTGATGAACCTTGGCCGGCTTGTGGAAGACCTCGGTGGAGCCGGTCCAGATCATCACCAGGCGATCGCAGGCGTTTGCCTTGCGGAAAGTCTTGATGTCGTCCATGAGGGCCTCGGCCTTGTCCATGAGGTTGCCCTTGGACTTGACGTTCGGGCCGTCGATGAGGCGGACGTACCGCTTATCGAAAACCGCCGGCATCGGCTTGATCTTCTGGAGCTGCGGCTTGATCTTGGCAAGCAGCGTGGGCTCGAGCACCGACGCATTCATGGCGGACTCGTAGGCGTTGTCCTCGAAGATGTCCCAGCCGCCGAAAACCAACTGGTCGAGTCCGGCCAGGGGGACGAAATCGCTGATCTTCGGCGAGCGGTTGTCGGTCCTCTTGCCGAGGCGAATGGCTCCTAGCTGGGTGAGGGAGCCGATGGGAGCGCCGAGGCCCTTGCGGATGGCGTGCACGCCGGCCATGAAGGTGGTGGAGACGGCGCCCATGCCGGGCATCAGGATGCCGAGTTTGCCTTTGGGGGAAGCGATTTTCTGGGACATAGGGGTAATTTCAGACTAGGAAGGCGGCAATGGCGGGGTCAACGAAACGGAGGGGGCGGGAACGGTTTTCATGCAGGTTGTTATGTAATATCATTTTATAGAGAGCGGTTTCCATGCTCCAAAGAACACTGGCTGTCCCGCTGCACCGGGCTTCGCTGCACGGCGAACCCGTGCTGGTGCAAGGCCCGCGCGGAAGCGGGAAGACGGCTCTGGTGCGGCGCGAGTTCCCGGCGCACACGTTTGTGTCGCTGGAGGACTCGCGGGACCGGACGCGGGCGCGGGCGAATCCGGCGGCCTTCTGGGCGCGTCTGCGCGGCCCGGCCATTGTGGACGGCCTGCACCGTGCCCCGGAACTGATGGAGCATCTGCCGGGAGAGCGTCCTCTGGTGCTGGTGAGTTCGCGGCGGCTGAGGCTGCCCTATGAGACGTTCGAGCTGTACGCTCCGACACTGGCGGAACGCGAGGGCCGGCCTCCGCTATCGCTGGAGATGCTGGGGCACTTTGCGCCGCCGGCCGCCGGGCGCACGCTGGAGCCGGCGCCGGCCGAGCGGAGCTGGATCTACAAAGACGTGCGCGAAATGATCCAGGTGCGCGACCTGGACCGCTTCGAGCGCTTCTATGAGTGCGCGCTTTCGAGTAGCGGAACAGTCCTGGACCAGCAAGGGCTCGCGGACGAGTCGGAAGTATCCCACGCCACCGCGGGCCGCTGGCTGCGTGCCCTGGAGGATTGCTTTCAGGTGCTGCGGCTGCCGCCCTCTGAGTTGGATTTCGGGCGGCGGTTGGTGCGAAGCCCGAAGCTGCACGTACTGGGAAGCGAACGGGTGGAGAGCCGGGCGGTGTGGGAGATCTATCAGAACGCGCGGCACCAGGGAGTGGAGCCGGGACTGCGCTATTGGCGGGACTCGAACGGTTTCGAGATTCAGATGATTGTGGAGAGCGAGGGCGCGGCTCCGGTGCCCGTATCCATCTCGGCGGAACCGACGCCGGCGGACCTCGTGCGGCTGCACCGCTGGATGCAGTTGGCTGGGGTGCGGCGGGGCGCATTGATCAGCGAGCGGATGAGGCTGGGATTACGGGGCGGCGTGGTGGGGTATTCGCTGGGGCAGCTGTAGCCGGCTTGAATGCAAAGAAGGTTGAACACGGCGGCGTCAGCATCGCGCTGTCCGCCTACTTCGTGCCGTACAGGAAGCGGTCGTATTTATTCCCCAGGTTGCCGTAGGCGGCGGAGAAGAAGCCGGAGCCGCCGTTGTAGGGGGGCACGGCCGAGCTGCGGCGCTGCAAGGCGGCGGAGAGGTGGAGCAGGGCGAGCGGTTCCAGGCTGTCGAACTTCACCCAGCCGCTGTGGAAGCGGCCGGCGGCGAGGATGTTGCCGCCCACGCTCTGGGCGGCCTGCAAAAGCGGGCGCTCTTTCCGCTTGCGGTAAAGCTCCAGGAAGCCGAGCAGGGCGAACGGGTCGCCGCCTTTCTCGAACGAGTTGGCGGCGCGGATGCGGTTGGCCATCTCGAGCAGAAAGGGATCTCCGGTGATGCGATAGCCCAGGGCGTAGGTGTAGAAGTCTTGGGCTCCGGCCCGGCCGGCTTTGAGGACGCGTCCCTTGGGCCCGAAGTAGCCGTCCTTGCGGACGGTGTAGCCTTCCATGGAGGTGCCGTCGGTGAGCATGGGGATGAAGGAGTTGTCGGCGGCGCGGTAGGCGGCCTTGCCCCAGGCGGTGAGTTCTTCGCGCGCCCACTGGGTGAATTCCTGGCCCTGTGCGCCCAGAATCTCGCCGAGCACGAACATGGCGATGCGGGGATGCACTTCGGGCGTGCTGCCATAGGTGGGAAACAGCGTACCTTCGACGACGAGGTGGCCGGGGAAGTCTTCCGCGTAGAAGTACTGTGCGCGGTCGCCGCGGATGTTGCCCACATCGTCGCACCAGGAGCTGGCCGCCTGGCTGAACTGGTAGCCGCCGATGCCGGTTTTGGGGTTGCGGGTCTCCACATAGCGGTGGGCCAGGCGGCGGGCCCAGACGAGGGGCTCGGGATCGTGGCTGAGCTGGCTCAGCATGGCTGCGGCGTAATAGAGGTCGCCGGCGGCGTTGATGAAGGTGAGGCCCTTGCCCCAGAAGAAGACGGGGCCGCCTTTGTATTCGCTCTTCCAGAGCGCGCCCATGGGCTTGGGAAAGGCGTGGCGGTTGAAGTCGAGAGTGGACCAGTCGAGGATGTGGCCGTTCCACATGTTCTCGATCAGCGACTTGGTGGTGCGGGGATCGATCTCCCACATGAGTTCGTAGAAGGGGTAGTTGTTCTTCAGCTCGTGGGTCTTGGTTTTGTCTTCGGCGAATACGCTGACGTCGTCCGACGCGTTGTAGGCCATGTGGCCGCCCCAGACGAGGTAGCCGCCTTCGATCAGGTGATCGAACGCATAGCGGGTGGCATCGGCCGCCGCCTGCTTGTAGCGCGGATCGCCGGTGAGAGCTGAGAGGCCTGCGAGAGTGCGGAAGAACAGCTGCTGGTTGCCAAGATCGGAGAGAACCCAGGTGCGGCCGTCCACGGATTTCCAGCGGACGGGCTCGCGGGTTTCGAAATGGATACCGTCGACGAAGAGCGGTGTGTGCCTGGGGCCGTAGTTGTCGCGGCCGTGCGCCAGGGCGGTGTCGGCGAAGGCCCGGACGGCGGCCACGTATTGGTCCTCGGCATGGAGCACGGCGGCGAGCATCAACAGCAGGGCGAAGCGCACGGATATCGTCTCCTCGAGCCAGTATATGTGCCCCGCGCCGGCGGCGGTCAGAAGTTGAACTTGGCGGCCAGCTGGCGTCAGCGCGCCAGACCGATCTCCACCTGCCGGCCGGTGGGCACCATGGTCAGACGTAGCGCGCGCGGCCGCTTGACGGCGCCTGGACGGAAGATGAACTGCGAACTCGCGGTGGCGGCCGGATCCAAGTCGCCGGCCCACTCGGCGTCGGTGGCCTGGTTGACGATGCTGGGGTAGAACTTCGTGGCGGTGCCGTCCTCGTGCAGCAGTTCGGCGTTCACATACTGCCAGCCCCAGCGGGCGGGCAGCAGCAGGCGGTTGGTCACGGGCAGTGTCACCACATACAGCGGCTGGCTGGGATCCCTGGCCGTACCGGCGATGCGGGCGGGCTGAGAGAGTCGCGCCGCGCCCACCTCGAGTCCGTCCACTTCAAAACTGGAGCCCGAGGCGGCCGTGGCGGTGAGGTTCAGGTTGACCCCATCGGGCGCGAGGAAGATCGAGCGCGGCGGGATGATCTTGCCGGCCAGGTCGTAGGTGGGCACGATGGGCGAGTTGCCGTAGCTGAGGCCGATGCGGAACTCCGCCCAGTCCGCAGGCACGCGCCACACGCCGATGAACCTGGCGGACTCGCCTCCTTTCAACTGTTTGCTGATGGGCTTGAGCGTCTCCGGATCGTAGTGGGCGATGAAGTCGACGCGCTTCGTCTTCGTGTTCCTCAAGGCCATGCGCAACCCCACCACTTCACTGGCCCCGAGGTGCGCCACGGAGGTCTTTTCCGGATTGCGCACGCTGCCGCGCAGGATGAGCAGCTTCTCGCCGGCGGCGGCAATCACGTTCTCAAGGCGGTTCGGGAAGGCAAGTGCGAGTTCGGCCGAGTCCAGGGTGACCTCACGCAGCGAACCCACCTCCAGCACCTCCTTCGATCCGATCACCCGCGAAATGCCGCCCACCTGCGCCGGAACGCCGAGCTGGGCAGTCGGCCGAAAAGGCGCCTGCGCCAGAAGGGCTGCGGGAACCAGGAACAGCAAGAATCGCATTCTACGAATCTACACCACTATTTCTTGATACCGCCGGGCCGCGCATGTGCCGCCGGGCCGCCTGGGCACGTGACGAACTGGGACAATAGCAGGTGATGCCCAACGATACTGGTGGGATTCGCCGGTTGCTTCGTCCCTGGCAGCGGCGGCTTGAGCAGTTGAACCTTCAAGAGCATGAAGACAAACTCCTCCTGCTGCTGGCACTGGTGATCAGCGCGGTGGTGGGGCTGGTGGTAGTGGCCTTCGTGGCCATGACGGAGCGGCTGGGCAAGACGCTGTTGACCGCGGGCCCGGCGCAGCGGCTGCTGAGCCCCTTCATCGGCTCGCTGATCGGCGGCTGGCTGCTCTACAGGTTCTTCCCCGAAGCGCGCGGCAGCGGCATTCCGCAGACGCGCGTGGCGCTGGTGCTGAAGAAAGGCGTCATCGGGATGCGGACCGTGATCGGCAAGTTCCTCTGCTCCTCCATCTCGCTGGGCAGCGGCGTGGCGCTGGGCCGCGAAGGTCCGTCGGTGCATATCGGAGCGGGCATCGCGTCGATGGCGGGCCGCAAGCTGGGATTGAGTGAAGAACACGTCAAGTCGCTGATCCCGGTGGGTACGGCGGCGGCGGTTGCGGCGGCCTTCAATACGCCGCTCGCGGCGGTGCTCTTTACGCTCGAGGAGATTCTGGCGGATCTGCATGCGCGCGTGGTGGGCGCGGTGGTGATCGGCGCGGCGACTTCGTGGATGATCCTGCGCCTGATCCTGGGTGACGAACCGCTGTTTCACGTGCCGGCCTATCAGTTGGTGCATCCGCTGGAGTTTGTGGTCTACGCGCTGCTGGGCGTGTTGGGCGGGCTGGTTTCCACGGTTTTCGTGAAGATGCTGCTGAGCATTCGAAAAGCCTTTCAGAAGACGCCGGCCGCGTGGGCGCCGTTCGCGCCGGCGGCGGGCGGTCTGACGGTGGGCCTGTTGGCGCTGGCCGTGCCCGGCGTACTGGGCGTCGGTTACAACCTGGTGGGCGAGGCGCTGAACGGGCAACTGGCGTGGAAAGTGATGCTGCTGTTGCTGGTGTTGAAGATCATCGCCACCTCCACCAGCTATAGCTCCGGCAACGCGGGCGGCATCTTCGGCCCCAGCCTCTTCATCGGCGCCATGCTGGGCGGGACCGTCGGGCAGATTGCGCACACGCTGGCGCCGGATCACACCGGCAACGCCGGCGCCTACGCGCTGGTAGGCATGGGAGCGGCCTTCGCAGGTATCGTGCGGACACCCATGACCAGCGTCATCATGATCTTCGAGGTAACGCGGGACTACACCATCATCGTGCCGCTGATGATCGCCAATCTCTGCAGCTACCTGCTGGCCAGCAAGCTCCAGCATCTGCCCATCTATGAAGCGCTCTCCAGGCAGGACGGCATTGTGATGCCCTCGCCGGAGCACCGTCTGGAGCCGCTCACGGTGGAGGGCGCCATGCAGCCCGCGCCGCCGCGGAGCGAAGCGCCCGCGCTGCACGTCCACCCCGATGACCTGCTGGATACTGCGCTGCAGAAGATGGGCCGCGAGGCCGTCGAAGAGATTCCCGTCATCAGCCGCGCCGGCGGAGAGGTTGTGGGGCGCCTCACCATTCAGGAAGCGCTGGCGGCTTACGGCCGCAAGCCGGAAGCGGCGCGCCGGCCAGTTAGCAATTGGCTGCCGGCGGTGGGCGCCATCGCGGCGGCGGCGGTTCTGCTCTTCTCCGGCCTGCTCTTCTGGCAGCGTCAGAAGCGCCACGAGTTCGGCTCGGAGGCATATCAGGATGGCCAGCGCCTGATGAAACAAGGGCAGGTGAGCGAAGCGGTGCTGGCCTACCGCTCGGCGCTGGCGCAGACGCCGCAGGACTCGCGGACTCGCGCGGCGCTGGGGCTCGCCCTGGTCCGCATAGGACAGTTCGATGAGGCGCATATCTACCTCTCGGAAGCGGCGCGGGCTCTGCCACAGAGCGGGCCGGTGTACCAGGGACTGGCGCAAGTCGCCGCCGCCGCCGGACGCCAGGCCGAGGCCGTTCCGCTCTTGCGCCAGGCGCTGGCGAAAGAGTGGTCCGACGATGAAGAACCGCAGCGTCGGGAAGCCCAACTCGAATTCGCCTCGCTGTTGACCGAGGCGGGCCATCCAAGCGAGGCCACCTCCGTTTTGCTGGCCGTCATCGCGCAGCGCGGTGACGACCCCGTTACCGGCAAACGCGCCGCGCAAATGCTGGTCAGGTGCAGCTCCACCGAACAGGTGGAAGAGGCCTATCGGATTCTGGCCAGCCACTTCCCGGCCGATGGCGGCATCTGGCTGGCCCTGGGCGACACCCGCTTGTCGGAGGACAAGGTCTTGTTGGCGCTGGAGGCCTACCGCCGAGCGGCAAGAGCCGCGCCCGGTAACGAACTGGTGCGAATTGCCACCGCCCGCGCGGAAGAGATTCTGAAGCTCGACCCGGGCCGCAAGGGCCTCTCCGTGCGCGAGCGCGCCCGCCGCTGGGATGAGGTGCTGCAACGCGTGGCCACCGCCGCCGGCGACTGCGGCGCTTCCCCCGAACTCGCCCAGGCTCGAAGCCTGCTGAAAGTGCCCGCCAATAGCCTCGAGGTTTCCGATCGTAAGATGGACGCCGCATTGGCCCTCTGGAAGAAGTTGCCGGAGAGTTGCGCGATCGACCCCGTGCTGCGCCACATCCTGGCCAAAGTCACCGAATAGCGCCCAGCCAGTATGATTGAAGATTCCCGGAGGTGAAATGCCGACTTCTTCCACCTGGACGCGGCGAGGTTTCCTCGCCGCCACGGCCGCCGGCGCAGGCCGGGCTGCGTCCGCCGCACCCGCTCTCTACGCCTACGTTGGCTGCTACACCACCGCCAAGCGCTACGCGCGCGGCGACGGCATCCACGTCTTCCGCGTCG
This sequence comes from Acidobacteriota bacterium, assembly GCA_016213725.1. Taxonomy (GTDB): domain Bacteria; phylum Acidobacteriota; class Terriglobia; order Bryobacterales; family Bryobacteraceae; genus Paludibaculum. The sequence continues at coordinate 33,301 of JACQZS010000197.1, read as the reverse complement.
ACGAAGAGACCGGCCGGTGGACGCACGTGCAGAAAGTGGGCGGGCTCATCAACCCGTCGTTCCTCACCCTGCGCAAAGACCGCCAGTTCCTCTACTCCGCCCACGGCGACGAAGGCCACGCCACCGCTTTCTCCGTAGATCCGGCCACCGGCCGGCTCACGCAGCTCAACCAGGTGGAGACGGGCGGCGTCAACGGCGTGCATCTGGCGCTCGACAACAGCGGCCGCTTCCTCGTCATCGCCAACTACACCAGCGGCGGCGTCAGCGTGCTCTCCGTGAAGGAAGACGGGCGGCTGGGCGAACTCCTCCAGGTGGTCCCGCTGCAGGGCACCCCCGGCCCGCATCGCGTGGAGCAGGCCAGCGCGCACCCGCACCAGATCCTCTTCGAGCCCGCCGGCCGCTTCGTCGTCGTGCCCGACAAAGGCCTGGACCGCGTCTTCGTTTTCGGCTTCGACTCGAAGACCGGCAAACTCGCGCCCACCGCGCAAGGCGCCGGCGTGGCCCGCACCTTCTCCGGCCCGCGCCACGCCGCCTTTCATCCGCGCCTGCCCGTGTTGTGGGTGCTGAATGAGATCAACAACACCGTGGCCACCTGGATGTGGGAGGCCGAGCGCGGCCACATGAAAGCCGCGCAGATCCTCACCACGCTGCCGGCCGATTACACCGGCGAAAGTACCGCCTCCGAAATCGAAGTCTCGCCCGCCGGGCGCTTCGTCTACTGCTCCAACCGCGGCTACGACAGCGTGGCCATCTACTCCGCCGATCCCTCCACCGGCCTGCTCACGCCTCAGGGCTGGGTGCCGTCGCGCGGGCGCATCCCGCGCTTCATCGGCCTGGACCCGCGCGGCCGCTTCCTCTACGCCGCCAACGAACAGAGCGACAACATCGTCAGTTGGCGCGTGGACGCCGCCACCGGCAAGCTCACCGCCACCAGCGCCGTCGTCGAGACGCCCAGCCCGGTGTCCATCTACTTCGCCAGGCTCTAGCGCCGGCGTGGCCGCTGCTGCTACGTCAGGCCCCACGCCGGCCGCGCGGATCCCGCCGCCGTTCACCACGTCGCGCAGCGGGCACTGCTCACAATTCCGCTGCGTGGAATTACCATCTGATGGGGGCAAACAAGAACAGCGGTAACGACTATGTCGCAAGCCGCCAGCCGTTCCACAATATAGAATTGCGGCCTTTCTCCGATTCCGCAGGCTGGCAGCGGCCAAGTCGAGGAATAATGGACCAAGGATGATCTCGAGACGAGCCTTTGCCGCAAGTCTGGCCGCCGGCGCGCTATTGCCGCGCCGCGTCACGGCAGCGCCCTCCGCGCAGCGCCGCAAATTAAAAGAGTTCGCCTACGCAGACGTCAAGCTCACCGGCGGACCCATCGGCGAGATGTACCGCCGCATGCACGCGCACTTCCTCGCGCTCGACGAAGACCGCATCCTCAAGGTCTACCGCCAGCGCGCCGGCATGCCGGCCCCGGGCAAGGACATGGGCGGCTGGTACGACGCCGACGGTTTCGTCCCCGGCCACCTCATCGGCCAGTTCATCTCCGGCCTCTCGCGCATCTACTCGCACACCGGCGACGCCGCGGCCGCCGCCAAGGCCAGGCGCCTGGTTCAGGGCTATGGCGAGACCTTTGAGCGCGGCCAGAACCCCTACGCCAGTCCCAAGGCCGTCACCTGGGCCTGTTACATCCTCGACAAATACGAGATCGGCCTCATCGATGCCCATCGACTCGCCGGTGTCAGCGAAGCCCGCCCCCTGCTGCCCCGCGTCTGGGACGGCGCCAAGAGAACAGGTTGGATCCCCGACCACACCTTCGACCGCATCGGCGTCAAGAACCTCCCCTACGACGAACCCTACGTCCTGCCGGAAAACCTCTTCCTCGCGCACGAAATCACCGGCGACCAGCGCTTCCTCGACCTGGCCAAGCTATACCTGCTCGACGACGCCTTCTTCGATCCCCTGGCCAAGGGCGACAACGTCCTCCCCGGCAAGCACGGCTACAGCCACATCATCGCCCTCAGCTCCGCCGCCAAGGCCTATGATGTCCTCGGCAATCCGAAGCACCTCCAGGCCATCCGCAATGCCTGGCAGTTCCTCGAAGAGACGCAGCAGTTCGCCTCCGGCGCCTGGGCCCCGCAGGAGATGTTCGTCGTCCCCCACTCCGGCCAGCTCGGCGAAAGCCTCACCAACACGCGCGACCACTACGAAACCCCCTGCTGCTACTACGCCCACGCCAAACTGGCGCGCTATCTCACCTCCTTCACCGCCGAAGCTCGCTATGGCGACGGCCTGGAGCGCGTCCTTCTCAACACCATCCTCGGCGCGCTCGACCCCGACGGCGACGGCGGCTACTTCTACTACGCCGACTACCAATCCGGCGCCCGCAAGAAGTACTACCAGCGCAAATGGCCCTGCTGCGCCGGCACCCTCGCCCAGTCCGTCGCCGACTATCCGCTCAACATCTACTTCCACGACCCGCGCGGCATCTACCTCAACCTCTACGCCGGCAGCGAGGTGCGCTGGCAGCGCGGCGGCGCCAGCGTAAAGCTCACCCAGAACACCTCCTACCCGCTCTCTGAACGCGTCGAGGTGCACGTCGAAACCAGCGCGCCCACAGACTTCGCCGTGAACCTCCGCATCCCCGGCTGGCTGCAGCGCCAGCCTGAAATCGTCGTCAACGGCAAGCGCACCAGCGTCCAGGCCCTGCCAGGCCAGTGGGCTTCCATCCAGCGCAATTGGCGCACCGGAGATCGCATCGAACTTACCTTGCCCTTCGCCTCGCGCAGCGTGCCCGTGGACGACCGCCATCCCAACACCGTCGCCGTCATGAACGGCCCGCTGATGCTGGTCGCCTGCGATCCGCCGGAAAAGCTGGCCGCCGCCAAGTCGTCGCTCGAATCGCTCAAACCCGTCTCCGGCCAGCCGCAGCACTTCGAGTGCGCCGCCGCCCACGGCAGCGTGCAAATGAAGCCCTTCTTCCAGGTGCAGCGCGAACCCTACACCACTTACATCGAACGCAAGGGAGACGCCGGATGAGCCACCGGATCTGGGCCCGCTACGCGGTCCGCACCAGCCAGGAGCCACAGCGCGCCGCCGAGGTGATCGCCGGCGAGCAGTCCACCGGCACGTTCACTCCAATCCCCGGCGAAACCGACGAGCTGCGCGAACGCCACGCCGCGCGCGTGGAGGCCGTCCGTCCCGCCGCCGGCGGCTGGCACGAACTCGAAATCTCCTGGCCGCTCGCCAACCTCGGGCCGTCGCTGCCCAATCTGCTGGCCACCGTCGCCGGCAATCTCTGGGAGGTGAAACAGTTCTCCGGCCTCAAACTGCTCGACCTGAAACTCCCGCCGGCGTTCCTCGACAAATACCGGGGCCCGCAGTTCGGCGTGGCCGGCACGCTCCGTCTCTGCGGCCTGTCCGCCGGCCCCGTCATCGGCACCATCCTCAAGCCCAGCGTGGGCATGAACCCGGGCGAGACCGCCGCGCTCGTCCGCCAGCTCGCCGAAGGCGGCATCGACTTCATCAAGGACGACGAGCTGCAGAGCGACGGCCCGCACTGCCCCTTCGAGGCCCGCCTCGATGCGGTGATGCGCGTCCTCCGCGATCACGCCCAGCGCACCGGCAAGCTGGTCATGTACGCCGCCAACATCACCGGCGAGATCGACGAGATGCTGCGCCGGCACCATCAGGTGGTCCGCGCCGGCGGCACCTGCGTGATGGTCAGCATTCACAGCGTCGGCCTGCCCGCATTCACAGCTCTGCGCCGCGAATCGAGCCTCGTCATCCACGGCCACCGCAACGGCTGGGGCCTGCTGGGCCGCTCCTCAGACATCGCCGTCAGCTTCATTGCCTGGCAGAAGCTCTGGCGCCTGGCCGGCGTCGATCACCTCCACTGCAACGGCATCGCCAACAAGTTCTGGGAATCCGACGAATCCGCCGTCGCCTCCGCCCGCGAGTGCCTCAAGCCGATGTTCGACGTCGCCGGCAAAGGCTGCGAGATCATGCCCGTCTTCTCCTCCGGACAGACCGCCCGCCAGGCGCCGCCCACCTACGCCGCCCTCGGCTCCGCCGATCTGCTCTTCGCCGCCGGCGGCGGCATCATGGCTCATCCGGGCGGCGCCGCCGCCGGCGTGCTCAGCCTGCGTCAGGCCTGGGAGGCCGCCGTCCAGGGCATTCCGCTGGAGAAGTATGCCGCAACCCATGCGGAGTTGCGCTCTGCCTTGGAGCGCTTCCCATGAACAACCCGCTGCCCGCGAACAAGCCGCTCTTTACCTATTACGGCGACGACTTCACCGGATCCACCGACGCCCTCGAAGCCCTCGCCTCCCACGGCGTGGACACCGTCCTCTTCCTCGCTCCGCCCGATGACGGCTACCTCCTCCGCTTCCCGCACTGCCGCGCCGTCGGCATCGCCGGAGACAGCCGCAGCCGCCCGCCCGAGTGGATGAGCCGCGAATTGCCGCCGCTCTTCCGCCGGCTTCAGGAGATCGGCGCGCCGGTCGTGCAGTACAAGATCTGTTCGACGTTCGACAGCTCCCGCGCCATCGGCAATATCGGACGGGCGCTGGAGATCGGCCTGGAAGTGTTCGGAGGGGGCTGGGCGCCGGTCGTTCCCGCGGCGCCGTTGCTCGGCCGCTACGTGGTCTTCGGCAATATGTTCGCGGCCAGCGGCGGTGCGGTCCATCGCATCGACCGCCATCCGGTCATGGCGCAACACCCGGTAACGCCCATGGATGAGAGCGACCTGCGCGTCCATCTGGCGCGCCAGACGGAGCTGCCCATCGAGCTGCTGGATCTGCGGTCGCTCCGGCGTGGCACGGCCTTGCGGCCGGACGCCAGGGCCGTGCTCTTCGATGGCGTCGACGAGGAAGACCCCGTGCGCACCGCGCGTTTGCTGTGGGAGGCGCGCCGCCCGCGGCAGCTCTTCGCCGTGGGCAGCTCCGGCTTCACCTACGGCATGCTTCAGTTCTGGCGGCGGCAGGGCTGGATCCCGGAGCCTCCTCCCTGCGCCGCTCCGCCTCCGGCGGATCGCTTGCTGGTCCTCTCCGGCAGTTGCTCCGCCGTGACGGCGCGGCAGATCCGAACGGCCCTTGACCGCGGTTTTCAGGGTGTGCGGCTGGATCCGGCGCAAACGGCATGGCCGGCCGCCGCGCGCACCGCGGCCGCGGAACTTGCCGCGGGGCGCAGCGTCATCCTATATACGGCGCTCGAGCCGGACCACCGCATGGAGGTGATCGACCGCCAGGAGTTGGCCGCCGCCATGGGCCGGCTGCTGCGGGACGTGATCCGGGCATCCGGCGCGACGCGCGTCGTCGTGGCCGGCGGCGACACCGCCTCGCACGCCGTTCAGGAGTTGGAGCTGAAGGCGCTCACCTACTCCGCGCCCATCACGCGCGGTGCGCCGTTGTGCCGGGCGCACGGATGGAACGGCCAACTGGAGCTGGTGCTGAAGGGCGGGCAGGTGGGCGCCGACGATTTCCTGGAAAGAGCGCAGTCATGCCAATGATCGCTTACCTAAACGCCAGCCCCGTGCTGGTTACGCGCTCGTCCATCGGTCCGGCCGCCGCGCCCGCTTCGGCCAATCCCTGAAACGCCAACGACGCAAACCATGCGCGGCGCCGCCTCCCGTCTGATCCTGCGCGCCGGCAGGCTGGCGCACTGGCGGCGGGCGTTGTAAGAATTGGGGACAGACATGGCACGGCAAGGCATTCCGGTTAACTTCGTTTTCAGCCCGAGCTGGTGGCATCAGCATTGCTCGATCCAGTTCCAGGAGCCGTTCTATCTGGACTTGGAGACGCGCATCGAAAACGACATGAAGATGCGCAAGGCGCTGTATGAGCGCTTCGGCCCGGGCTTCGGCGAGAGGGATCCGCAGCCGCGGCCGGTCATCGGCTCGCGCCACATCGCCGGCGGCTATGCCGTGCCGGGCTCGCTCGGCGTGCCGATTCGCTTCATCGACGACCAGGGCGCGTGGCCCATTCCGATGAACCTCGGCCGCGACGCGGCCATGGCGCTGCGCGTGCCGGAGCTGGCCAACACCTGGCCGATGAACATCATCCTTCCGCAGATCGAAGAGCTGCGGGCGCGCTTCGGCTACGTGGTGGGCGACCTCAACCCCGGCGGCCTGTTGAACACGGCGCTCGAGATCCGCGGCCAGCAGTTCTTCCTGGACCTGGTGGAAGATGCCGAGGTGTGCGACCACGTGCTGGGCGTGGTGTGCGAGACGCAGATCCGGATCTGCCGGGCGATCCGCATGGCCACCGGCACGTGCGCGGTGTCGACGAACCGCTCCGTGCTCGACGCCGATGCTTCGCTGTGCCTTACCAGCAACTGCTCGACGCACATGATCGCGCGGCGGCTCTATGAAGAGCGCATCCTGCCCTACGAGCTGAAGCTGGCCCAGGCGCTGCGGCCGTTCGGCGTGCATCACTGCGGCAGCAACCTGCACAAGTACGCGCCGGCGTACCGCCAGTTGGACGCGCGCTTCTTCGATGTCGGCTGGGGCTCGCACGTGGCCGAGGTGTCAGAGCAGTTGCCGGGGGCGTTTCTGAACCTGCGGATGAATCCGGTGCGCGTGATGCAGTGCCCGGCGGATGAGATCTATGAAGACGCGGCGCGGCTGCTGCGCGAATGCGGGCGGCGCGAACTGGTAGGCATCTGCTGCATCAACATGGACCACTCGACGCCGGACGAGAACGTGCGGGCGATCCTGCGGGCGGCGGCGGACTACGGGCGATCGCTGTGAACCGGCGGGCGTTCCTGCGCCGCTCCGCCGCGCCGACGGACCGCTAGCGCATTGGCGCGGCGACTGAGGTTGAGCAGTGGCGTACGCTAGCTCCAGGAGCTGCCGTGGAGATCACACGACGAGATGCGATTGGGATGACGGTGGGCGCGGCGGCGTCCGCGGCCGCCGCGGACGAAGGGCAGGAGATGTTCCTGCGGCTGATGAAGGCCAACGACGATGCCGTGGGGAGGATGGCGCAGGCGACGCGGGGGCGCTTGGGACGCGGTGGGAACATCGGCGCGCTGGTGTCGGCGTACTGCTCGCCGGAGTCGAGCTACTACCGCGCGGAGAAGCTGATCCCGCTGATGGAGCGGGGCGCGCAGGCGTTCGTCGATGCGCAGGACGCCAACGGACTGCTGGATGCGGGCAACCTCTCTTCGCCGCCGGATACGGCGTTCGTCGTTGAAGCCTTGGCGGGGTCGTTGACGGTGGCGCGGCGGTTGCAGGATCCGAAGTTGAGGCGGTTTGAGGAGACACTGACGCGGTTTCTGAAGAAGACGGGCGAGGGGCTGGTAACGGGCGGCGTGCACACGCCGAACCACCGCTGGGTGATCTGCTCGGCGCTGGCGCGGATCCACGCGCTGATGCCGGACCAGCGGTATGTGGATCGGATCGACGACTGGCTGGGGGAAGGGATCTACCAGGATGAAGACGGGCAATTCCCGGAGCGGAGCCCGAACTACGCGCGCGTGGAGGCGGACGCCTTTGTGACGCTGGCGCGGATTCTGAAGCGGCCCGCGCTGCTCGAACCGGTGCGGCGGTGCCTGACGGCGCACCTCTACCTGATGCAGCCGGACGGCGAGATGGAGACGGTGCATTCGCGGCGGCAGGATCAGGACCGCCCGGTGCCGGCGGCCTACTTCTATCTGCAGTACCGCTACATGGCGATCCACGACAGGAACACGGAGTACGCGGCGGTGGCGCGGCTGATAGCGGCGCGGCCGGGCGAGGGCTTTGTGGAGGGCACGAATCCGGTGCTGCAGTTCCTGGAAGAGCCGCTGCTGCGGCGGGCGCTGCCGGAGGGCGGCGCGGCGCCTGCGGATTACTCGCGGGTGTTCCGCAACAGCAGGATGGTGCGGGTGAGGAAGGGCGAGCGGTCGGCGACGGTGTTCGGCGGCGAGGACGTGCCGGCGGTGATGGCGTCGGGCATCTCGCACAACCCGACGTTCTTCAACTACAGGAAGGGCAAGGCGGTGCTGGAGTCGGTGAGGATGGGCGGGCAGTTCTTCAACCTGGGAGTGTTCCGGGCGGAGCGGTTCGAGCACACGGGCGAGCGGACGGCGCTGGCGCAGCGGTTCGAGGCGCCTTATTATCAACCGCTGCCGAAGCAGTACCGCAACGCGCGCGGCGACTACGCGCTGACGCCGGCCAAGGACGGGCGGTTCTGGAGCAAGCTCGACTTCCCGCACAGGGCGATGAGCAACGTGGTGGCGCTGGAGCAGAAGGTGACGGTGGCGCAGATCGAGGGCGGGTTCGAGTTGAGGTTCGAGATCACGGAGCGGGCGCGGGTGCCTTACACGGTGGAGCTGTCGTTCCGGCCGGGCGGGCGGTTCAGCGGAGGGATCGAATCGTCGTTGTTGAAAGGCGGGATGGGGACGTACCGGGTGGGCGAAGACGCGATCGAGTTCGGGCCGGGAGTTGCCGAGCACACGATGACGATGGTGGCCGGGTTGCGGGCGGCGGGCGAGTGCATCTACATCACGGGCTACACGCCGTTTGTGAGGACGATCACGATCAAGGGCGTGTGAGTTTGGGCATAGCTTCGGAGACGACGTCGACATCGCGCGGGGCGAGAGCGCGGTCGCGGCCCTGGAAGCGGAAGCGGGCGGTGCGGTAGGAGGCGTTGAAGAGCGTATAGACGGTCTCGCCGCCGCCGCGGAAGCGGTTGATGAAGACGGATGGGTGGGGCGATTCGACGAGGGGTTCGGCTTCGCCGGCAAAGGCGGCGGCGTGGGCTTGGAGAAGGGCGTGGGCTTTGCGGATGAAGGCGAGCAGGCCGGCGCCGTACCAGGTTGTGGAGTGGCCTTTGAGCCAGAGGCCGTTGCCGTGCCAGAGGGAGAGGCGGAAGTCGTCGGCGGGGAGGGAGCGGGGGTCGATGCCGGTGGAGACCATGTCCCAGAGGCGGATGTCGGGGAAGGCGAAGCGGGAGAGGTTGAGCTTGAGGGGGGAGAGGTCGAGGTTGGCGTGGTCGAGGTTGTAGCAGAAGGCGGCGTCGATGAAGGGGGCGGCGGCGTCGGGCGGGGTCTCTTCGATGTAGATCATGGTGTCGCGGAGGCCGGCGGAGTCGAGGGCGCGGCGCACTTCGGCGGTGGCGGCGATCTCGCCGCGCAGAGTCTCTTCGCCGGGCCGGTGGCCGTGGTGGGCGGCGTAGCAGAACTTGGCGCCGAAGCCGTATTCGTCGAGGTAGACGCCAGTGGCGCCGGTGGTGCGGGCGACTTCGGCGACACGGTGGGAGATGTACTGCCGCCATTCGGGCTGATAGGGGCAGACGAAGAGTTCGCGGGGATCGCCGCCTTTCCACCACTGGCCCTGGCCATTGGCGTCGATCATCTGCCACTCAGCGGCGTGGCGGCGGCCGACCTCGGAGTTCTTGTCGATGAGGTAACCCTCGAAGTAGAGGCCGGTGGGGATGCGCTGGCGGAGGCCGAGGGCGACGTTGCGGCGGAGGTCTTCGGGGCCGCCGAGTTCGATGGGATAGTCGCCGACGCGGCCGGCGGTGTCGGAGAGGGCCCAGCCGGAGATGTCGATGAAGTCGATGCCGCCGAAGTGGGCGCCGTCGAGGATGAGGGCGGGGTAGGTGTAGCGGCGGGCGGGGGGATCGAAGAGGAGGTTGGTGCCGCCGATGGGGTAGTCGCGGCGGGCCCAGAAGGCGGAGCGGAGCCAGGCGGGGCGGGGTCCGGCGGGGTTGTACCAGGTGGCGAGCCACTGGCGGTAGGCGGCGAAGCCGGCGTGCCAGTCTCCTGTGTGGGGCGTGAGTTGCGCGGTGGGTGCGCGCCAGGTTTCGCCGGGGGCCAACTGCACCGAGTACTCGACCTCGAGCTGGACGGAAGGGCCATCCTTCACGAGCCGGAACTTCTTGGCGTGGGCCTGGCTGTCCATGACGATCAGGCAGGCGCCGCTGTTGGCGCCGGGCGCGAAGACGTCGATGAACTGAAGCGGGAACGCGGCGTTATAGGGCGCCTCCAACCTGCCGTCCGAGTGGGAGATGATGGCGCCCTGCTTCGGGAAGACGTAGTGGACGTCGGCGGCCGTCTGAGAAGGGCGGATGGCGATGGAGGGAAAGACGAGCGTGAAGCGCTGCGGCTGCGGGCCGGCGTTCTTCACGGCAAGGGAGAGGCGGCGGCCGTAGGAGCCTTGTTCCTCCGAGGTTTCCACCTGCAGGGCGCCGGCGGGAGGCTGATTGCCGGGGGCGAAGGAGAGCCTGTGCCAGGGCGCGGCGGAGAGAACCGGCGGCGCCGGCGGTTTCTGAAGCTGCGCGAGGGCAGCCGGGAGGATCTCAGCCGAGGGCGGCGGCGATTGCTGCGAGAGGCCGGCTTCGAAGAGCACGAGTTGAAGATGCAGGCTGCGGTCCTGCAATTCCGCCCAGAGCAGGGTGCGCCGCGGATCGAGTTCCAGAGCATAGAGTGCGGCCTTGCGGTTGAGCAGAACGTGGCGCCGCTCTTCGACGCAGAGGGGGAACTGGTCTTCTTCCGATCCGTCCGCGTAGCGGAGGTGGACCAGGAGATCGCTGGTCTGGCGGTTCTCCTTGAGGAGAGAGCCTTCGATGGGCCGGCCGGCGGCGAAGCCGCGGACACCGGCGAAGTGGGGGAAGAGGCTGAGGTAGAGGGTTTGGCCGCGCTCGCTGTTGCCGCGGATGCGGATGGATTCGCGGCCGCGCAGCGTGGTGGCGGGCGAGCCGGCGTGCTGGAACTCGGCTTCGATGGGCAGCGCGCGGGCGTGAGCGGGTAGAGCCGGCCGGCCGGCGCCGGACGGCAGGAGGCTTTGCGGGCCGCGCAACTCCAGATTGTCCACCAAGAGGCGGGCGCCGCCGGGCAGGGTGAAGATCAATTGATCGATCTGCGGCGTGCGCATCTGCGAGGCGAGCTGGACCTCCAGCGTATGGGCCGCGCCGTCGGCCACCAACTGGCGCGCGGTGACGGCGACCACGGGCTGGCCGGCGACGAAGGGATTCTCGATGTTCGTCGCGCCGGGGGTTACGGGCCCGACGCTGCCGGGACGCAGGGTGAGCACGGGGTCGCTGGTAGCGGGCAGGGAGGTGGCGCGGTAAGTGAGGCGCAACGTCGGATAGGCATAGACCCAGACCGGCTCCAGCGAGATGGGCCAACGGCCAGGGCCCTGATAGCGGAGCGGCGACAGGCGAAAGCCCGTCAGCAGGTCAGCGCCGGGCAGGGCCGAGGCCAGGAGCAGAAACGCAAGAACACCGCGCATGGCTATCAGGGTAGCCGCTGGCGGCGGCCGTTGGCGGCCTGCGGCGGGCGCGGCCCCGATTCAGCTGAGAAAGACCGGCGGATTGGGTTCGTTTGTTCTCCGCGGGTCACGCGCCGGCGGCGGCGGATTGGGGCCGCGGCTTGGAGGGCTGGGAGGCGTTGAGGACAGGCGGCGCCAGGAAGGCTTCGAGGTCGGACTGGAACTGCCGGCTGGATTCGCGCCGGCCGGCGGCGGATTCCGCGCGGATGGCGGGCATGATCCTGGCGTAGGAGACGAGGATGGCGTCGCTGTGGATGGAGGGCTCTTCCTCATCGGCCGGGCGGGAGCAGATCTCTTCGCGGTAGCGGCGTTCGGTCTGGACTTCGCGGAGGGTTTTGGAGGCCTGGTGGAAGGTGCGTTCGGCGCGCTTGAAGTAGAGGTCGACCTGGCGGAGGCGGTCTTCCAGGCCGAATTCGGCGATGGGGTCACGGCCGGCGGGGCCTAGCAGGGCGGCCTCGGCAAGGCGGCAGCGGCGCAGGGTCCAGGCGGCGTGGGCGATGAGGCGGAAGAGTTCGAGTTCGTAGGTGTTGGCGGGTTGGAGGTCGTCCTGGAGGTCGGCCATGAGTTGATGGAAGAACTCCTGCTCGCCTTCGAGGACGACGAACTCACGGGAGCACATGCCGTGCCTGGTGGAATTGCGGGCGGAGGCGTGCTTGCCCTGCCCGGTGCGGGGGCCGGTGGAGAGCTGGGCGTTTTTCTGATTGGCGGCGATTTGAGCGGCAGTAGCCATGGTGGTTTGGGTCCTTTCGAGGGAATGCAGCCGCAAGGCGGCTCGCGACCAAAAGGATGGTGGGCCGGACCAAGGGTTTTCGAGGGAATTCGTCGGGAGTGGTTGAAAACAAGGAGAAAAAAGTTTCGATAAGAGGCGGCACCGGCTTGTGGAACGGCGCAGAAATGGCCGGGATGAGGCGCTTTCGCACGAGTTCTCGGGCGGCTTATGGCCGGCGGTTTGCTATCGAAAGACTGGTATCGAGGGTGGATGACCGGATGCATACTTGACGAATTAGTGCAGTAAATCCCCTATCGGAGATTTTCGATGAGACCGAGTCGAGCCATGTCCCCGTTCACGTCAGGCCGAACTTGCGGTACGAAGCGCAGCCTGGCTTTCCCTTCAGTTCTAATGTTCCTTGCAAGCCTGGGAGTGCCGGCTGCATTGGGCGCCACGATCACGGTCACGAACACGAACGACAGCGGCGCCGGCTCGCTTCGGAATGCGATTGCGGGTGCGTCTGCCGGCGACACGATCGTATTCGGAGTGACCGGGACGATCACGCTGGGCAGCTCCCTGAACATCAACACGAACCTGACGATCACGGGACCTGGCGCATCGAGCCTGACGATCAGCGGGAACAACGCGTCGCGGGTAGTTGCGGTGGGGCCGGGGGTGACGGCCGCGATTTCAGATCTCACGGTGGCGAACGCGAATACGATTGGGGAGTACTGGGGCGGCGCGATCCTGAATTTCGGGACGCTCACGCTGGACCGCATCGTGGCCACGGGGAACGTGGGTTCGCAGGGAGCGATCCTGAACGCCACGGGTTCGCTGACAGTGACCAACAGTACGCTGACCAACAACTCGGCGTCCTACTACGGCGGCGGAATCGAGAACTGCTGTGGTGGGACCGCGACCGTGGTGAACAGTACGATCTCCGGCAATCATGCAGACGTTGCCGGCGGCGGGATCATCAACGGAGCCGGTTCACTGAGGGTGATCAATTCGACGATTGCGGGCAACACGACGAGTTTCTATCTAGGCAGCGGAATCTACAACGAGGGAACGGCAGCCATCAGCTTTTCCACGATATCGGGCAACTCCGGAGCCGCGGGCATCTACACGACGGGGCCGTCGTTTGTGATGAAGAACGTGATTGTCGCGAACCACAGCAGCGGCAATTGCACGGGCACGTTGACTTCGCTGGGGCACAACCTGTCGGACGATGCCACATGCCTGCTGGCCGGGCCGGGAGACTTGAGCAACGTTGCCGCCGGACTGGATCCCAGTGGACTGCAGAACAACGGGGGAGTGACGCAAACGGTGGCCCTGCTGCCCACGAGCGCGGCGAAAGACGCCGTGCCTTTGTCCTATTGCACGGACGACTCCGGCGCGGCAGTTCCGGCGGATGAGCGCGGGATGACGCGTCCTCAGGGGCCCTCCTGCGACATCGGATCGTTCGAAGTGGCCGGGGCGCTTTATCACGTCTGCGTGTTGTACGACCCGACCAAAGCGACTCAAAGCGGCGCGACGATTCCGATCAAGATTCAGCTTTGCGACGGGAGCGGCAACGATCTCTCCTCGGCCAGCATCACTCTGCACGCCACCGGCGTTACGCAAGTTGCCACCTCGATCTCAGGCAGCGTGCAGGCGTCAGGCAACGCAAACCCGGACAATGATTTCCGATTCGATCCGACGCTGGGGCCGACAGGGGGCTACATCTTCAATCTCAGTACGAAGGGGCTGTCCACCGGAACGTACAATCTGAACTTCACGGTAGCGGGCGACTCATTCGGCTATGTGACCCCATTCCAAGTGAAGTGACGAGCGGCGGGGCCGGCGCGAGCGCCGGCCCCGCTGCCAGACCGCGACAGCGCTGCGTAGGAGCGTGTCGAGCGAGCACTTCCAGGACGACGTGCAGGACACAGCACAGACGGACCGAGAAGCGGATCCACGAGAATGCCGCCGGAGGGCCGGAAATTAGATTGCTGGCCGCGGTTCAGCGGGAGCAGAGAGGCCTGATCACCGACCGCCCGAAGGCGTTCCGTGCGTGGAGGGACTTCCTGCGGGCGGCTTCGCGGGAAGGGGCCCAGTGGAGACGCGACGAGTGCGGACCAAAGCGCTGTGAGGGTTGAGCGGCGGCTAAGGGAATGGTGGTGCGGAGCTATGGGGTTGTGGTGGCGGGGTTCTCCATGTAAGCTAAGAATTCTTGGTATGGGACGGAAGCCACAAAAAAACGATTCGCTGCCGGGGTCTTTGGACATGTTGATTTTGCGGACTCTGTCGCGGCGGCGGTTTGGCAACCTGGCTCTGAAGCAGGAAGAGTCGCGGGAGATCTGGATGACACGGTTACTCTCAGAACTGGGCCAGGATTTGCGGTACGGGTTGCGGACGATGGGGGCGAACAAGGCGTTCAGCGCGCTGGCGGTGCTGTCGCTGGCGCTGGGGATTGGAGCGAACACGACGATTTACAGCTTCATGGAGGCGATCCTGCTGCGGGCGCTGCCGGTGGCGGAGCCGGAGTCTCTGGTGGTGCTGAATTGGCAGAGCCGGCCGCCGCAGGATGCCAACAAGGAGTGGTCGCATGTGGTGCACGGGCTGCAGGGGATGGCGTGGCCGGCCGAGCGGGGGTTGATGGCGAGCGGCATTTTCCCGTATGGCGCGTTTGAGACGCTGCGCGCGGAGAAGGGCGTCTTTTCGACGGTTTTTGGCTATTTCAATGGGCTGAAGCACAGCCTGTCGGTGGGTGGGCAGGCGATGACGGCGAGCACGGAGTATGTGAGCGGGGAGTACTTTCGAGGGTTGGGCGTGCCGGCGGCGGCGGGGCGGCTGATCGACAGCGAAGACGAGCGGGCGGGCGCGGCGCCGGTGGCGGTGATCAGCTTCGCGGTGAGCCAGCGGCGATTTGGCGGGCCGGCGAACGCGATCGGGCAGCCGGTGCTGGTGGACAATGTGGCCTTCACGGTGGTTGGGGTGACGGCGCCGGGGTTCTTCGGAGTGGATCCGGCGTCGGTGCCTGAGTTGTATCTGCCGTTGCACACCAATCTGCTGGTAGACGGGGAGCGGGCGGCGCGGATGTATCCGGAGGGGAACTTCTACTGGATCGAGATGATGGGGCGGCTGAGGGAGGGGGTGAGCATGGCGCAGGCACAGGCGGTGCTGGCGCCGCGCTTCGCGCAATGGGTGGCGGCGACTGCGACGACGGACGGAGAGCGCGCAAAGCTGCCGGCGCTGAAGCTGAATGCGGGCGCGGCGGGATTGGGTGGATTGCGGCGGCAGTATTCGAAGCCCTTGTACGTGCTGCTGGCGATGGTGGGATTGATTCTGGCGATCACGTGCGCGAACATCGCGACGCTGCTGCTGGCGCGGGCGGCGGCGCGGCGGCGGGAGATGGCGCTGCGGCTGAGCCTGGGGGCGGGGAGGCTCCGGGTGGTGCGGCAACTGCTGACGGAGAGCGTGCTACTGGCTTCGCTGGGTGGAGCGTGCGGGGTGGGGCTGGCGATTTGGGGCGTGCGGGCGTTGACGATTCTGTTTTCAAGGGGGCAGGAGAATTTCACGTTGCACGCGGAGCTGAACTGGCACGTGCTGGGGGTGACGGCGGGGCTTGCAGTGGTTTGTGGATTGATGTTCGGGCTGGTTCCGGCGATGCAGGCGACGAATGCGGACGTGATGCCGGCGATCAAGAGCGGCAGGGGCGGCGGGGCAAGCCGGCGGACGCAGAATGCACTGGTAGTGGTCCAGATGGCGATGTCGTTTTTGATTCTGGTGGCGGCGGGGCTGTTTGTGCGGACGCTGGACCGGCTGCACTCGGTGGAGCTGGGCTATGCGAGAGAGAACGTTCTGCTATTTTCTTTGAACGCGAAGCAGGCGGGGCATGCCGGCGAGGAGATGGCGGTTTTCTATGGGGCGCTGCGGAAGCGCCTGGAGGCGCTGCCCGGAGTGAGGAGCGCGACGCTGTCGCAAGCGGCGCTGGTGAATGCGGGCTTCGCGGGTCCGGCGGTACGGGGGCCGATGAAGATTGGAGCGGCGACGGTGAATGACGCGCGGGTGATGGCGACGGGTGCGCGTTTTCTGACGACGATGCAGATTCCGATATTGGCGGGGCGGGAGATCGACGACCGCGATGAAGCGGGCTCGAGGCCGGTGGCGGTGATCAGCGAGCGGCTGGCGCGGAGTTATTTTGGGAGCGAGAATCCTGTGGGGCGGCAGATCAGGCTGCCGGAGGAGAAGCGCGATCTCGAGATCGTTGGGGTTTCGGCGAACCTGCGGTACGGCGGCTTGAAGAACGAAGGCAGTCCGATGGCGGTGTTTGTGGCGGCGAGCCAGTTTCCGCCGGAGCGGGTGACGTATGCGTTGCGCACGGCGGGGGATCCGCTGCGGTTTGTGGAGAGCGCGCGGGAGATGGTGAGGGAGGCGGATGCGCGGATGCCGATGACCAACGTGGCGACGCAGGCGGCGGAGATCGACCGGACGATCAGCCGGGAGATCGCGTTTGCGCGGCTGTGCACAGGATTTGCGGTGCTGGCGCTGTTGACGGCGTGTTTGGGGCTGTACGGGACGATGTCATATAGCGTGGCGCGGCAGGTGGGCGAGATGGGGATCCGGATGGCGTTGGGGGCGCCGCGGGGCACGGTGGTGTGGATGGTGCTGAAGCGGGTGCTGGGGCTGGCGGCAGCGGGACTGGCGATCAGCGTGCCGGCGGCCTGGATGGGGGCGAGGCTGGTGAAGTCGCTGCTGTTCGGGACGCAGCCGAACGATCCGGCGATGCTGGCGCTGGCAGGGGGTGTGTTGTTGAGCGCGGCGGTGCTGGCGGGGTGGGCGCCGGCGAGGCGGGCGTCGAGGATCGATCCGCTGGCGGCGCTGCGGCAGGATTGAGGCTTGTGCGGGGGCGAGGGTCAGGCGAGGAGGGCTACGGGGGAAGAGGCGGCGCGGTGGAGGAAGGCGGCGAGGGCGCGGCGGGGTTCGGAGGAGGGTTCGCGGAGGAGTTCGGGGACTGTACGGGTGCCGTCGGCTTGTTCGAGGAGACGGGCCTGGGGCGGGGTGAGGGGGAGCCAGAGTCCGGACTTTTCGCGGGCGTCGCCGTTCTGGTAGGCGGCCCAGGAGTCCTCCGTGCGGCGGAGGACGGGCATGTGGTGGCTGGAGACGGCGCGGGCGCCGCGGAGGTTGATGAACTCGATGGAGGGGTTGAAGGCGGGGCGCCAGGTTTCGGGCAGGACGGGGGCGGGGGAATGGGGCGGGTTGGCGCGGACGGCGAAGAGGTCGAAGTAGGGGGCGTCTTCTTCGGCCAGGGCTTCGATGAGTTGGAAGCGTTCGAGCGGGGGGAGAGTGGCGATGCGGGCGCGCAGGGGGGCAGGGAGGCCGGGGGTGTTGAGAGGGTCCCAGGCGTGGTCTTCGCGCCAGGCGAGGAAGTGGAGGCCGGAGCGGGCGAGGAGGCTCCAGAGCTGGGCGAGGGTGAAGGAGATTTCGCGGGGATGGATGAGGGCGTCGGCGGTGTTGACGGGATCGATGGAGGGATGGATGGCGCCGAGGGCTTCGCGGGTGCGGCGCCAGTTGGGTTGGAGGCGGGCCCAGTCGACGAGGTGGCGGGCGAGGGTCCAGCGGTCGTTGGTCTGGGTGGCGGATTGGGTGGCGCCGAGGAGGGCGAGGGCGGATTGCCAGGCGTCGCTGAGCCAGCGCTGGCGGGTGTTGTAGACCCAGAGGTTGGCGACGCCGGAGGGATGGAGGGCGCGGCGGATGGCGCGGAAGCCGTCGGCGGGGCGGGCGACATGGTTGAGGACGCCGGCGCAATCGATGAGGTGGAACTGGCCGCGGTAGGCGCTGTCGAGGAGGTCTTCGTGGCGGAAGTCGATGTTGGTGAGCTGGAGGGAGCGGGCGATTTTGGCGGCGATTTGGAGGGAGCGGGCGCAGATGTCGGTGGCGAGGATGGAGGCCGAGGGGAAGTGGAGGGCGAGTTGGACGGGGAGGGTGGTGCCGCCGCCGGGGGCCCAGATGCGGAGGTTGGGCGGGAGAGGCGGGCGGCCGGCGGCGGCGAGGCGGAGGTTGAGACGCTCCAGGGCGAAAGCCGGGCGCTGGTAGCGGGTGACGATGGCGGGCGGGGGATAGGGGTAGCGCGAGTAGAAGTCGGCCACCTGGCGGCGGACGGCGGAGGGGCTAGAGTGCGCGCAGGGTTTGGTGGCCGGCATGAGAGGTGGGGTGCGAAGAGGCGAGGAGTTCGGCTTTGTGGAGTTCGCAGATGAGGGGGAGGGGGGAGTCCGGGTCGGGCTCGACGCAGCCGAGGCAGCCGGGGCCGGCGGCGGACCAGGATGAGAGGAGGTCCTGTTGGCGGGGGGTGATGTGGAGGGGGAGTTCGCCGTCGAGGGAGCCGATGCGGAAGGGTTCGACGCCGACGAGGCCATGGCAGGGGTAGAGGCCGCCGTCGGGGGCGACGAAGACGGCGAGGCGTTCCTTGCAGGGGTCGAAGGAGTTGCGGATTTCGAAGGGGCTGGGTCCGGAGGCGAGGAGGGAGGAGAGGGCGGCGCGGCCGGCGGGGGCGAAGTGGACGGTGCCGGCGTTGAGGAAGGGCTCGTCGAGGAGGCCGAAGGAGTTCCAGCGGGCGACGGGGCCGACGAGGGCGGGGTTGACGCCAGCGGAGCGGAGGGCGCGGACGAGGTGGAGGACGTCGGCGGAGGGGGTGGAAGGAGGGGCCTGGCGGGCGTCGAGATAGACGGTGCCGACCATGGCGCGGGCGAGGAGGGCGAGGGTATCGAAGTCGGGGGAGAGGGCTTCGGCGAGGGAGAGGTTGACGGCGACGGAGAGGCCGAGTTCGCGGGCGAGGGGGCCGAGGGCAGAGAGCTCCGCGGCGCAGGGGCGGAGGGCGGGGGCGAGAAGAGTGAGGGCGCGGCCGTAGAGGGCGTGGAGGTTTTCGCCGTCGAGGATGCCGAGGTTTTGCTTGACGAGGGCGTCCCAGCGGGGCAGCCAGGCGAGGAGGGCGGCGGGGGGCGCGTCGTCAGAGAGGACGACGGCGGAGCGGAAGAGGTGAAGGACTTGCCGGGTCATGGATTAGCTCTCCTGGGCGCTTTGGAGGATGGGCAGGAGTTGTTCGAGGCGCTGGGCTTCGTGGAGCTCCTGTTCGCGGAAGAACTGGTGGACGATGGCGGCGCGTTCGGGGCGGGAGAAGATCTCCCAGCAGAGGTGGCAGATGTTGCTGAAGCGGTCACCGAGCTGGACGCCGTGTTCGCGGAGGATGGGCTCCAGGGCGCCGACGCCGAAGAAGACGAGGGTGCGGAGGAGGCGGGAGGAGTTCATGCGGACGGCGATGTCGCGGATGGATTCCTGGTGGATGTTGCCGAAGGAGAGGCCCTGGGTCTGGTCGGCGCCGGCGCAGCAGGGGTAGACGTTGCCGCGGGCGTTGACGGTGAGGTGGAGGATGGCGTGGCAATTGCCGCCGAGGTCCTGGCCGTAGAAGATGTCGTCGGGCGGGATTTCGGAGGCGGCGCGGCCGGTGGGGAAGACGGGGCAGGACTGGATTTCGGTGGCGAGTTCGAGGGCATCGGGGCGGAGATGGGAGAGGGCTTCGGCGATGGAGTGGGATTGGGTGGTGAGGATGCGAAGGACGGTGGAGATACCGAAGCGGGCGCCGGCTTCGAGGGCATTGGAGACGCAATCGGCGCGGATGTGATCGAGATGCCAGAAATCCCAACTGATCTCCATGCGGCGGAGTCCGGCGTCGCGAGCCTCCTGGCAGATGGCGGCGGCGCGATTGGGGGTGTAGGCCCAATAGGCGTTGGTGGTGGTGGTGATGTCTTCGTAGCCGAGGGAGCGGGCGGTGCGAAAGAGGCGGAAGCAATCAGCGGGGCGGAGGAAGGCTTCGCCGCCGGCGAGGTGGAAGCGGCGGGCGAGAGAGGGGATGTGGAGGGCGTCGGCGAGGAGGATTTCGACCTGTTCGGGCGAGAGCGAGGCCTTGCCGAGGATATCGGAGCCGGTGGGGCCGGCGGCCTGGTAGCACATGCGGCATTTGGCGTTGCAGGCGGAGGTATTTTCGACAACAAGGCCTTGATAAGTGACAGGCATGAGAGAGCCCAATTGCATGGCCTCGTTCAGAATGTCGAATTGATCATCCTGAGAAATGGATGGATTAGGGCTCAAGTATTCCAAGGAAAACCTCCAGTGATATGGGGGACGAAGAGGGCTTTGCGAAACGGTGGCGGGCGAGATGGCGCCGGCGGGCGGCGGAAGGGGCGAGAGGCCGGGCCGGGTTGCGGCGGCGCGCGGGCGGAGGCTGGGCGAACCGCCGCGGCCGGGAGGTAGGTTCCGCGGCCGCGGCGGTGGATGGACGGAGTGTTAGCGGATGCCGCCGCGAGTGCGGATCTGGGGGCCGGCGATGACGGAGGGGCCGCGCCATTTGGTGGCCTGGTAGGTGGCGCAGACGGCGGAGACGACGGCGGCCGCGGCGGAGACGACGGCTGCTCCGGCGGCGACGGCGGCGGCGTTCATGACGGTGCCCGGGCGTCCGGCGGGGCCGGTGGTCTTGAAGCCCGGCACCTTATGGATGTCGATATAGGGGTTGCGGAAGTTGACCTTAATGGCGTCCTTTTCCAAAGCCACCAACTCGCTCTTGAGGAGCTTGGAGAAATCGGGCGTGAGGGTGATGCCGGCCTGTTTGGCCGCAGCCTCGGGGTTAGCAAGGAATTTCGCGCGGGCCTCCTGATCGGACGCCAGCACACGCACATACTTAGTTTGATTGGTAGGGGTGGATTCAGGCATTATGTCGCTCCTTTGCTCTGAGTGAATGCCGCCAGGGATTGCGGAAGTTCCCGGCGTTCCGATCATGCGTGCCCAATCCATCCTCGAGCGGACTGGTGTCCGGGTTGAAAGGGAGAGTGGGCGGGGAATTATCCGGAAATTGTTCTTTCTCCAGGCATCCCAGCATGAGAAGAGTATACAGACAACTTCCGTTTTTTGACCACCTTAGGGGTTGCTATTTTTTACCCGATGCGCCGGGGAGGAGGGTTGGGGAGTGAATTACTTAATGCGAGATAAGCAGAATTAACTATTCGTTATTAAAGGTGCGAAAGTATGAAAATCAGACAGGGGGGGAGATGGAGAGGCTCGCGGCTGCGGCCGGCGGGTGCGGACGTGTCCGGGTGTGGAGCGGACTCGCTATGCTTTGAAGAGCAATATGGCCACGGATCCCACGCGAGTCTACAGAATGCCGTTTGCGGGCGTGTACCCGCACTACATCGCCAAGGCGGAAAAGAAGGGGCGGACGAAGGCGGAGGTCCACGCCATCATCGAGTGGCTGACGGGCTACGACGAGAAGGCGCTGCAGGAAGTGATGGCGAAGAAGGTGGATTTTGAGCACTTCTTCGCGCAGGCGCCGCGGATGAACCCGAATGCATCGATGATCACAGGGTTGATCTGCGGTTATCGGGTGGAGGAGATCGAAGATCCGCTGATGCGGCAGATCCGCTATCTGGACAAGCTGGTGGATGAATTGGCCAAGGGGAAGGCGATGGAGAAGATTCTGAGGAAGTGAGGGGATGCAGGATCCCGCGGGAGGAGAGGTAGCGATGAGCAGGTGCCGGGTTGGGCTGGATGTGTTCCTGAGTGAGGAATTGGGGCGGTTTGGCGGGGCGCGGGTGGGATTGATCGCCAATCCGGCTTCAGTGGACGGAGAGCTGGCGCATGCGGCGGAGCGGTTTGCCGCGGCTTCGGCGGTGAAACTGGCGGCGCTTTTCGGGCCGCAGCACGGGGCGAAGGCCGAAGCGCAGGACAACATGATCGAGACGGCGGACGAATGGGATGGCCGGCTGGGGGTGCCGGTGTTCAGCCTGTACGGAGAGCGGCGGCAGCCGGATGCGGCATCGCTTGCGGGATTGGATGTGATGGTGTGCGATCTGCCGGACGTGGGTGCGCGGCCGTACACGTTTGTCTGGACGATGTTGCTGGCGATGGAGGCGTGCGGGCGCGCGGGGCTGCCGTTCGTGGTGCTGGACCGGCCGAATCCGATTGGCGGCGTGGAGGTGGAGGGGCCGGTGCTGCGGGAGGGCTTTGAGTCGTTCATCGGGATGCACGCTTTGCCGATGCGGCACGGATTGACGATGGGGGAGTTGGCGCGGTTGCTGCGGGCGGAGCGGGGGATCGACGTGGAATTGACGGTGGTGCGGTGCGAGGGGTGGAGGCGAGCGATGTGGTTCGACGAGACGGGACTGCCGTGGGTGATGGCATCGCCGAATCTGCCGACGCTGGAGACGGCGGCGGTGTATCCGGGGAGCGTGCTGGTGGAGGGGACGAACCTGAGCGAAGGCCGGGGGACGACGCGGCCGTTTGAGCTGCTTGGCGCGCCGTATCTCGACGCGGGGGAGTTTGCCGGGCGGTTGAATGGCTGCGATGTGCCGGGGGCGCGGTTCCGGCCGGTGTGGTTCCGGCCGACGGTCGACAAGTGGGCAGGGGAGTTGTGCGGCGGGGTGCAGGTGCATGTGTTGGACCGGGAGCGATTTAAACCGTGTTGGGTGGGGGCGGCGGTTCTGGCGGCGGCCCATGAGCTGGGGGGTGAGCGGTTTGCCTGGCGGGAACCTCCGTTCGAGTATGTGCACGACAGGATGCCGATCGACATCCTGAGCGGGAGTGAGCGGCTACGGGGGCAGGTGGAGGTCGGGATGAAGGCGGGGGCGATGGAGGAATCGTGGTGGGCGGAGGTGGAGGAGTTTGTTGAGCGCCGGGGCGAGTGGATGATGTACTGAGGGGGCTGGGGCGTGCGGCGGGGTGGCGGGGTGCAGGAGAAGCGAGGAGGTTTGAGGGAATGGCTGAGTTTGGGCATGGACATGGATTGGAGACGCGGCTGGCGGTATATGGATCGTTGGCGCCGGGGGAAGTGAATCACCACCAATTGGAGGGACTGAAGGGGCGGTGGATCCGGGGGAGTGTGCGCGGGCGCAGGTATGAGGCGGGGTGGGGGCAGTGGATTGGCTTTCCGGGATTGGTGTTGGATGCGGAAGGGCCGGAGGTGGCGGTGCAGGTATTCGAATCGGCGGATCTGCCGGAGCACTGGGCGCGGCTGGACGAGTTTGAAGGGCCCGGGTACAGGCGCGTGGAAGTGGCGGTGACGCTAGTGGAGGGCGGAGTGGTGCGGGCGTATGTGTATGAGCTGGCGAGTTGAGGGTGTGAGGCGCGCAGGGATGCGGCGGAGTGCGGCACGAGCGGGGAATTCCGCGGAGGATTTTGCGGGCGGCGGGGCACGGACGGGTGGGGCGAGAGGCAGAAACAGGAGGAGACGATGACGAGGCTGCAAGCGATTGTGAGAACGGCGGCGGGGTGGGGCCGGTGGCTGCTGAGCAGTCCCGTGCGCGCTTCGCTGTTGGTTTTCACGATAGCGGCGTTGGTGCGGCTGGCAATCCTGTTTGGGACGGGTTCGCAAGGCAGCGACTGCAAGGAGGCGTGCCGGGTTGCGATGGCGATTGTGCAGGATGGGGAGTTTGCGAGTCCGTATGCGGCGCCCACGGGGCCGACGGCGCACCTGCCGCCGTTTTTTCCATTCTTGCTCTCGTTGCTCTTTGGTTGGCTGGGCGCAGGACTAGCGGGGCAGACGGCACGGTGTGTAATCAACGTTCTGGCATATTCGACGCTGTATGGGCTGATGCCGTGGGTGGCGGATCAATTGGGACTGGGGCGCCGGGCGGGGTTCTGGGCGGGGCTGATTCTGGCGGCGTATCCGGTGCATATTTCGGCAGAGGTGCACTGGGGGTGGGATGAGGCGGTGGCGGGGATGGCTCTGGCCGGGATGGTGGTGTGGACGCGGCGATTGTGGATGCGTGGGTGGGCGCCGGGGTGGGCTGCGGTGACGTATGGAGCGGCGTGGGGCGCGCTGTATCACTCGGCGCCGTCGTTGCTGCCGAGCTGCGTCCTTCTGGCGGTGCTGGCGGTGGCGATGGCTCCGCGCAGGGGGCAGGCGGTGCGATGGTGGTTGGCGGCGGGCTGTGCGGCGGTGTTGGTAGTGATGCCGTGGACATTGCGGAATCATGCGCAATTCGGGGAGTGGATCTTCATTCGCAACAACCTGGGCATCGAGCTGTCACAGGGGTTCAACGACAGGGCGGGATTCACGATGGCGGAGAACAAGTTGTCGGGGGCGGTGATGACGCATCCCACGAATGACCCGGAGGAAGCGATGCGGCTGAAGGCCATGGGGGGGGAGATCGTTTACAACCGCATGCTACTGCACCAGACGTTCGACTGGATTCGGGAGCATCCGAGGAGAGCGGCATGGTTGATGGTGGGGCACGGGCTGGCGTTCTGGTTCGGGATTGGTACGGGCTACCGGGTTGTCGTGGCGATTTTGACGATCAGTTCCGTACTGGCGTGGGCCGCCATGATACTGAGACTGAGGCGCAGCCAGCCGGTGACGTCAATGGTGCTGCTCCCGTTCTGGGTGGCGTATCCAGCGGTGTATCTGTTTTTCCAGTATGTGGGGCGTTACCGCGTGGCAGTGGATTGGTCGTTCTTCCTGGTGGCGGCGTGGGGTGTGCTGTCGTTCACGGGCCTAGGGGGGGACGACGGCGCTGAGCGCGGATAGCAGGCTGCTGACATACTCGCGTAGGCCGCGCCACAGTGGTTTTGCCTCCATCAGCGAGAGGGGTGGAGAGTGGCGATGTCATTTGTTCATCGCTCATGCATCGCGCGTCCATTACGCATCCATTACGCATCCATTACGTATCCATCGACCATCCATCGCGAGCGACGACCGACGGAGCTGGGGAGCGCAACGCGGCCTGCTAGTCGACGATGGCCTGGTAGACGAGGGTTTCGTAGAGGTTGAGGAGCGGGGTGTCGAAGGGCATCGACTGGGTGAAGAGGAGATAGACGAGGTTCTCCTTGCGGTCAACGCGGAAGCGGGTGGTGGCGGCGCCGTCCCAGCCGAAGAGGCCGGGGGAGCCGGGGCGGCCGGACTTTTCAGAGTCGATGCGGACGGAGCCGCCGAGGCCGAAGCCGTCGGAGTCGTCGCCGCCGGTGGTGGGGCGGGCGAGGCCGGTGAGGTGGTTGAGCATCATGAGGTCGACGGTTTTGCGGGAGAGAAGGCGGACGCCGTCGAGCTGGCCGCTGTTGGCGAGCATCTGCGCGAAGCGGGCGTAGTCGGAGATGGTGGAGAAGAGGCCCATGCCGCCGAAGGGGACGCCTTTGGCTTCGAGGCCGGCTTGGGGGGTGGCCTTGCCGTCTTTGATGGAGTAGATCTTGGCGAGGCGGGAGCGCTTGGATTCGGGGAGGGTGAAGTGGGAGTCGGTCATCTTCAGGGGATCGAGGATGCGCTGCTGGACGAACTGGTCGAAGGGCTGGCCGGAGGCGACTTCGACGATGTAGCCGAGGACATCGATGGAGACGGAGTATTCGTACTTGTCGCCGGGGTTGGAGTGGAGGGGGAGTTTGGCGATGCGGTCAATGAAGGCTTTGAGGGAATCGACTTCGAAGATTTTGGCGCGCGTGTAGAGGGTGGAGACGTTATCGTTGCTTCCGCCGTAGGTGAGACCGGACGTATGGGTGAGGAGGTGCTTGATGGTCATGGGGCGGGAGGGAGCGGCGAGTTCGGGTTTTTCGACGGTGCCGCCGGTGTAGACCTTGAGGTCTTTAAATTCGGGGATGAATTTGTCGACGCGGTCAGCGAGGGTGATCTTGCCTTCCTCGACGAGCATCATGATGGCGACGGAGGTGACGGTTTTGGTCATGGAGTAGACGCGGCAGATGGTGTCCTTCTCCATGGGGAGGTTGGCTTCGACGTCGCGGAGGCCGAAGGCGCGGAAGTCGACGACCTTGCCGTTGCGGATGATGAGGGAGATAGCGCCGGGGGGCAGATTGGCTTTCGTTTTGAGTTCGAGGCTCTGGTGGAGGCGGGCCAGACGAACGGGGGAGAAGCCTTCCTGGGCTTGGAGAGTGAGGGCGATGAAGGAGAGTAGGAGGGCGAGGCGCATGGGGGCAGTATAGCGCTTGGGGGCGATGCGGGGTCAGGGCGCCCAGCGGTCCTGGTGGAAGCCGGCTGCGAAGAAGCTGAGGTGCAAGAACAGGGCAAGGAGCACGGCATTGACGAGGAGGCCGAGGAAGGCGGGGGCGCCGCGGCGGCGGACGAGGGAGGCGGCGGCACAGAGAGCGCCGGCGAGAATGGCGGCGAGCATCAGGAAGACGGATTGACGGGAGATGAGGTCAAAAGAGATGAGGGAGAGGGGCGACGCAAGGAGAAGGAAACGTTGCTGCGCGACGGCGGCGAGGGCGCCAAGCAGGATAGCGGCCGGGGGGAGGGCGAGAGAGAGGGTGGCCAGGCGCGGGAGGGAGCCTCCGGGCGGGGAGGAAAGGCGGAGGCGGAGGAGGCGGAGCAGAGTCAGGAAGTGCAACCAGAGAAAGCCGGCGACGAGACAGACCTTCATGACGGTGGCGCAGGCATAGGTGAGGCCGGGCAGGAGCGTGGTGATGGAGCCGGAATCAGGGGGCCTGACGAGGGCAACATCCAGGAGGAGGGCGGCCAGGGTCCCGGCGGCGAAATTGCAGGGGATGAGCAGAAGCGGAGGAAGCGTGACGGCGGGGAGGGGGAGCTTCATGCCGATGCCTGTTGCCGATTATCCGATGTAGAAGTAGAGGGGGCGGCGGTGGCCTGCGAGGCGGGCTGCGGAGCCCCAAGACGATCAGGGCGCCTCAACGCGCCAGGCGACGATCTTCCATTGGCCGGCGTCTTTCGACCAGAGAGTGATGAGGACGGCGGTGGTGTCGGTACTGGCGGGGAGTTTCACGCGGAAGGAGGCGGCGTAGTACTTGCCGGACGGGCCGCCGGCGGACGGTGCGGCCCGTTTGGTGTCGCGGTTTTGACAGAGGAAGGCATCGCCGAGGGCGTCCGGACCGGTGAAGAGCGCGAAGAGCTGTTCGTGGGGCTGAGTGATGAGGCTGAGGCGATCGTTGATGGGGGGGACGGGCTCCACGGCGTCGGAGAGCTGTTTCAGGCCGCCCAGAGAGCGATGGAACTGGCGCATGGCGTTGGCCGGCGATTGGCCGGGCTCAATGCAGGACTTGCTTTGCGGGGAGAAGAAGGCGGTGGCTTTCTTGATGTCGCCCTGGACAAGCCAATCTGAGAGGAAGGTGTGAACGGCGGTAGCGGCGGCAGGGTCCCCCGCGATGCGAGGGAGCTGTTTCTCGGCGGATTTTTCAACGATGCGCAGGGAGGGGAGTTCTTTTTCTGCGGCGTCGAGAGTGCCGACGTTGACGATCCTCCAGGAGGGGCCCTCCTTGGTCCAGAGGAAGTAGAGGATCCGCTGGGGGGCGCCGGGCTGGGCGAGGCGGAGCACAGAGCCGAAGTAGTTGCCGAACCTGCGTTTTTCCGGGAGGTCGAGCGCTTTGGGATCGGGCCGGGAGGAGGAAGTGCATTCGAGCGCGCCGGCGGCCTCATCGGAGATATCCATGAGCAGGAACTCGCCGGGGTAGTTGTTCTGGTGGAGGCGCATGGCGGAATCCCAGGGCTGGAGGGCGGAGACGAAGGCAGAAGGGGTAGGCGCCTTGCCGAGGCGGGTGGAGAGATCGCGGAGGGTGGCGAGGATGCTGAAGCGGGCCATACCGGGTGCGAGAGGCTGGTTCTTGCGCCGGGCGTCGAGTTCGACGCAAGCAAAGGAGCGCGGGCCGAAGTAGGCCGCGGCAGAGGGGGCATCCTGTTCGACGAGCCAGGACTGGAGGAAATCGTGCATGGCGGCATCGACGCCCTGTTTGGAGGAGACGCGCGGGCGAGCGGGAATCAAGGAAGTCTGGGCGGGAGGCGCGGTGGATCCGGGCGAGGGGGAGGAAGCGAACAGGTTCTTCCACCAGGCGGAGAAGCCGGCCCATTTCCCAGCGTGGCGATCTGCGTTGTCGCCGGCGCGCACGTCGGAGTTGGCGGAGCGCAGATGGCCATTGAGCATGGCGGCGGGGATTTTGGAGCTGCGGTAATCGACGTCGATGTCGGCGCGGCGGGCGTCGCGGGAGAGAGAGATCTGGATGGAGGGGACGGAACCGATGAGGCGGAAGCAGGTGGGGTAGCCGGCGTGAAATACGGTGTTGTCGGGTTCGTGGTTGAATTCACGGGCGGCTTCGAGGGTCTGCTGGGCGCCGGGTTTCATGGCGAAATAGACGCGGAACTGGCGGTCGCCACGTTCACCGGGCCGTTCGCCGGCGACCTCTTCGACGGCCTCGACCAGATCGAGGGCGGTGCCGAGGGATTTTCCGGAGGAGTCAGTGAGTTTGGTGTTGAGCAAGGCGTGGGTTACGGCGTCGAAGGTGGTGCGGATGGAGACTCTGGCGGCGTCGTAGGCAGCGGCGGTTTCGTACTTGGTGCCGAGGGTGCGGTTGAGCCTGATGACGAAGTCATCGACGAGTTTGCGCTGAGGCGGGCGGAGCGAGTTGAAGGAAGTTCCGAAGTCAGAGCGTTGGGCCTGGGCGGAAAAGGGAGTGAGGACGGCAAGGGCGAGGATGAAGGTGGATAGCAGGGAGCGGGGCGACTGGTGGTTAGGCATAACTTCGATCCGAATCGTTTCCAAAGGGTGACTCTACTGTCGGACTGTAACAGGAAAAGCTGACGGCTGAAAGTCAAGCGGCCGGCATTGTGCGGGAAAAATAGCGGCCGGGCCGGGCGGCGTGGCCGCGAGGCTGTGGGCGGGTGAGGTATAGGATGGGTCAGAGAAAATTGCCGCATCGAGCGGCGCCGGCTTGGCGGCTTGATGGGCCTGTGAGGTAACCGGATGAGCGAGATCTCGAGACGGGGCTTTAGCGCGGCGCTGGGTCTGGCTCCGGCGGGTGCGGCCGCGCAAGGCCAGGCGGTGCTGGAACTGCCGGTGTGGCAGCGCGGCGGCGGAGAAGGCGAACGGTTCTCGTTTCCGGGGCCGCCCTCGCCGCGCACTCACTGGCGAGTGGCCTCGCCGGGGCGAAAGTACTTTCCGGAGCGGCTGCCGGCTCTGTTCGAGAGGACTATTGAAGTGGATTCGTGGACGGGCGGAGAAGGTGCGCTCGTGTGGATCTTCACGGGGCCTTGTGGGGGCTTCACGGTGGAGGCGGGGGGCGGGAGGGTCAGGCTCACGTCCCGCTACTACGATTCGACGGGGCTGGATGACGGACCCGGGCGGCAGGCGGAGCAGGCGAGGCCGGCGGGTGCGGCGGCGAAGCCGGGAGAGCCACGGCCGCCCACAGTGACGGCGCGGCATCCGGAGCGGATCAGGGAAGAGGGCCAGGTGGCGTATCGGGGCGATCTGCGCTCGATCACAGTGGCGGCCGATCACCGGCAGACGTTCCGCGTGCGGCTGAACGGAAAGGAAGCGCTGGTGGCGAAGTCGCCGCTGGACCTGCACCGGCACCAGTTGGCGTATTCCGGGGCGGAGGCAAAGGTGGAAGGACGGCTGCTGCCGGCGAGCGGGGAGAGCGCGCGCGTGGAAGTGGAGGAGCGGGAGGAGTATCAGGAGATGCTGGGCTTCGGAGGCATCGCGGCGCTGCCGGCATTCGCGGAGCTGGGCGCGGAGGGGGCGGCAGAGTGGTGGCGGCTGCTGGCCGAGTACAACCTGCTGTTGCAGCGGGAGTACCCGAACGGGGCGATGCTGAACGAGGCGATGAGCAACTGGGACACGCTGGCGGACGCTTCGCCGCACTACTACGGAGACAATTTCCCGAATTCCGAGGTTACGAACTTCGAGTACCTGCGCGGGATCCGGCGGCTGGGCGGGAAGGTGATCTTCGAGTTCTGGGAGCTGCCGTTGTGGGCGCGGCGCCGGGATGCGGGGGGGAAGGCGTTGAGCTCGCCGGTGGTGGGGCAGTATGTGCGGGCGATGGTGCGGTACTGCGAAGTGAGCAAGGAGCGCACGGGCGCGGCGCCGGAGATCGTTGGCATCCAGAACGAAGTGGCGCAGAGCGTGGAGGACTGGCGGGCGATGACGGTGGCGCTGCGGCGCGGCCTGGACAGTGCGGGATTCCGCACGACCCGTATCCACTCGCACAACGCGTCCAACGCGAAAGCGGGCATTGAAGCGCTGAAGGGTGTGCGGATGGATGCGGCCGCCTGGGCCGCGACGGACTACGCGACGTCCAACCTCTACGATTTTCAGCAGTGCTTTCACGATCCGGACGCCTTTGACGCGCGGCTGGCGGAGTTGCGCGCCGCCTCGGGCGAGAAGCCGTTTCTGGCGGTGGAGCTGTGCGTGAATCACCGCGAGTATCAGGCGCGCTCCTACCGCCTGGCGCTGAGCATGGCGCAGCTCTACCACAAGGCTCTGACACAGCTGAACGCAGAGGTGCTGATGTACTGCTGGACGCTGTTGAACGTGGAGCAGCCGTCCTACGGATGGACGCGGACGCTCTTCGCTCCGGATGCGGAGCGCGGTCTGCGGCCAGCGGCGACCAGCCATCAGTTGCGCACGTTTGGGGCGTACTCGCGCCGGGTGCGGGCGGGGATGAAACGAGTGAAGGCGGTGTCGTCGAGCGACGGGCTGCTGGCGGTGGCTTTCGCCGGAAGCGCGCAAGGGCGGCGGCAGCGGACAGTGGTGCTGCTGAACCGGTCGTGCTTCGAGCAGAAAGTGGAGCTGGAGTGGAAGGGCGCGGAGTTCCTGTGGTGCGAGACGGCGAGCTTACGGCAGGAGAACGCGGTGTCGAGGACGGCAGGCCCTGTGGCGGAGGTGACGGTGGCGCCGGGTTCGATCGTGACATTGAGCAATGTGGCGCTGGGCAAGGCGGCAGCGGGCCAGGCGTAGGCGAGGGGATGAGACGGCGGAGCGGGGCCCGGATGCGTGGGCGCAACGGGTGTATGTTATCTCCGTGATGCTAAGCAATTCCGTTTTCGCCATGACGGCGGCGCTCGCAGCGGCGCTTTCGATGTCTGGGGCCGACATCGATCGGGCGGCTCGGCCTCAGGAGTGGGGCTACCGGCCGGCTCCGGGCGAGACGGTGCCGGTGAATCCGCCTGCCTTGAGCTGGGTTCCGTATCAGGGCGCCACGGCCTACGAAGTGGAATGGTCGTCCGGTGCGGATTTCAAGCGGCCCGAGTCGGCTGGGAACCTCAAGTGGACCGTCTACACGCACAACCGGCCGCTGGCGCCCGGCCAGTGGTATTGGCGTTTCCGCGCGATCGCCGAGGGCAAGCCGACGGGGTGGAGCAAGGTCCGCAGTTTTACGATTCCGGCGAGTGCGGTGCCCTTTCCGCAGCCGACGCTGGCGGAGGTGAAGGCGCGCATCGCGCCGACGCATCCGCGCGCGTTTCTGAGGGCGGAAGACCTGCCGCGGCTGCGGGCATTCGCGGCCGGCGCCGGCAAGCCGTCCTGGGATGCGCTGCTGGCGCGGGCCGCGGCGCTGGCAGGCGGCGATCCGACTCCTGAGCCGGCGGTGAAAGCGAACTCCAAGGATCCGGCGACGAACCAGTATTGGTGGTCGAACCGAGTGCAGACGTTGAAGGCGGCGAACGAGGCGGAGATTCTGGCGTTCGTGTGGCTGCTGTCTGGGGATGAGAAATGGCGTGCTCCGGCCCGCCGGTACATTCTGGCTCTGGCGGCCTGGGATCCGGACGGCCCCACGAACTTCACGGTGAATTGCGAGGCGGCCAAGCCGCTGGTGCACCGGCTGGCGCGGGTCTACGACTGGGGCTACGGAGCGCTGACGGAAGATGAGCGCGCCACGGTGCGCCGGATGATTGTGCGCCGCGGGCAGGATGCCTGGAACAGCGGAGAAGTGCGGCGCGGTGCAGGCCACCTGGCCGAACCTTACACCAGCCACGCAAACCGGACGTGGCACAAGCTGGCCGAGTCCGGCACGGCGCTGATGGGCGAGGCGCCCGAGGCCGACGCGTGGCTGGAGTACGCGCTGGCGAAGTACTGGGCGGCGTATCCCGTGTGGTCGGACGACGATGGCGGCTGGCACGAGGGGCTCTCCTACTGGGCCGGGTACATGGTGAAGACGACGTGGTGGATGAACCTGGCGCGCACTTCGTTGGGGTTGGATCCGTTCAAGAAGCCGTTCTTCGCGCACTTTGCCGATTACGCGCTGTACTCCGCGCCTCCGGGTTCTCCGGAGATGGGCTTCGGCGATCTCTCTTCGCGGCCGCCGTCGCCGGGGTGGGCCTTCGTCCACTATTACATCCGCGACGTGCGGAACCCGTACTGGGCGTGGTGGGCGAAGCAATGGCAGATCCGCGACGAGCCGGAAGAACCGGTGCTGGGCTTCCTGTGGGGCGAGATGCCGCCGGTGGAAGCCAAGGCGCCCACGGCGCTGCCCGCATCAAAGCTCTTTGCGGGGATTGGCGTGGCAATTCTGAACTCCACGCTCACAGATCCGGGCGGGAACGTGCAGTTGCGATTCAAGTCGAGCCCGATGGGCCGGCAGAGCCACGGGCACGACCCGCACAATTCGTTCACGCTAAACGCCTATGGAGACGCGCTGCTGACGAATAATGTGTATCGCGATATCTACGGCAGTCCGTTCCACGCGAAGTGGTGCTGGGAGACGAAGTCTCAGAATGCGCTGCTGGTGAATGGGGCGGGGCAGGCGGTGCACTCGGCCAGTCCGGGGGGCAGGATTGTGGCCGCGGATCTGCGCGGCGGGGTGGACTATGTCGCGGGCGAGGCGGGTGCGGCGTATGAGGGCAAACTCACGCGGTACACACGGCATGTTCTGCATATCAAGCCCGATGTAGTTGTTTTGCTGGACGAGGCCGAGGCGCCGGCCGCCGCCAGTTTTCAGTGGATGCTGCACGGACTGTCGCCGTTCCAGGTGGACGCCGAGAAGCAGCAATTGCGGTTGGAATCTGCGAAGGCGGGCGTACTCGTGGATTATCTTTCCGAGCAGCCGCTCAAGTTCAGGCAGTGGACGGGCTACGATCCGCCGACGGACGACCGGTACCTGGCGTCCATCGGGCGGCAAGGCAGCATCCCGCCGCAATGGCACGTGGAAGCGTCCAGCGCGCAGCCGGCGGGCGGAACGTGGACCATCACGGTGCTACGGCCGTATCGCAAGGAGTCGCCGGCGCAAGGCAGGGTGCAGGTGGAGCGAACGGCCGCCGGCGCCAAGCTGCGCATTCCGGGCATCACCGCGACGGTGGAACTGTTCCGGGAGGGCAGAACGATTGCCAGCGTGCAGAGCAGTTCGGCTCAATACGAGTTCGCGCGGCCGGGGCGGTGAGGGCAGCACGGGTGCACAGACGTGATGCTGACGGTGCTCTCCCCGAGTTCCAACGGCGAAGCAGTCAGCGGCCTTGCTTCTCCGCGCGCCAGGCGACCAGCCTGTGTCCCTGAACCGTGCCGTCCACCGCGCGAACTTCCACGAGCAACTCCACCCTGCTGAACGCATCCAGGCGGACTCCTCCAAGCGCCTTTTCGACACTCGCCGCGAACTCCCGG